>JAMFSA010000158.1 GCA_026225055.1 Mucilaginibacter xinganensis | reverse complement strand
GAAGGACGTCGTCGTAAGTTAAACCTTCGGCAACAAATTTAGAGGGGTTTGACTGCATAGCAAATAATTATTTGTAGGTATTATTTGCCGGACAAAGGTAGCAATTTATTTCGGATTCCGGAATTTGGATTTCGGAATTGTTTGGATTGGGTATTTGTTGATTTGGAGATGACAATTGGAGATGCGTTTGCCAGTTGCAAACTGGCTGAGTTAGAGCAGAGCATCTTTTAGGCTTCAGTTAAACTGAAGCCAGTGGCGGAACCATTATTTATTTATATGTGTTGTACAATTATAATAACTCCACCTATTATTGCTCCTATACCAGCACCCAACATTTTAATATCAGCACCTAACTTATCTTCCTCACCTTGGTTATAAACCTTCAGCGTTCTTGTTGTTTGCCATATTCCAAAGGCCAACAGTACTATTCCTCCCAATACATATAAAGCACTCATTTTATTAGTCTATTACTAAACTAATATATTAACTATTATTCATAATTACTCTTCCCCCATTTTATTATTGAAAGGACTCTGTATTGCGCCGCTCATCAATACTTCCCCACTATCACCTTATAAAACCCATCCAAATTCAAATACTTATCAGCCAGTTTTATCAAATCATCTGAGGTGATTGCTCTTATGGTTTCGGTATAGCGATCATAATAATCATAATCCAAACCGGAGAAATACAGGCTTTTGAATTTATCAGCATGGGAGAAAACATTTTCTAAACTACCTAATAACGAACCTAGCATGTAGTTGCGCACTAAGGCCAGTTCTTCTTCGGGGATGAGTTCTGTTTTAAGGATATTGATCTCCTTTTCTATTTCACTTACAGCCGATTTGCACACATCTGCCCCTACCTCCGTAGCGATGAAAAAAGCACCGGCATGTTTTAATGAGCTCATGCCCGAGCCGATGCCGTAGGTATAGCCTTTATCCTCACGGATATTAGCCATCAGTCGTGAACCAAAATAACCGCCCAAAACAGTGTTCAATACCTGTACCGATGGGAAATCGGGATGACTACGGTTAATGAACGGCAAGCCCATGCGGATAGCAGATTGCAGTGCGTCAGGCTTTTCGGTAAAATAGAAATGTTCGGCTGCTGCTGTTAATTCGGGTTGAGTCGTATCAGGCTTCTCGTCGGTATTTGTCCAACTATCCCCGAAAGTATTTTTTAGCAGGTCAATAGTTTCCTGTTCAATTTTACCGGCTATGATGATGGTGCAATTTGATGGCTGGTACATTTGTTGGTAATGTGTCAGCAGATCATCACGCTGCAAGGTTTTGTAATCATCTGCAATGCCTGCATAACCGTATATGCTATCACCATATATGGCTTTGTTAAAGTTACGCCTGGCAACTACATCATTCTTTTCCAGGCTCACCTGCAATTTTTGCTGTTGGTTGCGCACAAAGGTTTCCAGTTCCTTTTCCGGGAAAATAGAATTGGTAAGGATATCCTTTATAACCGGCAATGTTTTGTGCAAATGCTTGTTTAAGCTGTATAAGGTAACTTCCGAATTATCGTAGCCATATTCCGCCTGGAAAAAAGCGCCGTAAAAATCTATAGTATCAGCAATCTGGGCAGCGGTTAGGGTTTTGGTACCATCGTTCAGCATGGTATTTACCGCTAAATTTAACAGCGGGTTAGCCGGGTTAAATCTCAAGTTACCAAATACCCACTCAATGCGCACCAATTCCTGGTCGCCGGAGTTAAAGCAATATATATTACAGCCATTAGCCAGTTGGGTGTGCTCAGGCTTTATTAAATTAATATGATCGATGGCCTGATAAGCAGGCGCTTCTTTTCTGTTCATTTCTTTGTTGTTCATTGGTTCATTTGTTAAATGGTTCATTGGTATCGTTCAATTGTTCGTTGGTATGCGCTTTGCACCAATGAACTAATGAGCCAATGAACTATTGAACCTTCTCCGCAAGATAAATCAATGTTGATGAATTATCTTTTCTGAATAATTTATTAGCCTGTTGCTTTATATCTGCCGCTGTTACTGCAAGGTATTTTTCGGTTTCGTGGTTCAGCTCATCTGCATCGCCCAAAAGCTCATAATAAGCCAGGTTCATCGCCTTATCCAGCAGCGACATTTCAGAGAAGATCGTGGTTGATTCGGTTTTGTTCTTTACCTTGGTCAGCTCATCAGCGGGTACATCGGTAGTTTTAAGTATTTCCAGTTGTTCCCAAATTGCTGCTTCAGCTTGTTCAATGCTTATGCCTTCCAATGGTTTACCTTCAAACACAAACATACCGGTATCAAGGCTTCCGCTTAAATAGGCATGTACATCGCTAAATACCTGGTTTTCCTTAACTAAGCTCTTATACAATCTTGATGAATGCCCACGCGAAAGTATATCTGATAACAATTCATTAGCGTGATAAACTTCATCGGTACGACCTTCCATCTGGAAAGCGATATAAACATCATTCAACGGCACTTTAGCTGTAACCGTTTCACGGCGTTCGTCGTGCTGTTCAGGTTCCTGCGGCAGATCGCGGTGATATTTTTCACCTGCGGGTATCGGCCCGAACCATTTTTCGGATAGTTGCTTTACCTGCTCCAGATTCACATCACCCCCAACTACCATGACAGCGTTTTGCGGGTTATAATGTTTTTTAAAGAAGGCTTTTACATCTTCTATGCGGGCATCCTCAATATGTTTTATTTCCTTGCCGATGGTTGCCCAGCGATACGGGTGCTTTTTGTAAACCAGCGGGCGTAGCTTTAACCAAACATCGCCATAAGGCTGATTCAGGTAACGCTGTTTAAACTCTTCTATCACCACATTACGCTGCACATCAAGGCTCTTTTTGTTAAAGGCCAGGCTCAGCATGCGGTCACTCTCGAGCCAAAAGGCAGTTTCGATATTATTTGATGGCAGGGTGATATAATAATTGGTAATATCATTGCTGGTGAAGGCGTTATTTTCGCCGCCTACCCTTTGCAGGGGTTCATCATAACTTGGGATATTTACCGAACCGCCAAACATCAGGTGCTCAAATAAATGGGCAAAACCGGTTTGTTCGGGGTTTTCGTCGCGCGCGCCAACATCATAAAGTATGTTAACTACCGCCATTGGTGTTGTATGATCTTCATGAACAATGACACGCAGGCCATTATCGAGTGTAAAACGATTGAATTTAACCATGTAGTAATGTTCCGTTAAAACGGTTGACAAATGTATAATTTTTTTGATTTGATGACAGACAATTTGAAGATTTGACAATTTACGGATTTGAAGATGAGTTTGATTTTAACTAATTTCAAATTCTCAAATTATCGAATTTTCAAGCCAAATCGTGACGCAGGCCGAGCTCATACAGCAATTATCAGCCACTTTTGGCAAAACAAAGGTGAATAAACTGGCTGTGATACTGAAGGAACGAAAATTTGCTTTACGCGATTTGATAGATACAACATTCAATTCCGATAAAACCATCGCCTTTCGTGCCGCGTGGCTGTTGGAAAATGTTTTCCTGGCTGATCCGGACTTCTATTTAACCGATCTGGATTATTTGCTTACGCGATTTAAGGATGTTACTTACCCAAGCTGTCAGAGACATTACGCCAAGATCATGATGCACATTACATCCCCAAAAACCTCTATCCCAATAAAAGAAAAAATACAATCAACTGATATGAAGCCCGTGATTGAGCAATGCTTCGATTGGATGATCGACTCCAAAATGCTTATCGCCGTAAAAGTACATGCCGCTGAAGCTTTGTTTAACCTGCGTAACCGTTACCCATGGATAGCGGAAGAATTGGCAAATCAATTACAGTTTTTGATGAAGAATGGAAGCGCGGCTATACAGGCAAGAGGCAGAAAATTGCTGGCAAAATTATAGCCTCTCATAACAACATGTCATTGCGAGGAGGAACGACGAAGCAACCTCGTCGCGTTTTAATATACAAGCTACGAGGTTGCCGCGCTACGCCCGCAATGACACGGCCTTTTATTTGGATTAGTTTTTATCCTCAGTCGGTTTATCTTCCCTGTGTAAATTATCGCTCACCTGATTGTGGTTTAACTTGGCTTGTATGGCCGATGAACTATTATTGGCATAAGTTCCATAGGCGTTAATCAATACACCTTTCAGTTTATATTTATCAGATGTAACTGCGTAAACTATCGACATATCATCCGGATTACTTGGCCCTTCAAAACGATAGAACTCATCTATCTGAAAGTCGTCGGCAGTCATGTGGATGTTTTTTTCTTTGTCGTCTATCGTATCGCCTTCAAGGCTCAGGTTTTCGGTATAACCCCTTTTCATCAGGTCGTTAGTAGCTTCTACTAAATTGTTATATGTTATCATGGGTGATGGTATGTTTAAGTAAATGATTATGCTTGTTTGATATATGTATAACCAAGCAATAATGTTATTGTTTGGTTAAAGCTACCTGCTGTAAGCTGGCATAATTGATGTGTAATGTTTATTGACTTACTAATCAGGCAAATATTTTACGGTAATACCGTTTATTTCTGATAATTTTGCACGCTCGACATTTAAATGATTGCTTTCCCCTAATGAGGTCATTATAATTGAAGAATATTTATTAATGCTATTGATTAAACTTAATCCCGCTCATTTGAACATGAAGTTCTTTACCCTTGCTTTCTCTTTATTACTTGCAATCAGCTTTACAGCCTATGCGCAAAATGGTGTTCCTGATAATTATCCTACGGCAAAAATTTATATAGTTGACGCGCAAAACGGACAGGAAGTATTAGCCAACAGCGATACCGCGATCTTATTTAAAAACGCGCTTATCGACCTGGTAACCAACACCATCATCGTCCAAAAACAATATAAGCATGTAATGGGTCATAATGCCTATGTGATCACCCAGACAGATCCTTCAAACGGTAACGAATACCAGTTACAGGAAACTACCAAAGTATTTGGCACTGTTGTACCTGTTTATACTTTTATTTACAATGTAGATCAAAACAAGCTGTATTATAACGATCCGCATGGTGCAGGTGGTGACCAGAATCTTGCAGCGCAATGGATCTCGCAGGATAATATGGCTAACTTAAACAGGTGCCAGCAATTAGGTTGGTTCAATAACCTGAGTGCCCCGCCTGATAATACCCAACAGCAACAAACGGATGATACTACACCTGTAGATACTACAGCAACCGCGTCAACACCTCCACCGGCCTTGCCTACCTACGATCAGCCTGAATGCCCGCAGGATGGCTATTTATGGCAGCCCGGCTATTGGGCATATAGTATAGATGCCAGGCAATATTACTGGGTTCCGGGTGTGTGGGTAGCACCGCCATCAGATGGGCTTTTATGGACACCTGCTTACTGGTCGTTCAATGGCTTTGGTTATTATTATCATTCCGGATACTGGGGTACCAGTGTAGGCTATTATGGTGGCATTTATTATGGCTATGGTTACGGTGGCCATGGTTATTACGGCGGCGAGTGGCGGAGCGGTCATTATCACTACAATACTGCTGTAGTAAGAGTGAGCGTGAGTGTGCACAATACTTATGTAAACAATACAGTAATTGTAAACCAGCCAGCCAGGAACAGCAGCAGCTTTAACGGCAGAGGTGGTGTTATAGCCAAACCATCGCCACAGGAAGTACAAATAGAACGCCAGCCACGCATACAACAAACTCCTGACCAGATCAGGAACCAACGCGCAGCAAGGAACGATAAAAATCAATTTGCTTCGCCAACTAATGGTAATAAACCCATGAATATTGCAGCGCCAAGAGCTCCTGAAAAAATTGTGAGCCCTACACCAAATCAAAGACCAAATGCTAACTCTGCGGGTAACAATGGCAATCAAAGAGGTGGTTATAATAATCAAAACACAAAACCAGCCGCTGGTAACACTAATACCGTCAACCAAAATCCGGCTGTGAACAGCACAACTTCAAGACCAACCTACAATAACCAAAATACAAGGCCGGCCACTAACAACACCAATACCGTTAACCAAAATCCGGTCACAAATACTACAACTCCAAGACCTGCTTATAACAACCCGAATGGAAGAACAGGTACAAGCAACACGCCCAACCAAAATTCTGGTGTGAGCATACCTAAAGGTACAGGCAGCGTTACACCATCTTCAAACAACGGTCATGGTGGTACATATCAGAATCAACCTAATAGTGGTTCAAGAGGCGGCAGAAATCCATCGAATAATCAAAAACCACAACCCAAGCCTCAAACCAAAAATGATAAATCGGATAAAAAATAAGATCTGTTAAGCAATATTAACACAAAAGAGCCGCCCTATTAAGGTGGCTCTTTTTATATATGATGAATTTAACTACATTAAACTTCAGCGGTTTCAGGTGAATTCAGAAAAACAAAGTTGTTATCAAAAACATCCAGCTTGATCCTGCTGTCTTTATCAATTTTACCTGCGAGGATCTGTTTTGACAGTTCATTAAGGATCTTCTTTTGGATAACCCTTTTCAGCGGCCTTGCACCTAATTGCGGATCGTAACCTAGTTGCGCCAGCCAATCCAGTGCTTCTTCTGATGCATCCAGCGTGATGCCCATTTCAGCTAAAGTTTGCTGTACATGCCTGAACTGCAGTTTTACAATGTCACCTATTTCATCACGGGTAAGCGGGGTGAACATGATGATCTCGTCGATCCTGTTCAAAAACTCCGGACGGATGGTTTTCCTCAACAGCTCAAACAACTCATTTTTAGTTTTGGCGATGATACCATCACGGTTATCATCTTCCAGGCCTTCAAAATTCTCCTGTATTATGTGCGAACCAATATTGGAGGTCATTATGATAATGGTGTTCTTAAAGTTAACCACACGGCCCTTATTATCCGTTAAACGACCATCATCCAAAACCTGTAACAGAATATTGAATACATCCGGATGGGCTTTCTCAATCTCATCCAGCAAGATCACACTATATGGCCTTCTGCGAACGGCTTCAGTTAATTGTCCGCCTTCATCATAGCCCACATAGCCCGGAGGCGCTCCTATCAGTCTTGACACGGCATGGCGTTCCTGGTACTCACTCATATCTATCCTCACCATGGCTTGTTCGTCGTTAAAGAGATATTCAGCTAAAGCCTTTGCCAGCTCAGTTTTACCAACACCCGTAGTACCCAAAAATATAAACGAACCAATAGGTTTACGCTTATCCTGCAAACCTGCACGACTACGTCTTATAGCATCACTTATCGCCTCAATTGCTTCCTCCTGTCCTGCCACACGTTTGTGCAGTTCATCTTCCAAATTCAGCAATTTTTCGCGTTCGCTCTGGATCATTTTTGAAACCGGGATACCTGTCCACCGTGAAACTACGCCTGCAATATCATCTGCGGTAACTTCTTCCTTCAACATACGGCTGTCGGCCTGATTTTCTAACAAAGCAGCTTTTAATTGCTCTACTTCTGCCTGTGCCTTAACAATGGTTCCGTAACGTAATTCAGCTACCTTGCCATAATCTCCGGCACGTTCGGCTTGGTCAGCTTCCAGCTTGTAGTTCTCTATCTGTTCAACTTTTAGGTTGATACCATCTACCAGGTCTTTTTCACCCTGCCATTTGGCACGCAATGAATCACGTTCGGCTGATAGATTGGCAATCTCTTCACTTAACGTTTTAACCTTAGCAGTATCCTTTTCACGTTTAATAGCTTCGCGCTCGATTTCCAGCTGCATTATTTTACGTTCCAGTTCATCAACAGCTTCCGGTACGGAATCCATTTCCAAACGCAGTTTACTGGCAGCCTCATCCATTAAATCGATGGCCTTATCAGGTAAAAACCTATCAGCAATATAACGCTGCGACATTTCAACAGCGGCTATAATAGCCTCGTCTTTTATCCGCACCTTGTGGTGTGCCTCATAACGTTCCTTCAATCCACGCAAAATGGAAATTGCATCCTGTGTATCCGGCTCGCCAACCAGCACCATTTGAAAACGGCGCTCTAAGGCTTTATCCTTTTCAAAATATTTTTGGTATTCGTTTAGGGTTGTTGCACCAATAGCTCTTAATTCGCCTCGGGCAAGGGCCGGCTTTAATATATTAGCAGCATCCATGGCACCATCGCCACCTCCCGCACCAACAAGGGTGTGGATCTCATCAATAAATAATACGATCTCACCATCAGCCTGGATCACTTCTTTTATAACCGATTTCAGCCTTTCCTCAAACTCGCCTTTGTATTTAGCGCCTGCTATCAACGCACCCATATCCAGCGAATAAACGGTCTTTGATTTTAAGCTTTCAGGCACATCACCTTTAATAATTCTGAAAGCGATGCCTTCTGCAATAGCCGTTTTACCAACGCCCGGCTCACCAACCAAAATTGGGTTGTTTTTTGTACGGCGCGATAAGATCTGTATCACCCGCCTGATCTCCTCGTCACGGCCAATAACCGGGTCCAATTTTCCCGATTCGGCATATTCATTCAGGTTACGGGCATATTTGTTAAGTGCGTTGTAAGTAGCTTCGGCATTCTGATCGGTTACCTTGCTATCGCCACGTAAGCTGATAATGGCTTTTTTAAGGTCCTTTTCATTTACACCAAAATCTTTTAAGGCGCTGCTGGTTTTATCGTTACCAGCTAAAACGCCCAGTAAGATATGTTCTACCGATACAAATTCATCCTTAAATTCTTTTAAATATGATTGTGCTTTTTGCAGCACTGCATTAGCTGCCGACGATAAATACACATCGCTGCCGCTAACTTTAGGGTATGATGCTATTTGCTGATCGAGTATATCGTTTAACCGGTTGAGGTTAACGTTTAATTTTTTTAATAAGTAGGATATAACGTTTTCATCAACCAATAACAAGCCTTTGAGCAAGTGCGCCGGCTCGATAGCCTGCTGCTGATTGCCGCTTGTAATTTCAGAAGCCTTTTGCACGGCCTCCTGTGCTTTTATGGTAAAGTTGTTAAAATTCATAATAAGTACCATTCAAAAAATCGACCAATGCGCTAACTCTGAAAAATTGGCATTTAAAAATCATTTCTACCTGTCCTTTTGTCGTTGCTTGAGATCAATGATTAATCCCTTAATTTACACATAACATCGACGATAACCTTTGGTTTTCAATCACATGAATAACATTACCGACCAATGACTAATGACAAAATGACCAATAACTACTCCACTCCCTTTACATTCATCTTGATGCAGTAAAACGCGGTAGATGCCGTAATGAATAATACATCTTTATCTTTCCCGCCAAAGCATAAATTGCTTGTCCACGGTTCATCAATAGCTATATGGCCAATCTTTTCGCCTTGCGGATTGTAAATGGTTACACCTTTGCCAGTTAAGTAAATATTGCCTTTTTCATCCAGCGTCATCCCATCCGATCCCTGGTTTACAGCTAATGTTTTGTTGATTAAAGTACCATCAGCGTTAATAGTGAACTTATAGGTTTTATTTGCACCGATATCGGCAACATATAAATATTTACCATCAGGCGTACCTACAATACCATTGGGTTTTTTCAGTGTTCCATCAACCGTTATGGGCTGCTTACTATTTTTAGGTAGATAGTAAACTTTTTCGCCATCCAAAGCGGATACTTTTCTTGTCCAGTAATCACGCTGGTAGTAAGGGTCGGTCATATAAATACCGCCTTTGGCATCTATCCATATGTCATTGGGGCCGTTCATGAGCTTACCGTTCAAGTCGGTTAATAAAACCTTTATTTTCTTTTTAGGGCTGATGGACCATAACTGATCGTGTTCATCGGCACAGGTTACTAAATTGCCTTTATTGTCAAAATACATCCCGTTCGATCTGCCCGCGCTATCTAAAAACAACGATAGTTTACCATTAATATCATACTCCCAAATTTTATTATTAGGCTGATCGGTAAAAAAAACATCACCTTTTTTATTTACAGATACGCCCTCAGTAAAGCTGAATTGTTTGGCTATTAAATGTGCTTTAGTAGTGGTATCATATAAAGCAATGCTTTGTGCCGATACGGAGCAAGTTGAAAGGGCGAATAACGCCGCTATCAATAATTTATAGTTGACTTTCATTTTTAAGGTAGATGGCTGTGAATTATTCTGCTAAAGTAAATGCTAATTAAAGATTAATTCACTACACAAATAAATATTTCTGACTAAGTTTAACCTTCTTTAAAATCATCAATGAAAATACAAGCTACTTTTTTCACCTGTTTATTGGCTGCTATTACCTTCACTACCTCAGCCCAGGACAAATTAATTTATAAAGATGCTACCCAACCTATGGAAGCTCGGGCTAAGGATCTGGTATCGAGGCTAACATTAAAAGAGAAAGTAGCGCTACTAGGCTATAACAGCCAGGCAGTTCCCCGGTTGGGCATACCTGCTTACAATTGGTGGAATGAAGCCTTGCATGGCGTTGCCCGTGCTGGCGAAGCCACTGTGTTTCCGCAAGCTATAGGCATGGCGGCTACTTTTAATGATGATTTGTTAAAGCAGGTATCAACTGTAATATCAACCGAAGCCCGGGCTAAATATAACCTGGCTATCGCGCAGGATCACCACCTGCAATATATGGGGTTAACTTTTTGGACTCCTAACATTAATATTTTCCGTGATCCACGCTGGGGTCGCGGACAAGAAACTTACGGCGAGGACCCTTATTTAACCGCGACCATGGGTTCGGCATTTGTAAGGGGCTTGCAGGGCGATGATCCTAAATACCTGAAAGTATCGGCCACCGCCAAACACTTTGCCGTACACAGCGGCCCGGAAGCTACCCGCGATTACTTTGATGCCCAGGTTGATGAGAAGGACCTGCGCGAAACTTACCTGTACGCCTTTCACGCTTTGGTGGTTAATGCTAAGGTAAACTCAGTAATGTCGGCCTATAACCGCATCAACGGCATGCCAAATTCTATTAATAAAACTTTGCTTACTGATATTCTAAGAAAAGAATGGGGTTTTAAGGGCCACGTAGTAACAGACTGCGGTGCGCTAAACGATGTTTACGAAACCCACAAAACATTAAAAGGCCCAGTTGAAACTGCTGCCGCCGCTATAAAAGCAGGTATCAACCTCGATTGCTCTACGGTTTTGCAGGAGGATATTATTGAAGCCATCAACCAGAAACTCATAACCGAAAAAGAGGTTGATCAAGCGCTTAGCACTTTATTAATTACCGAATTTAAACTCGGCTTTTATGACGACCAGAATGCCGTTCCTTATCATGGCTACGGTGCAGATAGTGTACACAACGAGGCGCACATAGCCCTTGCCCGCAAAGTTGCCCAGCAATGTATGGTATTGCTAAAAAACGACAATAATGTTTTGCCGTTAAGTAAAAGCAAGTATTCCAGTATTATGGTGGTAGGCCCCAATGCGGCGGCATATGACCCAATGGTTGCCAACTATCATGGCGTAAGCAATAAGGTAGTAAATTTTGTCGAAGGCATAACCTCGGCAGTTGGCCCCGGCACCAGCGTTGATTATGACCTTGGATGCAATTATACAGATACAACACACTTTGGCGGTATTTGGGCAGCAGGTAATGCAGATGTAACTATAGCGGTTATAGGTTTATCGCCTGTTTTAGAGGGTGAAGCTGGCGATGCTTTCTTATCAGCATCAGGCGGCGATAAAAAAGACCTGAGTTTACCTGCAAGCGAAATTACCTTTATGAAGCAACTGCGTAAAGCCAGTCATAAACCTATTATCGCAGTAATTACAGCGGGAAGCGATATTGACGTAGATGCCATTGCACCTTATGCAGATGCCATCATCCTGGCCTGGTATCCCGGCGAGCAGGGCGGTAATGCTTTGGCTGATATTGTGTTTGGTAAAGTATCACCATCAGGGCATTTACCCTTAACTTTTTATAAATCGATAGCTAATGTACCTGCTTTTACAAACTACAATATGACAGGCCACACCTACCGTTATTATAATGGCCCAGTGCAATATCCGTTTGGTTTTGGCTTGAGCTATACCACTTTTGCTTATACTTTGCAGGATGGCTTAAAAAATAGTTACAAATCAACCGATACATTAACTACTACAGTTAAAATTAAAAACACCGGGGCGGTTGATGGTGACGAAGTACTACAAGCATACATTGAATACCCGCAAATTGACCGCATGCCATTTAAGGAACTAAAATCATTCGAACGCGTTTCGGTAACTAAGGGCGATGAACAATCAGTTACTGTAAAAATACCTATAAGTGAGCTGCAAAAATGGGATCTTACAACACACAAGTGGAAGATCTATCCGGGTAATTACAAGCTGATACTGGGCAGTAATTCGCAGGATAGTAAACTAAGTATGGATTTTGCCGTTTCTGGTAAATAAAATTGTCATTTCGACCAAAGGGAGAAATCTTCTGCGATTTGCAAAGCGATTATGCAAGATGCAGAAGATTTCTCCTCGTACCTCGTTCGAAATGACAAGAACAAGAATAATAACATGTATTCAAAAGATGAAGCATCACAAATACGACAAGCATTCTGGACAGCGTTCGGGCAATATATCTCCCCGCAACTATCTGCCGATGGCTTAAAAGTAAACTGGGTAAACTACAAAACCGGCATCAAGCATCTGTACTTTAAAATGGAGGCCGATAAGCAATTTGCAACTATCGGCATAGTGATCACCCATCCTGATGCAGGTATTCAGGAATTATTCTTTGAACAGTTCAAGGAATTAAAAACCATGTTCAATAATTATCTAAATGAGGACTGGATATGGGCTTTGCACGATAAGGATGAATATGGCAAAACAATCAGTCGCATTTACCTGCAACTGGATAATGTGAGCATCTACAATCGTAACGATTGGCCGCAGCTGATCTCATTCTTCAAACCAAGAATTATCGCGCTCGATGATTTTTGGAGCGTGGCACAGTATAGTTTTGAGGGTTTGAAATAATTGCGTTATCTCCATCATTCTCTTGAATGTCATGCTGAACTTGTTTCAGCACCTCACATGCAAAGTCTACTTCACGCTTGTTTACTTAACATGTGAGATCCCGAAATAAATTCGGATGACTATACAAAAACAATTCCATTTTGCTAACTTTGTTAGCATGAAGCGTTCGGGAAGTGCTGATCTGCCATTACATTATGGTTACGTGCCCATTTGGCTTGCAGAGCGGATGGCGAAGCTGGGATTGGCTATTGTGGAGAATATACTGATAGATTATGGCAAGGACGACCTGCTGCGCCGCATCAGCGACCCTTTCTGGTTCCAGAGTTTGGGCGCGGTTATGGGTATGGACTGGCATTCATCGGGCATAACCACATCCGTTATGGGCGCTTTAAAGCGGGCAGTAAACCCACATAGTAAAGAACTGGGCATTTACATTTGCGGCGGTAAAGGCAAATACTCCAAACAAACGCCCGACGAGCTCCTTAAAATAAGCGAAAGAACTGGTCTTGATGGCAATTACCTGGTTAAATGCAGCAAGCTAAGCGCCAAGGTTGATAATACCGCTATACAGGATGGATTCCAGTTATATACCCACAATTTTATTTTGAGCGATAACGGCAAATGGGCAGTTGTGCAGCAAGGCATGAGCGATGCGAGCAGTACCGCGCGCAGGTATCATTGGCTTTCAGAATCATTAACTTCGTTTGTGGATGACCCGCATACTTCCATATATGGGCAAAATACCGGTTACATTTTAAACATGGCCGATAAACAGGCTGATGGCTCACGGAATGGTATAATGCAGATAGCTGCTGAAAATCCAGAGCGCATGCTGAAAGAAATTAGTAAACTGGTAATGCCATCTCACCATGATGTGCGCGCAAAAGACGTAGATCTTAAAAGATTAGGTGCTGTACTTTGGCTGGCGCATGAAAAGCAGCCAGCCGATTTTCAAGACCTGTTATTATTACAAGGATTAGGGCCACGCACATTACAATCGCTGGCATTGGTTAGTGAAGTGATCCACGGCACACCATCACGATTTAAAGATCCGGCACGTTTTTCATTCGCACACGGCGGTAAGGATGGGCATCCATTCCCTGTTCCGATAAAAGTTTATGACGAAACCATCAGCACCTTGCAAACCGCTGTTTATAAAGCCAAGTTGGGGCAATCAGAAAAAACGGAAGCAATAAAACGTCTCTCAAAAATTGCAGAAAACGCCGAGAAGGATTTTACCCCCAATGCCAACTTTGATAAAGTAATTGAAGAGGAACGGAACAATTCATGGAAATATGGCGGCCGTACTGTAATGGGTAAAGCTAAACCACATGTAGAACAGCAATTGAAACTGTTTTAAAACAAAAATAGCGATGAGTTTAAAACTCATCGCTATTTTTTATCCTTTCTCACCTTCATGCTGAACTTGTTTCAGCATCTCATTTACATGGTGTACACCAAGCAAGCTACCCGACTTACGAGATCCCGAAACGAGTTCGGGATGACTTTTAGTTTTAGTATTATTTTGATCCGGCTAACTCTTTAGCCTTATCCAAATGCATTTGCAGGGTTGGTAATGTTTCAGCTGCAAAAGTTTTTATAGTTTGATTTTTGTTGTCGCTTGCATCTGTAAACAGCTCAACTGCTTCTTCATGATCTTTAACCATCATTTCCAGATAAGCTTTGTCAAACTCTGCGCCTGTTTTCTTACCAAGACTATCGATCAATTCCTGATGCTCACCACTAATGGTATCTTTTTCAGTTAATAATTTATCAGCTTCAATCAATTTAAGCGTGCTATCAGCTTTAGTATGGTCGGCTATAATTGTTTTTGCATAACTTACTACTGCCGGGTTAGTTGAATTTTTTACAGCTAATTGAGATGCAGCTATTTCAGTCAAACCACCCTCTAGTCCGTTTTTAATAAGCGTTACGCCCCCATCGTCAACCAATGTTTTTTCGTTATAGTATTTTGCTTTCCAGTTATCTATACATGATTGCAGAGATAAAGCCATAGCTAATCCTAATACCGGGTAAATAAGTTTTTTCATTTTAAAATGTTAAAGTT
>JAMFSA010000013.1 GCA_026225055.1 Mucilaginibacter xinganensis | reverse complement strand
GTGACTGTTGCGCAACTAACAGATTGTTAATAAGATAGTTTTATTAAGCCTGTTGTAATGATTATTTTAGATCATGCAAGGCAAAAAAACACATCAGGAAAAGCTGTTTATACAGTTTCAACTTTCGGACTATATACCGGCTGATAACTTTTATAGGCGATTAAAGCATCTACTTGATCTGGAGTTTATATATCGGGCCACGACAAAGTATTATGGGAAAGAGGGTCAAAAGAGCATTGATCCGGTCGTTTTTATGAAACTGATGCTGGTCGGCTACCTGGAAAACATGAACAGCGACCGGCGAATCGTGGGCACATCAGGAATGCGGATGGACATTCTTTATTTTTTGGGCTATGACCTGGGCGAAGAGCTGCCATGGCATTCTACGCTGAGCCGCACCCGTCAGCTTTATGGCCAAGAGTTATTCTTAACCTTATTTAAACAGGTGTTAAAGTTATGCATTGGCAAAGGCCTGATTTGCGGCAAGCGGCAAGCTGTCGACAGCGCTTTAATACCGGCAAATGCATCAAAGCAGCACATGATTGAAAGGTTAGTAATGGAAGATGCCTCTGTTTTCAGCCGGGAATTGAGCGACAATAGTGAGAATGAACAAGCACCGTCAGTGGAAAAGCCGGAAGATGACAATAAAGACGATAAGGGTAAAAAGGCTGCTCTAACCAATCACACACATTGTAATCCTTCAGACCCTGATGCCCGTTTGACGACCAAACCCGGCAAGCCCATGCGCCTGTATTACCGCAGCCAGCTCAGCGTTGATACGGCCAGTCATTTTATCACCTATATACAGGCTTTTAAAGGGAATAAGGCCGATAATGCCAGCCTGCCGGTTATGCTTGATCAGATTACCGGGAACATGAACGAGAATGCTATTCAGGTTAAAGAGATATTAGCAGATACCGGGTACAGCAGCGGTGAAGCCATACGTGCATTAATAGCCCGTGATATTGGGGGATACATTCCCAACCATGGAAGTTATAAGCATTCACGGGAAAACGACGGGTTCATTTATGATGCTAAAAATGACCGGTACACCTGTGTAAACGGTGTTCATCTGCCTTTCAGGCGTATCGAATCTGCTTATAACAAGCCAGCCATTCTAAAAAAGATATATGAGTCTAATATCAGCGACTGTAAAAGTTGTCCGCTTAAGGAAGCCTGTGCAAATGCTAAAGGGTTTAAAAAGCTCATCGATTCCATGGATAAGCACCTGTATGTATACATGCAGCAACGGACCAGCAGTATAAAAGGCAAACAGATGAAACTGCTCAGATCCAGTACAGTTGAGCCAGTATTCGGTTCCTTAATTAATTACACAGGCTTAAAAAGAATAAACACTAAAGGACTAAAACAAGCAAACAAATGTATGCTTATGGCCGCTACAGCCTATAATCTCAAAAAGCTGCTTAAATATACATTCGGACCCTTAATAAAGGTTCAAAGGCAAATTATTCACTGCTTAAGCACCCTATTTAATCCGCTATCTATACGATTAAACCACTTAGGTGATACAAACTTGCTGCTCTCGTTTTAATCAATATTGCAAAAACAAGTTATAATCTCAAAATTATAACACTATAGTTGCGCAACAGTCACTTTAGCGTAGAGAGGGGCGACCAGCGAAGCGAAGTCGGGGTGAGTCAACTCTACAACTTGCAAACGCTACAATTTCTCCCCGTGCTGGCTAATATCCAACCCAATTACCTCATCCTCTGCTGAAACACGCAGTGGAGAGATCATATCAGTAATTTTCAGCAATAGCAATGAGCCGAAAAATGAGAATATCGATACCAGTACCAATGCGATACATTGTACAAAGAACAAGTGTGTTTCGCCGAAGAACAAGCCGTTACCTGTAGTGTTACCAGGGTTAACATTTTGGTTAGCGAAAACGCCGGTAAGCAGCATACCTACCATACCACCTACGCCGTGGCAAGGGAAAACATCCAAAGTGTCATCAATAGTGGTACGTGTGCGCCATTCAACCACCAGGTTACTTACTACTGATGATATTATCCCTATAGCTAGTGAATGCGGAATGGAAACAAAGCCCGCTGCAGGTGTAATAGCTACCAGCCCAACAACAGCACCTATACAGGTACCCATTGCCGATGGTTTGTGGCCACGCAGCATATCAAAGAATATCCAGGTTAAGCCTGCTGCTGCCGATGCCGTTGTACTCGTAGCCAAGGCGGTAACTGCCAAATGGTTTGCGCCAAATGCCGAACCTGCGTTAAAGCCAAACCAGCCGAACCATAATAAACCGGTACCTATCATTACATAAGTGATACGGGCGGGCGTATGATCCTGATCGCTTCGGCGCTTCAGGTATAGGGCTGATGCCAGTGCTGCCCAACCTGCTGACATATGCACAACCGTTCCGCCTGCAAAATCCAAAACACCTAATTTACTCAGCAAACCATCAGGGTGCCAGGTGCAATGCGCCAGCGGTGAGAATATGAATATGGAGAACAGGCAAACGAATAATATGTAAGAGTTAAAACGGATCCGCCCGGCAAAAGCACCGGTAATCAGCGCTGGGGTTATAATGGCGAATTTTAACTGGTACATGGCAAATAACAGCAGAGGGATGGTTGGTGCCAGTTTCCAGGTGGAGTTACCCAGCATGCCCTTCATCATAAAATAGGTACGAGGGTCGCCTATGATGCCATAAAAACTATCGCCAAAAGCCAAACTAAAACCAAAGATGCCCCACATCACCGTGATAATAACCATACACACAATACTTTGCAGCATAGTTGAAATCACGTTCTTCTTGGTTACCATGCCACCGTAGAAAAAAGCAAGGCCGGGTGTCATAATCAATACCAGCGCGGTCGACATCAGCATCCAGGCAATATCGCCGGTATTAAAATGAGGGTTGCCGGTATTATGTAATTCAACCGAGGGGAAAATAAATGTCAGTATTAAAATGACTATGATTATAAAAAAGGGGAAATAACGCTTCATTAACTTTCAGTAATATTTAAAAAAGGCCTGAAAGTATGATTTATTTCATATAAAAGCGAAATAAATGATGATAAATTTCTAAAAAAGAATAAAAAAATTACGTTTTACAAATATCTGAGCAGCAGATCCGGGAAAATTCCAAGAATCAATATCAATAATGAGATAATTATTGACAAAATAAGCAGATTATTTGATCCACTGATGGCCTCTCCAGCATTTTCATTCCGTTTCACAAATAAATAAAGTGGAATTTTTATGTAATAGAACAGGGACACAACAGTAGCCAAAGCGCCACTAACCATAAACAATAGCAACCATATATCATGATTTTGCTGGTAAACGCCATACACGGCCGAAAATACAAATAACTTACCTGTAAAGCCTGCGGTAACGGGTAATCCTGTAAGTGATATCAGTATAATTACAAAACATATGGAAGCAACCGGGTATTTAAATCCAAGACCCTTGTAGCCGTCTACATCTTCGGCACCTGTTACATTAGTAAAGTAGCTGGCTAAAGCAAGAGCCCCAATGTTGGCGATACCATATACCAACAAATAATACGTTAAAGCTGATATCCCCTGAGAATTAAAAGTAACTATCGCCATTAAAGCAAAACCTGTATGGCCTATGCTTGAATAAGCCAGCATCCGCTTAACGTTGGTTTGCAATAGCGCCGCAAAGTTGCCCGCTATGATGGTAATAATACCTACAATCGACAAGACCAAGTGAAAATCAAATGCGTTCCACCGGGTGAAGAAGATAAACGGCGTTAAAAAATTAATGAGCAATGCAAAGCCCGCTACTTTTGGTAAGGTTGATAAATAAGCAGTAACCGGGGTTGATGCGCCTTCATAAACATCGGGCACCCAAAAATGCATCGGCACAAATGATAACTTAAAGCCTATACCCGCCAACACCAGTACCAGCGCGAATGAAACCGGCAAATGATTAACCTGTGTTAAGCCCTGCACCAAATTACCGCCAAACAAATTAAGCGATCCTGTATATACATACAACAGCGAGATGCCATACAGCATTATAGCAGATGCCGCCGCGCCAAAAAGCACATATTTTAACCCGGCCTCGGTGCTGAATGAGCTTTCGCTACGATAAGCCACCAGCAGGTACGAGGCAATGGATACCATCTCGATAGATAAATAAATAGATAGCAGGTTAACCGCCATCACCATTAAATGAAGCCCGGTTAAGGAAGCAATAACGATAGAATACAGATCAGATAATCCTTTACGGTGCCTGGCTAAACTATCGTCCCAATCAAAATAGATTAGCAGTATAAACGCCAGTACATCCACTACAAATTTAAAGTTGACGCCGGTACGGGTAAGCAGCAGCATGTTGTTAAAAAAGAAGTGAGCCTTGGTTTGTCCGTTCACTAAAAGTAATGAGATCTGCTCCAGGTCCTTCACTATTACCAGGAACATACCTGCACATGCTATAATTTTTACCAGTTGACGGGCATTTCGGCCAAACAACAAGTCGGTTAACAGTACCGCAATAAATAGCACAGCCAGGTATATTTCGGGCATAAAAAACTTGATGCTGTCAACAACATCCTGTAGGTAGCCGGGTATTAATGGGAGCAGATCGTGCATTACTTATTCAACAATTATAGGTTGGTTTTTAGGGTATTTAACCTGGTATTTTAGTTCTAATTTCTTATTATCCATAGGTTTCATAGCAAATGCCCATGAAACTTTACCTGTCGATGGGTCTGCTTCGCCTTTTGATAACTGCTGCGACTCAACAACAATAGCGGCATTTTGTGAAACCGGAACCTGGTCTTCAACCAATAAATTTATAGGCTGATTTTTGCGGTTCCTGATTTCGATCATCCAGTCGCGGGTATCCTTTTTGTCGGAGCCGATCACCTGCCGTGCAGTTAATTGCTTTTGCAAGGTACGGGTAACTACAATATTTTTATCGGTACCTAATGAAATTGCTAAAGTATCAGCAGTTGAATTAGCATTCAATGATGATTTACCTATGTAAGTTCCTTCAAAAAATAAATTCGCCTCGCCCGGTAAAAGATTATATTTATTCCAGTCGGTTACCTTGGCAGTTAAAAATACATTAGTGCTTAGTTTCGGCGCAACTGCGTATTGATAGCTGGCCTTTAACTCCATATCGTTAATTTGAACTGTATATTCCTTACCATCACTAAGTATGGTATATGGGTCGGTAATATTAAAGTCCACATTGGTTTGGTTTTCAACCCGATTTACTTGCGGTGCCCGGGCTACGACAACCTCAGCCAGGTATCCACTGTTTTGTTTAGCTTTATATTGCGAGCCATACCCTACTGCCACAACATCACTTAACTGTGTTTCATTATTAGCATTGCTGGCAGAATACTGACTTAAATTTAAATAATATGGCCTTATCTCCGGCTTGCTACCGCTAACGGTTGGGTTACCTGTTGATAAGGTTAGCCTGATACCTTTCCAGTCTTCGCCGGTTTGCTGGGTTACGTTGGCTTTGTAGGAGATGCTTATAGGGCTGTTCACATTTTTGGCCCGTATATCATAAGTCGGGAACCAGCTGGCATCATTTACTACGTAATTTAAGCTGAACTCACTTTCCGTCGCGGCTTTGGCGCTAACAGTAACCACAATACTATTGCTAACGGTATTACTGCCCTTATTAATTTCGGCAATCTGGTTATCGTATTTTTGCAGTTCCACATCCAGCGCGGCAATTTCGCTGTTAATACTCAATTGCTTTTTGGTAACAGCGGTTAAGCGTTCTGTCTGAAAATCGAGCGCCTGCTTTAGTTTTAAAACGTCGAGGTTGCTGTATTGCCCGGAGATCTGCTGGTTTTTAAGCAACATATTTTGCTCCTGCTGATTAACGGTAAGTAAGCCATTATCCAATGCTATTTTAGCACGTATGGTGTTTTGCTGCACCTGCAGGGCCTCAACATCTTTCGACCGGCTTGGGTCATTTAAGTAGTTGAGCTCTGTTTTTACGGAAAGGATAGTAAAATCGCCGCTTGCATGTACCTGTATGCTTTGATCCTGAATATTTTGTGCAACATTATTGAAAACCAGTGTTGATGTGCCAGGTGTAATATTCACTTTGGCTGTACGTGTTACCTGCGCCCCGTTTAGGAACACAATAACTTTTTGAACTTTTGATGGTACTTTTTGTCCGTCATCAGCCCTCGAGTTGATGGTGGTAAAAATAAGGCCGGCAAACAATAATCTTTTAAACATAATTTGTTGGGTTAAGTAAACGTGTCCTGTTGTTTCACTCGCAACCCCATAAGGAGGTCGAGCAAATACAGGATGCAGCGGTTTACATTTTTCCATAAACTATGATCAAAAAAATATTATTTACCGGGTATGTAGAAATTGCACTAATGACAGCACCGAATCATTTATCTTATCAAACACCAGCGATGGCATCAACCCTAAAACCAATACACTGATAGCCAGTGGTATTAGAGTTATCATTTCGCGTGGGTTGAGGTCGACCATTGCTGTTTTCCAGATCTCCCCTCCTTTTAATGATAGCGAGCCGAAGAACATGCGCTGCAATGTCCACAGAAAATAGCAGGCGCTTAATAATATACCTATCGCCCCGACTGCTGCCATCCATTGAGGAACCAGCCCGTTCACAGCTTCAGATTTAAATGCACCCGCCAATGAAAATGCTTCGGCAATAAAGGCTGAAAATCCCGGCAGACCTAATGAAGCAAAAAATGCAATCATAATGAACACCGTATATTTAGGCATTAGCGAGCCCAGTCCGCGGAAATTGTAGATATCCCTGTCGTGCACACGGTTGTACACTACCCCTACCAGGAAGAATAGCATGGTGGCTAAAAAGCCGTGACTAACCATCTGAAACACCGCTCCGCTGATACCCTCGGCAGTTTGCGAAGCGACACCCAGTAGCACAAAGCCCATTTGTGATACAGATGAGTAAGCGATGATCCGTTTAAAATCGCGCTGCGCCAAAGCGTTAAGCGCACCGTATATAATGGAAATGATGCCCAATAGTCCCAGCCAGAAAGCACCAGAAGCAGCCACATCAGGGAAAATACCGATGCAGATCCGGATGATACCGTATCCTCCTATTTTTAGCAGTATCCCCGCTAATATAATAGATACCGGTGTAGGCGCTTCAACGTGGGCGTCGGGCAGCCAGGTATGTAATGGCACAACCGGCACCTTAATAGCAAATGCGATGAACAGCACTATAAACCCAACCGTACGTGCCGGGAAACCGAATATAGTTTGATGGCTTAACGTAGAGAATACCGAGCCCGGGGCGTAATTCGCCGGGTTCATCATTTGTACCATGTTAAAGGTATGGCTGCCGGTTGCAGGGTCGGTTACCGATAGGTACAGGCCTATCATCACCAATAACATAAACACCGAACCGAATAAAGTATACAGGAAGAACTTGATTGCCGCGTACTCCCTTCTTGCGCCGCCCCACATGCCTATTAAAAAGTATAATGGCAGTAGCATCAATTCATAAAATATGTAGAACAGGAAGAAATCAAGCGAGCAGAATACGCCGATCAATGCCATATCCAGCAATAAAAACAGTGCGAAAAATCCTTTCAAATTGCTTTTTATCTCCCATGAGGCCAAGGCTGCTACAACCAATACCAATGAGGTCATTACCAGTAGGGTTATGGATATACCGTCTACCCCCACAAAATAATCTGCCTGCATTTTGCCAAGCGCGCCTAGGTTAAGGCTTATCCATGGTAGTTTTTGCACGAATTGGAACTGGCTCTCGATGTTTATACCACCATATGCAGCACCTGTTTTAAAGTTAAGGTACATCCAAACGCTTATACACAGCTGTACTATGGTAGCCAGCAGGGTAATGTATTTAAAGCTTGCGCGCATACTTGAGGGCAGCGCCACAATTATTAATCCGAACAGGATGGGTATAAATATGAGTAGGCTTAGCATTTAGTGAAATGGTGAATGGTGAATAGTGAAATTGTGAGTAGTGAGTTATCGCCTTCATAACACACCCCTGCTACCGCACGGCCCTTTACACCCCCTCTCGAGAGGGGAACTTTTAGGAATGTATTTGTCTCAAATCTCATAGTTCTAATCTATATTAAAAACCAAATAAACACGGCCAGTATAATTGCCAGCATGCTGAACAGGTAATACTGGATCTTTCCGCTTTGAAAATTACGGGCAAAGTTGCCTATGCCCAAAGTTACCGAGGTGAGTAAATGTAACAAACCATCAATGATATTTTTATCAAGCCAGGCCGTAACTTTTGATAGTATCAGCACTATATTTTTTAACAGGTTAATAAAACCATCAATAATATTTTTATCAAACCATGATGCCGACCTGCTTATAGCCAGTACCGGTTGTACTATAATGCTATTGTATATTTTATCAATATACCACTCATGGTACGAAAGCTTGAACAGCAGGCCTGTTTGCGGGAATGTATAGCTGTTACGTTTAACGTAAACTGCATAAGCAAAGTAAATAACAAAAACGTTCAAAATAGTTATGCCGACAGGAATAATGGTGTGATAAATATTTACGCGTTCTAAATAATCAGATATATTAAACCCGTTTAAGATCCAGGCGTGCTCATAAATAAATGGATTTAAGCTGAACCATGGAAATATACAGCATACAGCTAACAGCCCAAGCGGGAGCGTGTATTGCCAGCCTCCATCACCACAATGTATTTTAATGTGTGGATTAGCTTTTTGTAACCTGAATTCGCCAAAGAAAACTTTTACAATGAGGCGGGCAACATAGAACGCGGTTAATAAACTGGTGAGCAAAGCGCCAATAGGTATTAACCTGTAAATCCAGCTTTTGCCATCGGACCATTCAAAGGCCTGGATCAATATACCATCCTTTGATAGATAACCTGAGGTAAGCGGAATACCGATCAAAGCCAAAGCGCCAATAACAGCCGCAATAAAAGTTAAAGGCAGCTTTTTACGCAGGCCACCCATGTGCAGGATATTTTGCGGGTCGATATCCAAATCGTTTTCTTCTTTAATGTGCTGCATCTGGTGGATAACGATACCCGCTACCAGAAACAACAGGCATTTAAAGAATGCATGTGTAACCAAATGAAACAGCGACGATGAATAAGCACCGATCCCCATAGCCATTGTCATATACCCCAACTGTGATATGGTTGAATAAGCCAGGATCCGTTTCAAATCGTTTTGTGTAAGGGCGATGGTAGCTGCCATGAACGCGGTAAAACAGCCGATAACCGCTAATATATTCAGTTCGCCAGTATTAAACAGCGGATAAACCCTGCCCAGTAAAAATACACCTGCCGCAACCATGGTAGCGGCGTGTATAAGTGCAGACACAGATGTTGGACCCTCCATTGCATCAGGCAACCAGGTATGTAGCGGAAATTGTGCTGATTTCGCGGCAACGGCTAAGAAGATACCACCAACTGCAATGTATTGCCAAATAGCAGGCATTGAGCCTGTAGCGCCAACCCAATTACCCAATTTCATGAATGACTGTGCAACTAAGCCATTATTACCAAAAAGCTGAATAATGTCTGCCGTATGGAATTGTGTGAACAGGATAAGTATGGCAACTAATAATCCTATATCGCCTATACGGTTCATTAAAAAAGCTTTTTTGTTGGCTTGCACCGCTTTAGCTTTGGTGAACCAGAAACCGATCAGCAGATAGGATGAAAAACCTACCAGTTCCCAAAAAGCATAGAATAGGAACAAATTATCAACCACAACCAGCGCCAGCATACTGAAACAAAATAGGCTGAGATAGCTGAAATAGCGTTTATAGCTTTCATCATACTTCATGTACGCAGTAGAATATATATGTACCGGCAGAGCGATCAAACTCACCAATAACAGCATTAGCACCGACAGGTTATTCAACAATACACCCGCGTATAATTTAGTAGCGCCAATGGTAAACCATAATTGCTGTACATGCAGTTGAGGCTTGTTCCATACCTGTGCAAATACGGTTACAGATAAAACAACGCTCACTAATACAGCTAATGTAGATATCCACCCGCTGGCAGCATTACGTTTACCGGGCAAGCAAATATTTACCAAAAACGCGGCAAGTGGCAGCAATACTGCTGCAAGCGCATAGTAAATGGTGGTTATATCCTGGTATGGTATAGCTGTGTTCAATTGTCGTCTTTAGTGGTGATAATTACGGTTGCATCTGTTGTAAAATGCGAGTCCTTTTTAAAGGTGATGTTTTTAATATTTGCAGGTGCGAGCTGGTAAAATACCTCGATGGTGCTTTTCCGGTCCTGGTTCATCATGGTATTGTTCAGCACATATTGCAGGTTGGTATCGTTTTGCTTTTTCTCCAGGTAGTTTTTGTAGTTTTTGGAGATAGCGCTGAATTTCTTCTGATATGCAGCGGTTGCATAGGGCTTGGTAACTATAATGGTTGAGTTTTTTACAATACTCACATTCACAATAACTTTTGGATCGATTGATTTTATATCGCCTTTATATTCCTTGCCATCTACGATAATTGATTGCGCAGCTGTTGTATCAGCTTTTTTGTGCACAGAATCGCTTTGCTGCGCAAAAGCAGGTATGGAAAGGAATAAGCAAAATATAACAGCGTATATTTTCATCGTTTATTTAGTTACAATAATTACCAACGGTTTTTGAATCGTTGACTCTTCATTTATCCCTTTATCTATAATATTTACCGACTTAATATTATTCTTGTTAAGTTCGTATAACTTCCTGATTACCTCATCAGACTTTCCATCTACTGGTACACCATTTATTACATATAATAATCCGCTATCATCACTATTATTTAAGCGGATATAATTTTTATATTTTTTTGACAGCTTACTAAAGTTGCTTTGATAGTGATTAACAGCAAATTTTCGGTAAGTAATTATAACAACTCCATTTATTGCATTTTGGCCATAAGCTGCTGTAGCAGAAGAATCCTTTAATACACTTAGCTCTAAAATACTATCAGGCGCAATATTATTTATAGATGCAATTATTTTATTATCTAATATATATAAAGGTTCGTTGCTATTATTTGAAGCGGCGCATCGGAAAACAGTTCCCGTTGCATTAGCAGTTTGTGCCGACACGACCTTTGATAAAAATAACAGAACAATCAGATAAATAAGTTTCTTGCTCATCACTTAATCCCTCAATTTATCAACCTTAGCCGGGTCAATGGTTTTGTAACGGCGATAAACATTTAAAATTATAGCCAGTGCTACAGCTGTTGTCGCGGCAGCCAACACTATAGCGAACAGGGCGAACATTTGCCCGCCATTAACAAAGCGATCATATTTACCAAAGGCTACCAGGTTAAGTATGGCGGCATTCAACATTAGCTCAATACCTATTAATATTTGTATGGCGTTGCGTTTTGATACCAGCATAAACAGCCCGATGCAGAACAAAGCAGCGCTCACTATCAAAAAATCGTTCATGGTGATCATGGCTTTTGCTCCTTTCGTGATAAATGCGCGGCACCTACCAGCGCCATCATCAGTAGAATGGATATCGCTTCAAACGGTAATAGGTAACGGGTCATTAAGTTAATGCCGATATTATCTGTCATGTTTGAGTTTAACTTGATATCGCTGTTCTGGCCGATAGCAACTTTTATCCATTCCAGGTTATTTACATCAACCTTAAATATCATCAGTACCAGCACCACAAAAAACAGCACCGCCAATATTAACGAAGCTATTTTATTGGCACTTATAAACTGGTTCTTTTGCTTTTGAATGGCATCCAGCGTTTCTTTACCTGATAACATGAAAGCGAATAATATCAGCACCAAAATGCCGCCCACATATATTACTACCTGCGTAATAGCCACAAAATCTGCCAGCGAAAGCACATACAAACCCGCCAAACCAAACAGCGTAATAAAAAACATAAACACCGAGCGCACCAAATTTTTAGTAGCCGCTACAAACACTGCCGATGCCAGGGTGATGAAACTCATGAGGTAAAAAAGGATCTGGGCTATGTTCATGCGCCGCCCTCCTTTTGTTTCATGGCTGCCAGTTTCGCAGCCGCGCGCTCTTCCAGTTGCTTATCCAGCAGCATGCGTTTTTCAGCTGCATCTTCGGCTGTCATATCCGAGAACTGATAGGTCAGATCACTTAGTTCAAATACGGTTTTATCGTACTGGTTGGTCATTACGATACACTCTGTAGGGCATACAATGGTACACAAGCCGCAGTACATGC
Organism: Mucilaginibacter xinganensis; assembly: GCA_026225055.1. Lineage (GTDB taxonomy): Bacteria > Bacteroidota > Bacteroidia > Sphingobacteriales > Sphingobacteriaceae > Mucilaginibacter > Mucilaginibacter xinganensis_A. Next base: position 50,870 of record JAMFSA010000013.1, on the reverse strand, counting down.
ACTTGGCCATATCAATATCAAACTTGGCGGCGTATAGTCTTTTGGTTGTACCGTCGGATGTTTGGCCAATGGCTTCGGTTGCTTTAATAGCCTCAATATCAATACAACTTACAGGGCATATTTTAGCGCATAGGTCGCATACAATACAATCATCCATTTCAACATCCAACTGGTAACGGCCAACTTCGGGTACAGGTAGTTCTTGTCTTGGGTATTGTATAGTATTAGTTCCTTTTTCTAACTGTTTAAAGTAATTATTATCGCTCGCAGATATCACTTCCCGCTTGCCGTTAGGGGCAAACAGGTGCCTGATGGTAAGACTAAGGCCTTTCCATGCAGTTGTAAATCCGTTTATTACTTTATTGTTGTTCATTAGTTCATTTGTTCACTGGTTCATTGGTGCACTGGCGGTCTATATTTTCATTGGGCATCGTAATTAAACGCTAATGCACCAATGAACTAATGAACCAGTGAACCAATGAACTAAACTACATCAGCCACAACCTCCATACACCCGATATAAGCATACATATAAACGCCAGTGGCGTGAGTACTTTCCAGCATAAATTCATCAGCTGATCAACCCGCAAGCGTGGCAGTGTCCATCGTATCCACATCTGTATGCCTACCAGTGATAGCGTTTTAATTACTATCCAGATAATGCCCCAGGCTGTGCCGGTTGTCCACGTTGCTAAATGTACTGATCCTATATTTGGTAATGGTGTGTTCCAGGCACCTAAAAACAGTATCACACTGATCATAGATACCAGGAACATCATTGAATATTCTGAAAAAAACACGAAGGCGAACCTCCAGCCGGTGTACTCTGTATGAAAACCTGCCACCAATTCTGATTCTGCTTCGGGGATATCAAACGGCGCGCGGTTACTTTCGGCCAGTGAGGCTATAAAATAGATCACAAACGCGATGATCAAATGCGGTGCCCGGAAAATATTCCATCCAAAGAATCCGCCTATTTTTGACACATCCCAAAAACCTAAAAATTTTACACTTTCGGTGGATAAGATACCCTGCTGTGTAGCGATATCCTGCATGTTCAGGGTTTGGGCTATCATCACTACTGATATTAACGCAAAGCCTGCAGGGATCTCATACGAAATGATCTGCGCTACTGAACGCATGGCCCCAAGTATGGAATATTTATTGTTAGATCCCCAACCGGCCATTAATATGCCGAGGGTTTCAATAGCTATAATAGCGAAGATATAATACAGCCCCAGGTTCATGTGGGTGGGCTCTAATCCCGGTGCCCAGGGCATAGCTGCGAAACCCATATATACGGCTAAAAATATAATAGCAGGGGCCAGCATAAATAGGTATTTATCGGCAGCAGCGGGGATAATTAATTCCTTTTGGATGAGCTTTAAACCATCGGCAAGGGTTTGCAGCAGGCCGAATTTCCCGGTTTCCATCGGGCCGAGCCTGTCCTGTATAAACGCGGATACCTTACGCTCCGCATAAACAGCGAATAACGCGAACAGCGCCGTAAAAGCGAACAGCCCGATACCGATACCAAAAGATGTTATGTAAAAATTCAATTGCGTTTACAAAAATGCAAACTTAATAAATTAGGTTGATTATGTTGATGCCTTACGGGGCTATTTAGGCATATTATCTATATCCCCCATTAACTTAGTCTACTTAAAGTGCAGAAGCCTAAATTTTAACCCTTCATTGATACGAACTGCGATTTCACCGGCGCATTAAAAAACATGGATGCATGCACATCGAAATCAGCAGTATCATCAGTTGTAGTAAAAAATTGCTGCGTACAATTTTTGCTGATGCTTTGCTCCATTTCGGGATGCCTCTGCAAGTAATCAACCAGGCTTTTGGCAACTATATCGCCCTGAGCAACGGTTTTAATATGTTCGGGCAGATATGCGTCCAATTTCTCCTGCAACAAAGGATAATGTGTACAGGCCAGTAAAATGGTATCAATATCTGGCGATTTCGCCATGATCTGATCCAGGTATTCCTTCACAAAATAATCGGCTCCGGGTTTATCGTGTTCGGCATTTTCAATAAGCGGCACCCAAAGCGGGCAGGCTTGCTGGTAAACTTTCAAATCAGGAAAAAAGTGGTTTATCTCTATCAGGTATGAGCCCGATTGTACCGTACCTTTTGTGCCCAGCACTCCAATTTCTTTTGTTTGGGTATAGTTGCCAATAACTTCGGCAGTTGGGCGTATAACGCCGAGCACACGTTTTGCCGGGTCCTCGGTTTTGAGGTCCTGTTGCTGTATGGTGCGCAGGGCTTTGGCCGATGCTGTATTGCAAGCCAATATAACCAGCGGACAGCCCATTGCAAACATTTTTTGCACGCACTCCCACGTATACTCATGTATGGCGCTAAATGACCGGTTACCATATGGCGCGCGGGCAGTATCGCCTAAATAAAGGTAGTCATATTGCGGGAGTTCCTTAAAAATTGACTTAAAAACGGTTAAACCGCCGTAGCCTGAATCAAATATCCCGATAGGTTTGTTGTTTACCACGATAACAAAAATAAAAAAAGCGTTCCGTAAATACGGAACGCCTTGCATAAAATGTTTTTAGTGTGAGATTACAATTATTGTAAGCCCAATTTAGTTTTTACTGGTGCCATCAGGTTATCGCCAGCAGGTGATACTAAAAGCTCAACCTGACCTGAATCCAATACGTAAGCATAACCTTTTTCAGCAGCTACAGCGGTAATAGCAGCACGTACTTTATCAGTAAGTGGTTTTAAAAGCTCATTGCTTTTTGCTTCGATCTGTTTTTGCGCGTTATCAGCAAATGTTTTGATACGAGTTTGCATATCTGTTAATTCAGCTTCAGCAGCAGTACGTGATGCATCAGTCATTGTTGACCTGCCTGCTTCGTATTTTTTGCCTTTATCCTGATATTCGTTATTCATTGTGGCATATTGATCGGCAAATGTTTTTTGATACGCTTGCATCTGAGTTTGCAAAGTTTTCATTTCCGGAAGCAAATCCATCAATTGGTTTGTATTGATGTAGCCAATTTTGCTTTGAGCCTTAGTAAAGCTGCTCATCGCAAATACCATGCATATTGCAACTAAAGCAACTTTTAATGATTTTTTCATTGTTCTGTTCTGTGTTTTAATAATTAGTGCGATTATATATATAAAATTTTTATTTAGCAAGTACTCCTGGTTTTAATCCAAGTTTAGTTATTACCTCGGCGCTCTTATCATATCTCGGGTTAGCGTATAACATGATCACTTCGCTGTTCTTGTCAAATATCATATCCAGATCGTCGCTTTCTGCTACTCCCTGTACAGCTTTGGCTATACGATCCTGTATGGGCTTAATCAACGCGTTACTGCGTTGGGTGAGTTCGCCATCGGGGCCGAACTTCAGGCGTTGAAAATCTTTAGCAGCCTTCTCTTTGTCGGCTATTTCAGCTTCGCGGCGTTTTTTCATATCAGGGGTCATCAACACCTGATCTGCCTGGTATGCTTTGTATAGCCGGTCAACCTCTTCAAATTTACTATCTACCTCCTTCTGCCATTGATCGGACAACGCATTCAGCTGTTTCTGTACCGAAATATATTCGGGCATATGTTTCAGAATATAATCTGAATCAACATAAGCAAAACGCTGCGCAAACGCTCCTGTAATTGCTATGAACGTAAAAAACAGTACTAAAATTATTCTCTTCATAAAATAATTTTTGGTTTTTAATTGAATCCTCCGCTTAAACTCTGAGAGATTGAGAAACTAAACTGTCCTTTGTTCGCGTCGGGGATACCTGGTATTTTATCAAAGCCGTAACCGTAATCAAGACCAAGTAAACCAAAGATAGGTAAAAATACACGTGCACCAATACCAACTGAACGCCTAACATCAAATGGGTTATAATCACTGAAGTGATCCCATACGTTACCACCTTCAGCAAAGGCCAGTAAGAATATAGTTGCCGACTCACTGGCAATAACCGGGTGGCGAAGCTCAAGTGTATATTTAGTATATATAGGGCTACCTACGTTATTATCAGCAGTTGTACCAGCCGCTGCCGACTCAGGTATTACCGAGAAGTTTTGATAACCTCTTAAGCCGATGATATCACTACCCTGTAAAAACTGGTAGCTCTGCATACCGTCGCCACCTAATTTAAATCGCTCAAACGGTGATTGCGGTACATCACCATTATATTCACCCAGCCAACCAAACCTTACCTGCGACATCAATACAAATTTACCTGCTATCCTGGTGAACCATTGCGCATCAAACTTCACTTTATAATATTCCACAAAGTGGTAGATCTGCTCAGGCGTAGCAATGCTGTAGTTTATGTTGTTGAACAATGAATACGGAGGCGTACCCTGTAAAGTTAACTTCATGTTTGAACCCTGTGTAGGGAAAATAGGCGCATCTAATGAATTACGGCTAAGCTCCTGGGTTAATTTAATGTTGTACGAAGTACCGTTCTGGAACAGGTAACCTGTATAGTTATCCAAATTATAGTGGTCAACGTTTAATGAGTAGTTTAACTGGAAGTAGTTATCAGGCCAGTTTAAGCGCTTACCTAATGTAATACCAACACCATTAATACGTAACTTATTGTACAACGGATTATCAGTTGCATAGTATTGTCCTGTTGAGCTCAACTGTGTATAAGCCGAAACTGCAAAGTAGATAGGTTTTTTACCACCTAACCATGGCTCAGAGAAAGTGAACGAGTAGTTCTGATATGTTCTACCGCTCGACTGCCCTCTTAAGCTCAGTTTTTCACCATCACCTTTTGGTAGTGGTTTGTATGCTTTAAGATTGAAGATGTTACGGATAGAGAAGTTATTGAACGTTAAGCCCAATGTACCTACCAGCTGACCGCCACCAAAACCGCCTGATAATTCTATTTGGTCTGACGGTTTTTCAACTACGTTGAAGATAATATCAACAGTACCATCTGATGGGTTAATGTTGGTTGGCTTAGGCTCAGTTTTTTGCTCATCAAAGTTACCAAGCTGTGAAATCTCACGTGTACTGCGGATCAGCAGGTCCTTGTTAAATTTCTGACCCGGTTTGGTACGGATCTCACGCATAACCACTTTATCATTGGTTACATCGTTACCTTTTAGTATAACACGGTTAATAGTGTATTGAGGTCCTTCATAAACCCTGATATCCAAATCAACAGTATCATTATATATTTTGGTTTGAACCGGATCGGCATTATAAGTTAAATAACCATCATTAAGGTACAGTGATGATACGTCATCACTATTCGGCGTTGGGCCGCTAAGCCTTTTATTCAGCTCATCTTCACTAAAGATATCGCCTTTTTTAATACGCAGTATCCTGGTTAAAGCTTCAGCAGGGTATTTTGCATTGCCCGACCATTTGATGTTACCAAAATAGTATTTAGGCCCTTCGTGCAACTTAATATGCACGTTTACGGTTTGCTCGTCGTGTTTGTAAACGGTATCGCTTATGATAGCTGCATCACGGTAACCTTTATCCTGCATCTTATCAATAAGGTTTTGCTTATCATCATCATACTTATCCTGTTTGAATTTTTTTGAACCAAACAGGTTATACCATTTTCTTGAACGGGTTTTTGTAAGGTATTTGCGGAGTTTTTTAGTTGAAAATACTTTATTACCTTCAAAGGTAACTTCGTTTATCATCACCTTTTCGTGCTTGTTAACAGCAACGTCGAGTATTATACTATTGGCATCTCCCGGGTCTTTCCTTTGTTTAATATCAACGGTAGTATTTAAAAAACCTTTTTCATTAAAATGCTTTTTAATAATAGCCGCGGTTGTGCTCAGTAAGTTCTGGTTTACAATTTTGTTGGTTTTGTCGCTCAGTTTTTTCTGCACATCGTCTATCTCGCCCTTGCGGATACCGGTTATATGCAGTTTTGATAAGCGCGGTAGCTCGTGTACCGATATCTCCAGATAAATGGTATCCATATTAATGGAAGTAACATTTAAATGGACATCATCAAACAAACCTTGTTGGTACAGGTTTTTGATAACGCTGGCATTAGCTTCGCCCGGCAGGTTTATCTTATCGCCTTTAGTAAGCTTTGATATGGTTATTAAAACATCTTTATCAAGATATTTTGTACCAGTAACGGTAATACCACCAATTATATAATCCTTAGGATTAAGATAACTCAAACTATCAGCCGGGATTGTAGATTTTAACAACGACTGCCTGGGTTGGCCGGGGCCCTGAGCCATTGCAGCGGCACTCAGAACAGTAAAAAGAATAGCAAAAAGAAATTTATTCATTCGAATATTTAAGTGGCTAAAAATAATTTATACAGTTGTTAAAAAGTGTTAAACGTGAAAATTTAATTCACCTGCTCGCTGGTGAGGCCAAAACGCCGCTCCCGTTTCTGAAAATCAAGGATCGCTTCAAACAAATCCTCCTTACGGAAATCAGGCCATAGTTTTGGTGTAAAATATAGTTCAGCATAGGCAATTTGCCATAGCAGGTAATTACTTATCCGGTATTCGCCGCTGGTTCTTATCAGCAATTCAGGGTCGGGCATGTTGCCTGTAAATAAATTATTTTCGAACATCTCTTCCGTGATGTCTTCAATATTTATTTCTCCTTTTTGTACTTTAACGGCAATTTCTTTGGCTGCGCGAACGATCTCACGGCGCGAACTGTAGCTTAAAGCAAGCGTAAGCACCAGGCCGGTATTGCCCGAAGTTTGATCGATAGCGCTCTTAAGTTCGCGATAACATCTTTCAGGCAGCATGCCCAAATCGCCAATGGCATTGAGACGTACGTTCTTTTTCATAAAGTTTTCAATCTCTTTATGAATAGTGCTTACCATTAATTCCATAATAGCCATAACCTCCAGCTTGGGGCGGTTCCAGTTTTCTGATGAAAAGGTATATAATGTAAGATATTGCAAACCTACATCGCAGCTCCCCTCAACAACATCTCTAACAGAAAGTACGCCATTATGGTGACCGAATATTCTTAATTTGCCTTTCCCTTTAGCCCACCTGCCGTTACCATCCATAATGATGGCTATATGCTGAGGCAATTTTAACAAATCAATCTGATCCTTATATCCCATTTTATGCCGATTAATAAAAGCCGTAATTTGGATTACAAAGACATGCTTTTAATAAAGTTTGACCAGTGTTATGATCAATAATAAATTACTTTAGTTAATTATCACTTAAAAAACGACCCTTTTTGGCTGGTTTATAAGCCTTATTGTCTTTTTTTTCAGGGTACAAAGGTAAAACTTAATTGTATTTTTTTTAGTATGCCGGGAAAGAAATTGTTTTCGGTTATTTTTAAACAATTACGCAGGTAACATTTAGCCCCCAACATTAATCCAATGTGTATGTGGCATGTACAGTTCCGCGAACGTGAATTTTAATTTTATATATTATATTTAGGCCTGCTTTCATTTTAAACTCATTATTATATATGCACAAGTATTTTACTTCAATTGCAATTGCATGCCTTTTTAGTGCCGCTGCCATTGCCCAAGCGCCCCAGGCACCTGCAAACACACAACCTGTATCAAAAAGCCGGATCTTACAGGTTGATTCGGCAGTGGTTACCAAACATAAAGTTACTATTAAAGGCCAGGTTATTCCCTACACCGCAACCGCAGGTTGTATGCCAATATGGGATAACGACGGCAGGCCCATCGCCGGTGTATTTTACACTTATTATGAACGCGATGATGTTACAGATCGTGCAAATCGTCCGCTGGTTATTTCATTTAACGGCGGCCCTGGCACACCATCCGTATGGATGGAGATAGGCTATACAGGTCCGCGGGTGCTTAATGTTGATAGCGAAGGTTATCCCGTTCAGCCTTTTGGTATCAGCGAAAATAAGAACTCTATATTGGATGTTGCCGATATTGTATATATAGACCCGGTAAATACCGGCTATTCAAGAATAGTAGATAAGAACACTCCCGGCACAAAATTTTTCGGTGTAAATGAAGATATTAAATACCTGGCCGAATGGATAAATACCTTTGTTACCCGTAAAGATCGCTGGGCATCACCAAAATTCCTGATCGGCGAAAGTTATGGTACTACCCGTGTATCAGGCCTGGCGTTGGAGCTGCAAAACTCACAATGGATGTATTTGAACGGAGTTGTGCTGGTTTCACCAACTGAATTGGGTATTCAGCGCAGTGGCCCGGTTAGCGCGGCTTTAAAATTGCCTTACTTTGCAGCTACTGCATGGTATCACGGTGCTTTATCGCCAGAATTACAGAAAAAAGAGCTGACTGATTTTTTACCTGAAGTAGAAGATTTCACCATCAACCAGTTGATTCCTGCCTTATCGCGTGGTGGCTTTTTGGATGACGCGCAGAAAAATGATATCGCAGCGAAAATGGCAAAATACAGCGGCCTATCGGAGAAAGTGATATTGGATAATAACCTTGATGTATCGTACGACCTTTATTGGAAGGAACTTTTACGTGCTAAAGGCTTTACCATTGGCCGACTTGATTCGCGCTATAAGGGTATCGACAGGCAAGCCAGCGGTAGCAGTCCTGATTATAATGCCGAACTTACCGCGTGGCTGCAGTCCTTTACGCCTTCTATCAATCTGTACCTGCGCAATGAGCTTAATTATAAAACCGACCTTAAATACAATATGTTTGGCGATGTTTGGCCCTGGGATAACGCCAACGACCAAACCGGCGAAAATTTAAGACAAGCCATAGCTCAAAACCCATACCTGCATTTGCTGATACAATCGGGCTATTATGATGGCGCATGTGATTATTTTAATGCCAAATACAGCCTGTGGCAGCTCGACCCAAGTGGCAGGTTAAAAGACCGCCTGAAATGGGAAGGTTACAAAAGCGGCCACATGATATACTTACGTAAAGAGGAACTTGCCATAGCCAGTGAAAATTTAAGGAAGTTTATCCAGGAATCAACCCCTAAACCGGGGCAAGCCGCTAAATATCAATAGCCATTAGTCAATGGTCATTAGTTAGGAGGCATAAAATCAACATTGCCTAATGACTAATGACCGCTGACTAATGACTAACTAATAAACCCCTTTTTGTTTTAAAAGAGCGATATCCTTAGCTGCAATATCAACTATCGCATATCTATTTGTTTGGGTGATATTCAGCTCATCAATGGTACTCACCAGGTTATTATAAACCGAATGTGCCGATGGTTTTACAATCACCATCATATCACGACCGCTGGTTGCCTTTACTTGTTTACGTATTTCCAATATTATTTTATTCAGGTCATTACCATAGAAAGTTAGCTTAGGCGCTATGATTGGTTTATCGGCCATGCCGAGGTACCACATTGCTTGACCCTTGCCTAAGCAAATGGTCATGGTGCCTGATGCCGGTACAGGCATATCGGCAATAACACTTTTATCAGGCATTACCAACTGCATAGCCCGCGATCTGGCGAGCGTAGTAGTAAGCATAAAAAAGGTAATGAGTAAGAATGCAAGATCAACCAATGCGGTTAGGTCCACACGAACGGGCAATTTATTGGTTTGCCTGCCGCCTGATTTTCCGGAAGAAAGATTCAGCTCTGCCATGATTTTAAGGATTAAGGTTAAAAATTGGTTTTAAGCGACGTGTAAGGTTTGTCGCTTTTACTTTATAACGTAAGGGGATTGCATTTGTTGCAACATTGATGCAATAAAATTATGAATTATGAGAATGCTTTTTATTGAATGTCTGAACCGGAATTTTATGAATTTTCAAAATGGACAGAATTCTATAAATTCATTAATTCAAAAAATTCCGGTTCAGATAATTGGGGCGTTGCCTACGGCCGTGCTATCCACTCATACGCCTGCAGGCCTTATGCTCAGGCCGGTATCCGCTCTTATCACTAACGCAATTGTCAGAACCACAGATTAACCCGCTGTTTGTGTCCTCACAAACAGCTATCAGCCGCATCAGATTCGGATTGTTTGTGGGGACACAAACAATGGAATAATCAGTTCCTATTACTAACGTAAAATTCAATGCGCCATGCTGGACCATCCTCTCTTTACCACAAGCGGCAAAGAGGGTTAGTAAAAAATCTCTATCTGCTAAAATAACACTTATCCGTAACGAAAGTGTAAGACACACCCACTTGTAAAAACAGGTAAGTATCATGCGGGCGAAGGTCGCCGCGTTGGGTGCCGGCTACGCCGGTGTATACGCCTGTCTTTTCGCCGGAACGATCTGATAAGGCGACTGCAATTGGACTTGTCAGCTTGCTTTTATCGGGGTATAGGCCGCTTACATCGTCAAGGTAATCGGTATTGGGCTGGCGATAACCGATGTCGGCGTTTATGTTCCACTTGCCCGAGATGTTGTATTTGACGCCTGCGCCATACGGTATGGCTATAGCGGTTCTGCCATAGGGGGTTTCGCCCTCTGTAGCTAAAGGCCGCAAATTATAGGTTTGCCCCATGTATGTGGCCTGCGGGTTATAGTTTACAATACCAATGCCTAAATAAATAAATGGGGTAAACCTGTTATTGCTCACATCGGGTATGTATTCCATAAAATTAAACTCCCCTATCAGGCTTAGTTCCTGCAACTGGGTTTTGAAACTCAAATTACGATTGCGGAATTGCTGGTTTGATGAAGTACTATCGGCCCCAGCTATCTGCCCGTAGGTATAGTTTAATTTTGCCGATAAATAACCGTTAAAATTGCGCTGTACAAAGCCGCTAAGGGCTACCCCACTAAACTTAAGCGGATTATTAGGATTAAGATCGCCCATATAGCCTGATGCGCCTACAGCTCCGCCGAGTTCCCAGGTTTGTGCCTTTAAACTAAGTGACGAAAGGATTAAAAGTATAGCTATTGCAAATTTTGGCATTAATTAAATTTAATAATTGCGAACGTCAAGTCCCCATAATAATTTGTTCCTTAACGTTGATAAGTAACTTTCATTACTTAAACGTACTAAATTTAGCTGAAAACCTGCTTTTTGCACACTAAAACGCATGGTTTTATCAATTGTAGCCGTACGCGAATCGCATGATACCAGGTAATTGCTGCTGCGGCTCTCTACTTCAAAAGTTATGGTGCTGCTATCGGGCAATACAACCGGCCTAACATTAAGGTTATGAGGAGATACCGGGGTTAATACCAAACTGTTCGACTGCGGGAAAATAATTGGCCCGCCGCAACTTAATGAATATGCTGTTGACCCCGTTGGTGTTGATATAATTATGCCATCGCCCCAGTAAGCATTTAAAAACTCATTATTCATGTACACCCGGGTAATGATCATGGCTGCATCATCGCGTTTATGGATGGTGATATCATTGAGGGCAAAATTATCATCGCCAAAAACCTCGTTCTCAGAGCTTATGCTGATGAGGTCGCGGCTATCCAGGCTATAATCTTTATTTACCACCGCATATATGGCGGCGGCTATATCACTCTTATTAATGGTGGCCAAAAAGCCCAGCCTGCCAAAATTTATGCCTATCACCGGCACACCTGTGTTTCGGATAACACACACCATATCCAGCAAAGTGCCATCCCCTCCAAGAGTAATAAAAAGATCAATGAAGCCTTTTATCTTAACATCGGGCCCTAAAACATTGTAGGTTACTATTTTTATTTTATCGGCTAAATAATCGCTGAGCTGGTGGTATACATAAATTTCCACCCCGTGTTGCGACAGGTTATCAAATACTTCCTGAACGTATGGTAATACATCTAAATTAAATGGCCTGCCGTAGATTGCTATTCTCATTTGTTAGTTCATTAGTTCACTGGTTCATTAGTTCATTAGTACTTGCATGTTGCAGATAGTTTAAATTGATATTGGATATTGAACTATTTACAATATGAATTAATGAACCAGTGAACAAATGAACTTTTTATAAATTTAAGTAATTCATTAATGAATCATAACGATCTTTTGAATTGTCGTTATCGCCGGTATGGTTAAAGGTTGCTTTAATATCATACTCGTAGCGCAAAAATGTTGCTATAATAGCTGATATATCTTGTTTATTAACTTTTAGGGTTACTTCCACACGGGTTGAATCGGGATAAGCGTAAATATAAGAGCTCAGGATCTGGGCGTTATCAGACTCCACAATTTGCGACATGTGCGCCAGCGAATTGTTTTTGTTGTTGATCTCCAGTACAATAATGCCGCCCGGCTGCGAAACTGATGTAAGCCTTGCGAAATACTCATTCATGGCGTTGATGGATATCAGCCCTAAATAATTACTCTTAATATCAAGCACGGGCACTACGGTAAGCTTTCGCTCATAAAACAAACGGATAACATCATATATATGCTGATCTTCCCTTACATATGGGTTTACCAGCGATAATGCCAGCGCGCCAACTTGTGTTTGGTTATCTGTTACATTAACCAGATCATCCTCGGCAAGTAAGCCCAGGAACTGATCCTCGTTTACAATTGGCAAATGCCTTACACGAAACTCCACCATACGGTCAACCACCTTCTGCACAGTATCAGAGGTGTGAACGGGTGTAATTTCATCGGCAATCAGCTCAACTGCAAGCATCTTTATATATTTTGTTTGTTTAAAAACTCCTTCAGGGCCTCATTAAACTCAGCCGGCTGCTCCATCATTGGTGCGTGGCCACATTTATCTATCCATGTAAGGTCCGACTTTGGCAACATCTCATGAAATTCAACAGCAACTTCAGGTGGTGTAACCTTATCATCCCTTCCCCATATTAAACCTACGGGTATATGTATCTTATGGAGGTCGTTCTTCATATTATGACGAATAGCCGACCTTGCCATAGCTAATATCCTAACAACGCGGTGACGGTCGTTTATTGTCTTGAAAACATCGTCAACCAGTTCTTTTGTTGCTGTTTTTGGATCGTAAAAGGTAAATTCTACCTTTTCCTTCACAAAATCATAGCTTTCGCGCCTTGGGAAAGTACCACCAAAAGCGTTTTCATATAAGCCGGAACTGCCGGTTAGCACCATGGCCTTTGCAAAACCAGGATGCGCCAAAACGTATATTAAACCTACGTGCCCGCCTAATGAATTACCAATAATAGTGAAATCCTTTAGCTTTTTATACTTTACAAATTTATGTACAAACTTTGATACAGATTTAACACCTGTGGTTAGCAACGGCAGGTCATAAATTGGCAGCATAGGTATAATAACCCGGTAATTTGGTTTAAAATAGTTTACAGTTTCATCCCAATTACTTAATGCGCCCATCAAGCCATGCAGCAACAACAACACCTCACCTTCGCCCTCATCGATATAACTAAACCCGTTTTGCTCTTTAAGCACGAAATCCATATAGATATTTTAATATTTAGTTGATAACCAGAACCAGTTTGTTATTTGGTTCAATTCCGGCTATCCGGTATAAAAATAGTTTATTGCGGTCGAGTTACAAGTTTTATTATTGTTTTTAATTGATTAAGCTTTCATTGTTCTGCTTGGTCGACTGGGTTAAAACTTATTTAACTTAATCAACAACTCACCTAATCAACCAAATTACCCTAACAATTGCTTCACAACCTCTGATATTGTTCTGCCATCGGCTTTGCCGGCAAGCTCTTTATTTGCCGTGCCCATAACTTTGCCCATATCTTTAACTGAGGTTGCACCTACTCGGGATATCACCTCTTTTAAATAAGCTTCAACTTCATCATAGCTCATTTGTTTTGGCAAATAAGCCTCAATTACTTCCAGCTCCTCTATCTCAACCTGGTAAAGATCGTCGCGGTTTTGCGTTTTATAGATCTCGGCCGACTCCTTACGCTGTTTTACGAGCTTTTGCAATACTTTGGTTTCGGCTTCAGGTGTTACCTCTTCGGCAGCGCCTTTTTCGGTACGGGCCAGTAATAATGCTGATTTTATGGCACGCAATCCGCGCAGCCTGTCGGCCTGCTTTGCCAGCATGGCCTGTTTAATATCCTGGTCTATTTGTGTAGTTAGTGACATTTCTTTATTTTGGATTTCGAATATTCGATTTCGGATTTATTTAATTTTATCATCTGCACATCTGTAATTTGCACATCTGCACATTATTATTTAGTGAATGAGCGAAGTTACCATTTGCACATCTGCACATTCACACATCTGCACATTTTATTACTTTCTAAATATAGTAGAGCCGTTTGCCTGCGCTGTTGGCATTACAACCAGCTCGTTTATGTTTACATGTTTTGGGCGCGATACTGCAAACCAGATGGTTTCGGCAACATCTTCAGCCACAAGCGGATCAAAGCCATCATAAACTTTTTTGGCCCGGGCATCATCGCCCTTAAACCTAACGTTCGAAAACTCTGTTTCCACAGCTCCCGGGTGTATGGCTGTTACCTTTATGCCATGCGGCAAAAGATCAAGGCGCATACCTTTATTAAGCGCGTCAACCGCGTGTTTAGTGGCACAGTATACGTTGCCATTGGTGTAAACATCAATCCCGGCAATTGAGCCCAGGTTTACGATGTGGCCATTACCATTAGCTATCATCCAGTTTGATACGATCTTTGTTACGTACAGCAAGCCTTTAACGTTGGTATCAATCATGGTATCCCAATCATCAAGGTCACCCTTGTCAATCGGGTCGAGGCCCTGGCTTAGTCCTGCGTTATTTATCAGCACATTTATCTTTCTCCATTTAGCGGGTAAAGCCTCCAGGTTTTCGATCACCTGCGCACGGTCGCGCACATCAAATGATGATACCGCTACTTCGATATTATGCTTTTTATTAAGCTGGCCGGCCAGTTTATCCAACCTATCAAGCCTGCGGCCCGTTAATACAAGATTATACCCTTCGCGGGCGAATAGATGAGCGGTAGCTTCTCCGATGCCGGAAGTTGCCCCGGTAATTAATGCAATTTTAGCCATAGTATAATAACTATTAGCTGCGAAATTAGTTTTTTTTAAACACTATTCGAATATCAGGCTAAACATTACTGTATGTAATGACAATTTGCTGATAGGCGCTGAGAAGGGTTGATTTTCGGAAACCAGTACATTTCCAATGGAGTTAGAGAGCTTGATCTCGGGCGAAAGTTTAAAATATTCGAAATAAATATCGCAACCCACACCTGCCTCGTATGAGCTATAGCCCGAAACGTTTTTAACTGTTTTATCGAGCAATGCTGCATCAGCATCACTTTTATTAGCACCTATGGCGTAAGAATACTTTACACCGCCTATTAGATAAGCCCTGAAATTACCCAACCTGTCCGACTTCAATTTTAACAACAAAGGAAAATCAACAGTGGTTGCATTTACCGATTTTGTAACATCATCGTTGGGATTAGCATAAACATAACTAAGCTCACGGTCGGCAAAAACCAATGATGGGGTGATACGGGCTTCCAAATGTTCGGTGATGCGATAACGCGTTAAAAACCCTACAGCAAAGCCCGGCGAATTTGGCGAACTTAAACTATTGAGATCACTGGTAACAGGTGCGTTGCCATTTTCCTTATCCAAAAATGGGCTACGCCAATTAGGATTTTTTTGAATTTTGAAATAAGTATTTACGTATGAGAAAGAAAAACCAAAGCTAAGATCCTGTTGATCAGCACCACCACCCCATGCAAAAGGGCTCGGGGGTTGCGGGTCCTGGGCAAATAACAAATTACTGCAAAACAGTAGTATAATAAGGGTTAAGTACCGTTTTTTAATCATTTAACGCCTGTGTAAATTGAACAGATACCAAACGTTAAAGGCCGGTGTTTGGTATGCTTAAATCCTGCTTTATGCATCAGGCCAATAAATTTTTCTCCGTCGGGGAAAGCTGCTACCGATTCTGGTAAATAGCTGTATGCCCGCGCATCCTTCGAAAATATTTTGCCTATGCCGGGTGTAATATAAGCAAAATAGAAATTATATAGCTGCTTTATAGGGAAAGCTTTCGGTTTTGAAAACTCTAAAATAACCGCCTTACCTCCACTTTTTAACACACGGTGGATATCGGCCAAACCAACTTCAAGGTTCTCGAAATTGCGCACGCCGAAGGCTACCGTAACAGCGTCAAACTCACTGGCCTCAAATGGCAGTTTCTCCGAGTCGCCCAGTTTTATTTCAAATTTATCGCCGAGCTGGCGTTTATCTATTTTTTGCTGCGCGATATCCAGCATGCCCTGCGAAATATCAACCCCGATAATTTTTTCGGTTTTGAGGATGGTTAAGGCCTCAAAAGCAAAATCGCCGGTACCGGTTGCCACATCCAGTATCAGCTTCGGCTGATCCTTCTTCAACTCGTTGATGGCTTTTTTGCGCCAGATGATATCAATACCCAACGATAAAAAATGGTTCAGAAAATCGTAAGTTTTAGATATATTATTGAACATATCGGCCACCTGCGCTTTTTTGGTGGCATCCTTATCCTGGTACGGGGTTATAGTTTCGCTCATAGAATGGGGCAAAGATAAACATTCTGAACCATGATTAAACGGATTTAAGGATTAGCCTGATGTTCTTCTTATAGCTTAATAACGCTAATTATTTTCGTTCAGTTTTAATAATCCTCTTACATCAAGGGCTCTGGTATACATGGTTAGCTCGCCATTCGGGCCAAACGGCCATTCCTCTTTTGGGCGATCCCAGTACAATTCAACACCATTCCCGTCGGGGTCATCCAGGTATATAGCTTCGGATACGCCGTGATCTGACGCTCCTGTGATAGGATATTCAGCATCGATCAATCTTTGCAATATTTGTGCAAGATCTTTTCTTTCAGGATATAATATAGCTGTATGATATAAGCCGGGCGCATATTCAGGTGCCGGTGACGCACCTTTGCTATGCCAGGTATTTAAGCCGATATGGTGGTGATAACCGCCTGCTGATATGAACGCGGCCTGATCGCCGTAAGCTGCCATTTTTTCGAAACCAAGCAGCCCGGAATAAAAATCAAGCGACTTTTGCAGATCGCTAACCTTTAAATGCACGTGACCAATGCGGGTTTGAGCAGGAATTTTATAATCTTCCATGATAGATATTTTTTACTGTATTTTATAGTATCTGGCTAAAGCCAGATCTGTTTATTAATATTGTTCCGCCGCTTAAATAGGGGCGGCAATGATTTTTTTGTCAATTCTCATTTACCTTCTCAAGTGTCCCATATTTGGGGAATGTGAATAATAAATGTTTAAACATACAAATTTAACAATACTATCGTTTAAATTTGCATCGTGTTCAAATGCTTACTGAATTATGATAATCATTATGGTTCATTAGTTCACTGACTCATTAGTTCATTGGTCTTTTATGGCGGTTATCATCACCAAACATCTGCGACCCTGCACCAATGAACCAGTGAACTACTGAACCAATGAACATAATAACTATCTTTGTACAATGATTGTAAAATCTGCCGAATTTATTTGCAGCAACACCCAAATTTCCAAACTGCCGCCACCGGTAAAGCCAGAGTATGCTTTTATCGGCCGGTCGAACGTGGGGAAGTCGTCCCTTATTAATATGCTTACCGCTAAAAAAGGGTTGGCAAAAACCTCGCAAACGCCAGGTAAAACACAGCTGATCAATCACTTTTTGATCAATGACAGCTGGTACATTGTGGATTTGCCCGGTTATGGTTATGCACGCGCCTCAAAAAGCAAAAAAGCGGATTGGGATAAGTTCATCCATACTTACCTGGATAAGCGCGAGAGCCTGCAGTGCGTAATGGCACTGATCGATAGCCGCCTTGAGCCGCAAAAAAACGACCTGGAGTTTTGCAACTGGCTTGGCGAAAAAGGCCTGCCCTTTGTACTGGTATTTACCAAAGCTGATAAGCAATCATCAGTAAAAACAGATCAGAACGTAGCCAAATTTAAAAAAGCGCTGTTAGATACTTTTGATGAAGTGCCTGATATTTTTAAAACATCATCAGAAACACATGATGGCAGGGATGAGATTTTAGGGTTTATTGGAGGAATAAACCAGGCGTTTGTGGTGCCGACAACTTTCGGTTCCCCTCTTGAGAGGGGTTAGGGGTGTGTTATACGACAGAAAAGTATGCCGCGCAAAATTATCCCCTATAACTCTAATCTCAAACAATTAGCACGTAAGCTAAGGAATGAAAGCACATTGGGCGAAACACTGTTATGGAAAGAAATTAAGAATAAACAATTTCATGGTTACGATTTTCACAGACAAAAACCGCTCCTAAATTATATAGTAGACCTGTATTGTTATGAATTAGAATTAGTTATAGAAATAGATGGAAGCTATCATAACCATATTGAAACTTATGAATTAGATTTGTTACGGGAAAAGGAATTGGAAGCTTATAATTTAACTATCATAAGATTTACCGAACAGGAAATTAAAAAAGATATACCTAACGTTTTGAGGACGATTGAAACACATATCCTAACATTCGAGAACAACGCATAACACACCCCTAACCCCTCTCAAGAGGGGAACTATTTTACAACAAAATGAAAAAATATCTATCATTAGTAACCTTCACCCATACCATTTTTGCTATGCCGTTTGCCTTTATTGGCTTTTTTTTGGCGGTTACTACTACTGAACATAAGTTTGATTGGCTGAAACTGGTGCTGATGATACTGTGTATGGTATTTGCCCGCAACTCGGCTATGGCATTTAACCGTTACCTGGATAGGAATATCGACGCTAAAAACCCGCGGACCAAGCAGCGTGATATACCATCGGGCAGGATCAGTCCGGCGGCGGCGCTTACTTTTACTATTACGAATTGCCTGCTTTTTATTGGCACTACCTGGTTTATAAATCCGCTTTGCTTTTTCCTGTCGCCGGTGGCTTTGTTTGTGGTATTAGGCTATAGCGCGACTAAGCGTTTTACAGCTTTATGCCATTTAGTTTTAGGGCTGGGATTGTCTTTAGCTCCTATCGGCGCGTATTTGGTAATTACCGGGAGCTTCGCAATTACGCCTCTTTTCTTTTCCCTATCTGTATTATGCTGGGTGAGCGGTTTTGATATTATTTACGCTTTACAGGATATTGATTTTGATCAGCATGAACAATTACACTCTATTCCAGCCTATTTGGGTAAGGTAAATGCGCTGAGGTTATCTACCTTTTTACATGTGTTGTCGGCTATATTTGTGATTATGCCGGTGTTCTTTACTCATGTTGGTATCCCCTATTATATCGGTATTGCATTCTTTTGCTCTATGCTGATCTATCAGCACCTGCTTGTTAAGCCTAACGACCTGAGCCGGGTTAACTTTGCGTTCATGACAACCAATGGCATTGCCAGCGTGGTGTTCGCGGTTTTCTTTTTGCTGGATAGGTTGTGGATACGTTAATTATTCAAGCTGAAAGGTAAAAGGCGAAAGCTTAAAGGTGCTTATTACGATCTTTAAGCTTTCGCCTTTCTGCTTTTAGCTCACTACCGTAGTTCCTGGTCATTTTTTTCCTGGTAGGTTTTAAAGGCAAGGTAAAATAGCAAGCCTGCAGGTATAATATCAAAAGCAATATCCCTCGCACTTATCATTGCCGGGTAAGTGGTTATGATATCCTTCACCAGCAATATCAACGCTATAATGCCACCGATCAGGTATAAATAGAAGAATTTCTTGCTCATTATATTTCTTTTTTTTGACAGTTGCAAACTGTCGTGATCCGGGGTTTCAGTCACAGACTGAAACCAGTGTAGAAACCAATATCGTTAAAACAACATGTCATTGCGAGGAGGAACGACGAAGCAACCTCGTCGCATTCAATATGCAAGCGATGAGATTGCCACGCTATCGCTCGCAATGACATGATGAATATGGTATTTCTTACCCAACCCGCTTAAATACCGAAGCACCCAACGGTGGTATAGTTACATTAATAGAATCTTCCCTACCATGCCAGTTTACTTTTTCTGATGTTACTGCATCATAATTAATAATGCCGGTACCCCATAAGTTTTCAGCATCAGAGTTAAACACCTCTTTCCATTGGCCGCTGTCAGGCACACCAACACGGAAATCATAACGTACAACCGGGGTCATATTCAATACAATAACCAGGTCGTTTACGCTTTCATAGCCCTTGCGAACGTATATCAATATCGAATCATTGGCATTACCGCCGTCTATCCATTCAAAGCCTGAACCCTCAAATGCTTTTTCATACAATGCCGGTTCTGATCTGTACAGTTTATTTAATGCTTTAACGGTTTCTTTTATACCATTATGGTTAGGATATTCCAGCACATACCATTCTAACGATTTTTCAAAGTTCCACTCCGAGCCCTGCCCAAATTCGCCACCCATAAATAGCAATTTCGCTCCGGGGTGGGTAAACATATAGCTATAGCACAGGCGCAGGTTGGCAAATTGCTGCCACTCATCGCCCGGCATCTTGCGCAGCATTGATCCTTTGCCGTATACTACCTCATCATGCGAAAAAGGCAGCATAAAGTTTTCGGTAAAGGCATATATCAAGCTGAAGGTAATCTGGTTGTGGTGATATTTACGGTTGATCGGATCCTCAGCAAAATATTTGATGGTATCATGCATCCAGCCCATCATCCATTTCATGCCAAAGCCTAAACCACCCAAATAAACCGGTCGACTAACACCCGTGAACGAGGTAGATTCCTCTGCAATAGTTTGCGTATCTGGGAAATGACTGTAAACCGCCTCATTAAATTCTTTCAGAAATGATACTGCTTCCAGGTTCTCGTTTCCACCATAAATATTGGGTTCCCACTCCCCTGCTTTGCGCGAGTAATCGAGGTAAAGCATGGATGCCACTGCATCCACACGCAAGCCATCCACGTGGTAACGGTCGAGCCAGAACAGCGCATTACTGATCAGGAACGCACGTACTTCATTACGGCCATAATTAAATATGTATGATTTCCAGTCGGGATGAAAACCTTTCCGCTCATCGGCGTGCTCATATAAGTGCGTACCATCAAAATTGTATAACGCATGTTTATCACCCGGGAAATGTGACGGCACCCAATCCAGTATCACGCCGATATCGGCCTGATGCAGTTCTTCTATCAAATACATCAGGTCCTGCGGCGAACCATAGCGTGATGAAGCCGCGTAGAACCCGCTGATCTGGTAACCCCAGCTTGGGTAATACGGGTGCTCCATTATCGGCATAAACTCTACGTGGGTAAAGCCCATTTCTTGTATGTAAGGCACCAGTTTAGCAGCCAGCTGACGGTAAGTTAAAAACTCGTCCGGACTCTCCACATTACGAGCCCACGAGCCAACATGCATTTCGTAAACAGAATACGGCTTATCGAGCGCGTTATGCTCATAACGCTTATGCATCCACTCTTTATCGCGCCATTCGTAATAGGTATCAACTACAATTGAGGCGGTATGCGGTGGTAGCTCCCAGCGTAAAGCGAACGGATCACTCTTTTCAAGATCTTCGCCACTTGTTGATTTTATATAATACTTATAAGTTTCGCCAACGCCAACATTTGGTATAAAGCCTTCCCAAATACCTGATGCATCCCAGCGGGAATTTAACGCGTGCGAACCACGGTTCCAGCCATTAAAATTACCTACAACCGAAACATATTGCGCATTGGGTGCCCAAACAGAAAAGTAAGTACCTACAACTCCTTTATGTTCAACTACATGAGCGCCAAACTTTTCATACAGTTTATAATGCTTGCCCGATTTAAATAAACCGATATCAAAATCAGTAAAGCGACTGTAAGGTTCAACACTATTCACCGTTATTTCTTCAACAACCGTAACTGTTGTTTTTGCAGGCGAAGTCTTTTTTACAGCCTTAGCCGGTTTTGCTTCGGCATCAGGAGCGGGCGCAGCTTTCTTTGCCGGCGAACTTTTTATCGCTTTAGCAGGTTTTGCTTCGGCTTCAGCAGCAGGGGCAGTTTTTTTGGTAGCAGCTTTTTTTACTGTTGGTTTTTTAGCTGGTTCGGGTGTTTCGGGGTCAACTTTCTTTTTAGCCATTGTGTCTATTATTTCGGGAATCGCAATATTAATGGCGGCTTCCCTTTATATGCTCTATAACAATATATGTGCTGTTAAGTGTTTTAAATCTCCATCGAATTGAAATTTTATCACAAAAACAGAAACATGCTTGTGCTTTTTAAGAATCCATTCATGCGCGGTCATTAATCCACATCACCGGTTCACACAGCCGCCGCTGCTAAATATACTTTTAATATTCGCTGTTTTTAATACTTTCTGATGTCAGTTTAAACAACCCTATTATTGGCCATTAAATTACAGTGTTAATATATAATTGGTTTTATATTGGTATTAAATGTAAGCTTATTTTTTGGGTATAAATTAAAGAAAAATATTGCTTAATGTTTGGGCGTTTCCTTCGGCCGGGCTGTTCACTCATACTGCACAGGCCTTAATCACGGCCGCACTAAGGCCCGCGAACTGGCCGGTATCCGTTGCCATCCCTAACGCGGAACTTCAACGCGCTCCGTTTAACTCACCCCGACTTCACTACGCTTGTCGACCCTCTCTGCGGTAAAACCGCAAAGAGGGTGAAGCTCCAATTTCTTTACTAAGCGTCATTGCGAGGTACGAAGCAATCTCTAAACTATACAGAGCGAATATAAAAGTCGACCTGCTTACGTAGAGATTGCTTCGTGCCTCGCAATGACGCTTGGTGAGAATGCTCGTAGTTACCTACTTATAAATCTCTATATGCTTAAAATTCTTACTAAACTTAAACTCTGTGATCTTGTCCTTACCTGTTGTAAAATTAGTAACCTCTTTACCATCGGCAACAATTTTGCTTGGTTTAAAAGGCAGACCTAACAGGTTAAAATGATAACCCTCGTACCTTGGCGTGTATAAACCCTCCATGCTTTGTTGTATGGTTAATGTTTTGGCATCGCCCTTTACCACAAACTTTTTCTCCAGGTAAATATCCTGCTCATAGGCAAAAGTCTCGCCGTAATCTTCAAACAGGAACGAGTTGGCCTCGTAATCGCTGTAATAAACATTCAGTTTTACTTCTTCAATTTCCTTTTCGCCAATGTATTGCATTACCGGGTTTTCAGGTATAATTGAACCTGCTTTAATGAAGATCGGGATAGTTTCCAGGGGTGTAGGCACCGTTACTTCCTGTCCGCCGTCAACCATTTCATTTGTCCAGAAATTATACCATTTGCCTTTTGGCAAGTATACATTTCTGCTGGTTTGGCCTGGCTGCATAACCGGGCATATCAGTATTTTATCGCCATAGGTAAACTCATCCTGGCGGAAGTGATTCATCAGCACATCCTGCTCCTGCATCACTATCGGCCTTAAAATCGGGAAACCATAACGATGATGCTCCCAGAAAGTTGAGTATAAATAAGGGATTAATCTGTAGCGCAACTCAATAAACTTGCGGTTGATGGCAGTATACGGCTCACCAAAACTCCATGGCTCGCGCTCCTTGGTATCACCGGCAGAATGCGCCCGCATAAATGGCGAGAAAGTTCCCATCTGTATCCAGCGGGTAAATAATTCACCATCCGGTTCGCCGCTAAAACCACCTATATCAGTACCGCAGAAAGGGATGCCCGATACCGACAAACGCTGACATTGGATATTACCCAATTGTAAATGCTCCCACGAAGCCACGTTATCACCCGTCCACACAGATGAGTAGCGTTGTACGCCCGAGTAGCCTGCCCTTGTAATGGTAAAAGGGCGTTTATTTTTCATAATGGTGCGCAAACCTTCATAAGTAGCGCGTACCATTTGCATACCATAAACATTATGTGCTTTACGGTGCGATCCGCGGAAACCATCATACTGGTGGCGCACATCATCAGGGAAAGTACCTGCACCAAAAACGGCCGGCTCATTCATATCGTTCCAAACACCGGCAACGCCCATTTCTACCAGCTCATCAAATAAACCACCCCACCAGGTACGTACCTCAGGATTTGTAAAATCAGGGAACTGACATCGGCCCGGCCATACGTGGCCCTCCATAAAATAGTCATCGCTGCGGCGGCAGAAATACCTGTTTGCTTTGCCCTCCTTAAACACCGAATAATTATCATCCACACGAATGCCCGGATCAATAATTACCACCGTTTTAAAACCGTCGGCAGCTAATTCGCTGATCATTTTTTTAGGATCAGGAAAATATTTTCGGTTCCAGGTAAAGCAGCGGTAACCATCCATATAATCTATATCGAGGTAAATACCATCACAAGGGATCTTATTCTCACGGAAACCTTTGGTTATTTTCCTAACCTTCGCCTCCGGATAATAGCTCCAGCGGCATTGGTGGTAACCTAATGCCCACAGTGGCGGCATTGGGTGTGTTCCTGTTAAAATATGGTAGCTTTTTACCACGTCCATCATATGCGGGCCGTGGATATAGTAATATTGCAATTCACCGCCATCAGCCCAAAAACTGGTTTTGGTTTTATCTTCGGCACCAAAATCAAACTGGGCCTTAAAAGTATTATCAAAGAAAATGCCGTGAGCTATATCTTCATTCAGGCTGATATAGAAAGGAATGCTGCGGTAAAGCGGATCCTGGTTCCAGGCGAATGAATAAGCATCGGTATTCCAATTTTTTAAACGTTTACCGCGCAGGTTAAGCTCTGTTGGCTTATCGCCAAGCCCGAAAAAGCTTTCCTCAGGCTCACATACTTTCGTGCAGAACACATAATAACCGCCAAATTTCACGTTCTCCTCCCAGTGCATCGGAACAGCATCAGCACTGGTAACATGGTTCTTTTTATCAGAAAAGGATATAAAAAAGTCTTTTTTGCGGATGTGGCAGTTTACCACACGTGATGAAACAATAAATTCTAATTCGTTCTCCAGCAAAATGAATGAGGCATCCTTGTGTACCAGTTTAGGCACAGCGTAGGAAAATTCTTCTAAAAACACGCCGTGGGGGGCTAATCTTACCCGGATAATTTCATCGGTAACCACTACTACCTCAACTTTGGCATCGCCATCAGTAAAGTAGATTTTATTTCCCAATTGTTCCGCATGATTGGGAACACCAAGATACTTTTTTATAACCGGCTTAATATCAGCCGCGGGGTTATTTACGTGGTGAAACTCCTCTTCCTCCTCAAGTAATTTATTGATTAACAGCTCCGTATTTAGTATCTTATCTTCCATTAAAATTAATTAGTCGTTAATAATGTGCGCATGCGTCAATATCCTATACGCAATATAAATAATCTGCTTTAATATAGCCCTATAATTATGCCAGTTTTTCGATTTAGTTTAGTTCAATTGTTCAATCTCACCTAAATCCTCTCCAAAAGGAGAGGACTAAAAAAAGATGCATAGCTCCCTCTCGTTTGGAGAGGGTTGGGGTGAGGCCTATGCTACAGTTTCGCCCCCGGCTCCAACCCGGTTTCAATAATTTGTATCTTCTCGCTATCCTTTTCGTTATCATCAACAAACAGTACTGCTATAGCCGCCAGGAACATAAATACACCTGCCATAACCAGCCCATATATAGCCTGACTGTTAAACAAATACTTAACAATTAAACTACCGGTTAAACTATTAACAATTTGTGGGAACGTGATAAAGAAGTTAAACAGGCCCATATAAATACCAATCTTTTTGGCTGGTATAGAGCTTGATAATATGGCATAAGGCATGGCCAGTATACTACCCCAGGCCAGGCCAATACCTACCATTGGCAGCAATAACAGGTAATGATTTTGAATGAAAAAGATAGATATTAAGCCGATACCGCCCATTACCAGCGAAAAAGCATGAGTACGTTTGCGGTTGATGCGTTTAACTATCCATGGTAAGGAAAGCGCGTATATTGCCGATACCGCGTTGTAAACACCAAACATATTACCTACCCAGTTGCCCGAATCATTAAACGCTTTTGATGAGGTATCGCCTACAGGGATATGGTAAACGTGATCGGCAATGGCGGCAGAGGTGAATACCCACATGGAGAAAAGCGCGAACCACGAGAAAAACTGCACCACGCCTAATTGCTTCATGGTTTTTGGCATGTGCGCCAGGTCATAAAAGAACTCAGATAAGCCGCTTTTTTTGGTGGAGATCTCCAGATCTTCTTCGTGAAATGTGGCGTAAATTTCGGGCGGGTATTCCTTGGTTTTGATCACCGTCCACAAAATACACCCTATGAGAACGATCCCGCCGATGTAGAAAGAGTATAATAAATTGTCGGGTACGATACCTTTTGCCGCTACCGATGGCACATGAAACCAATCCACCAATACAGATGGCAGTGCTGAACCGATGATGGCTCCTACTCCTATTAAGCAGGTTTGTAATGAGAAGCCCACATTATGCTGACTATCAGGCAAATTATCGGCCACCAAAGCCCTGAACGGCTCCATAGCTACGTTAAACGAAGCATCCATCAGCATTAACATGCCCGCGCCTACAAATATCGGCGGGATAAGAAACGCCAAGCCTGATGAGTTTGGTAAAAAGCATAATGCAATGCCTGAAAGTAATGCTCCCGTTAAGAAATAAGGGCGGCGGCGGCCCAAACGGTTCCAGGTACGGTCGCTATAATGACCAATTATAGGTTGAATGATCATCCCGGTAAGCGGAGCAGCAAGCCAAAACAGGGAGATGTTGCCTACATCAGCACCAAAGGTTACCAGTATGCGGCTGGCATAACCTGTTTGCAGCGCAAAACCAAACTGGATCCCCAAAAACCCAAAGCTCATGTTCCATATCTGCCAAAAATCCAGCTTCGGTTTCGGAACGATCTTTCTTGTACTCATAATCAATTTCAATAGTCTAATTGGTTTATTGGCATTGTCCGAACCTGAATTTTTGGAATTAAAGAATTTATAGAATTATATACGAATACTCTTTTCAATTAGAAAGTTCGATAATTCTTTAATTCCAAAAATTCAGGTTCAGACAACTAAAACTCCAATATTACACCGCTTGTAGCGTGGACTGTAATATTTAGTCCTGCTAATATATCATTTGTATTATATTTTACACCTTTTAATAAATCTGTAAACTCAACATCTCCATGTAAATTGAATTTGGTTAGCAGGTCGTTTGGCAATACTACTCGGATGTTGTTCTCATTCCGGTTAAAATTGGCTATTATCAAAATACGTTGCTTATCGGTATAACGCACATAAATATACAGGCCCTGGTTAAAGCCTTGCTGGTGCTGATTAGCCACCATCAGCTCATAAAATTCACCGGAATGTATGGCTTCATTATCAATGGCTATGTTTAATAGCGTATGATAAAAATCGCGCAGGTTTTTTTGTTCTATGGATAACTGCCCTCCATCAAATTTGCCGTTATTGAGCCATTTTTGATGCTCGGGCACGCCGCAATAATCAAATATGCTGGTACGTGAATCGCCGCCGAAACCCATGGAGCCATTGCCCGGCTCGCCAATTTCCTGCCCCGAGTAGATCATCACCGGGCCGGTGTTCAGCGTAACGGTAACTATCATACCCGGTACAGCCAGCCATGGATTACCCGCAAAAACATTATGCGCGATGCGCTCCTCATCATGATTTTCCATAAAGCGGAGCATGTGTTCATCAATGCCTTTGGTTTCGTTGTTCCAAACATTATTGATGCCCCATGTGGATGCCCCCCACTCGCTGCGGGTAAGTTTTTTTACAGCATCATAAAGTCCCGTTTTATCGTACAGGTAATCAAATCTACCATCGAAAATATACTTGTTGTACAGGCTATAATGATAGGCCTCGCCAATAAATATCAGATCGGGATGTGCTTCTTTTAATTTCGGGATCAGCCAGCCCCAAAATTCAACCTGCACATATTCTATCATATCACAGCGGAAACCATCTACTCCTTTTTTGCTCCAGTAATCCAGGATATCATATAACTTATACCATAACGGCGGTATGGGATCGTAATGCGGCGTGTAGTTGTTAAGGCAATCGAGCCCATAGTTGAGCTTTACGGTTTCAAACCAATCATTAATAGATGGTGTGGCTGTAAAGGCATTACCTGTTACCTTGGCAGGATTTTCATCAAACTTGCCATCCTTTAGCGGACTGGTAAAACCATCCCCTCCCGGATTATACCCCTGTGGCACTACGAATGATTGCCCGCTGACATAATAAAAATCATTCTTCGGACTAAAGTTTTGGGTATTATCATCATCCTGACCGATATCCCGCACACCCTCCGGCTTGGCATCCGACGCATAGGTACGGGCAACGTGGTTAGGTATAAAATCGATGATCACCTTTAAACCATTAGCGTGTGTGCGCTTAATTAGTTCCTCAAACTCGCCTATGCGGTTATTTACATCAACCGCCAGATCGGGGTCGATATCATAATAATCCTTCACCGCATATGGTGACCCTGCCCTGCCCTTTACCACATCCGGATCATCCAGTTTAATGCCGAATTTGGTGTAGCCGGTCATGGTAGCGTGCTCTATTACCCCACAATAAAAAACGTGGGTAACACTTAGTTTCTTTATTTCGGCGAGGGCGGTATCGTTAATATCGTTCAGTTTACCGCAACCGTTCTCTTCTATCGATCCGTAGAATTTATTGGTAGTATTGGTATTGCCGAACAAGCGCGGCAATAGCTGGTATATGATGAGTTTGTGTGATTTTGGATCCATTTGGTATTTGTTAATATGTTTATTAGGGCGTTGCCGCTGTCCAGCGGGCCGGGCTGTACGCTCATACTACACAGGCCTTAATCACAGGCCGGTATCCGCTGCCATCCCTAACGCGGAACTTCGACGCGCTCCGTTAACTCACCCGGTCGTTGCTTCGCTCGATCACCCTCTCTTCGCCTGCGGCGGAAAGAGGGTAGCTACATTTTTTATATTAGTATTTCGCTATTAGCTTTTACAAGATATGTTTCATCGTGCACCAGCACCGTAGTTTCAATATCAGAAAGGTTTTTTATAGCTATTTGTTCTTTGCTCACCTTAACATTCAGTAGACTGCCCCTGAAACCAACGTGAAATGAAAATGAAGACCACTTACCCGGCAAAAATGGCTTGAATGAAAGTTTTTCATCACGCATACGCATACCGCCGAAGCCTTCAACCACCGCCATCCAGGTACCCGCCATTGAGGTAATGTGGCAACCATCTTCCGTATCATTGTTATAATCATCCAGGTCTAAACGCGCGGTGCGCAGATAAAACTCATAAGCGCGGGCTTCATCGCCTAATTTGGCGGCTAAAATTGCATGCAAACATGGTGATAGTGATGATTCATGCACGGTGCGCGGCTCGTAAAAATCAAAATTTCTACGGATTGTATCTATATCATACTTGTCCTCAAAAAAGTAAATACCCTGCAAAACATCGGCCTGCTTAATAAAGCACGAACGCAGGATTCTGTCCCAGCTCCATTTTTGGTTGAGTGGACGATCTGATGCAGGTAGATCTTTAACCAGAATTTGTTCCTTATCCAGGTAACCGTCCTGCTGTAAGAACACCTGGTTACGCTCATCATACGGATAGTACATATGCTCGATGATGTGCGTGAACTTGCCTATTTCCTTTTCCTCGTTAAAGTTTAGTTTAGCAATGAGTTTGGCATATTTATCAGTATCCATGGCCTTTACCTTTTCCATCACTTCCATGGTATATTGCATACACCAGGTGGCTAAAGTATTGGTGTACCAGTTGTTATTGATATTGTTTTCGTATTCATTTGGCCCGGTTATGCCCAGCATCACATATTTTTCCTTATCGGCCGACCAGCTAACCCGGTATCCCCAAAAACGGGCAATACCGATCAATACTTCCAGTCCGTAATCAACCAAATAATCGGCATCGCCCGTATACCGAACGTAGTTAAATATAGCGTAGGCAATAGCTCCGTTGCGATGCAGTTCTTCAAAAGTTATCTCCCACTCGTTATGGCACTCGATACCGTTAATACTCACCATTGGGTAAAGCGCGGCACCATTGCCAAAGCCTATCATAGCGGCATTTTGGTAAGCCTGCTCTAACTGTTTATAGCGGTAAAGCAGCAGGTTTTTAGTTACCTTTTGTTCTGCGGTAGACAAATAGAATGGCACACAATAGGCCTCGGTATCCCAATAAGTAACACCGCCATATTTTTCACCGGTAAAACCTTTAGGGCCGATGTTCAGGCGGTCGTCCTCACCTGTATAAGTTTGGTTAAGCTGGAATATATTAAAGCGGATAGCCTGCTGTGCCGATGGATCACCCTCGATAATAATATCGTTGTGTTTCCATTTCTCGTCCCATGCAGCGGCTTGCTCGGTTAACATGGTATCAAATCCTTTTTTGCTAACGCGAGCTAACGTGGTTTTAAGATTAGTCACCAGGTTCTCAACCTTATGGTTTTGTGAGGATAGGTTAGCTGCATATTTCAGCACAGTTATTGGCTGACCCTGTTGTGCCTGCAGCGTTATTTTCGCGCCGATGTATTTCTCCTTTTGGATGATCTCGCCTGCTGTTTCAACAGTTTGTCCGTTTTGCAAAACGCTAAATTGCATGCCCGTTGCTACATCAAAACCTGTTTTTTTAGTACGCATTTGTATGTAGCAGTCGTTATCATCACAGCCTTTCGAAACTTCATCCCAAAACTTTTCATCGTAATTGGCGTCCTGGTTAACTACATCACCGTCGATAAAGGGCGTTACAGTTATGTCACCATCAAAATTTAGCGGTGTGATGGTATATTTTATGGCCCCGGTTTCGTCATCGGCTAAACTGCAAAAGCGGATAGCTTCTACCTCAACCTGCTTGCCTGAATTATTGTTAGCTATGAAATTCCTTTTCAGGTAACCTTCCTTCATATTCAACTCGCGACGGAAATTGCTTACCGCGCATTTAGCCAGGTCGAGCTGTTCGCCATCAATCAAAATATCAATACCTACCCAATTGGTAGCATTCAATACTTTCGAGAAATATTCCGGATAGCCGTTCTTCCACCAGCCAACGCGGGTTTTATCGTTATAATAAACGCCGGCTACATAATTGCCCTGCAGGGTTTCGCCGGAATAAGCCTCCTCAAAATTAGCCCGCTGACCCATCCGGCCATTACCCAGGCTAAAAATACTTTCAGATATCTTGTTATGAGCGGGGGTAAATCCTTCTTCAATTATCTTCCACTCATCAATTTTTATGTAGTCTTTCATTATTTTTTACAAAATGTCATTGCGAGCGATAGCGTGGCAACCTCGTCGCGTTTAATATACAAGCGACGAGGTTGCCGCGTCGTTCCTCCTCGCAATGACAAGAGAATTATAGTGTATCCAATTGCTCAATACTCATTTTGTCCAACCCGCTTATTACCAAATTAGCTTCAGTCAACACATCAGGCGAACCTATGCCTACAGCCTTCATGCCCCCTGCTATAGCAGCCTCTATTCCTGCAATTGCATCTTCAAAAACCACGCAACCAGCAGGTGTAACGCCTACTGCTTCGGCTCCTTTTAAAAACACTTCCGGATCAGGTTTGGCTTTTGATACCTTGTTACCATCAATAATAGCATCGAACAGGTCAACCATACCTATCTTTTCCAGTATCATCATAGAATTTTTACTTGCCGAACCTAATGCGGTTTTTATACCCGCATCACGACAGGCCTGCACAAATTCCTTTGCGCCCGGTAGTATCTCGTCAGGCTTCATATGGCTGATCATCTCTACATACCAGGTATTCTTTTCGGTTGCTAAAACTTCCTGCTCGGCAGCGGTTTTGGTAATGCCGCCCCATTGTAATATCAGTTCGAGCGAGCGCACACGGCTCACCCCTTTTAGTTTCTCGTTTTGTTCTTCGGTAAAGTCAAAACCAAGGGAATTTGCAAGGCGTTTCCAGGCTTTGTAGTGGTATACGGCAGTGTCTACAATAACACCGTCAAGGTCAAAAATACAGGCTTTTATACTATTCATCTATCGTGTTGTACATTTAACACTAAGGTATAGTTTTTTGGGATTGGAAATGAATAATTAATTAAGCATTATAAACCCGATGTCCTTGCGAGGAGGAACGACGCGGCAACCTCGTCGCTTGTATATTAAACGCGACGAGGTTGCCGCGCTATCGCCCGCAATGACACGAGGAAATTAATCAATCCAAAAACAAAAAAGGAGCTGCAATTACAGCTCCTTAATATGACAGGTTAAGTTTACAGTATCTTCTACTAACTACTCATGCAATACCAATATCGCTTTTACCGATTTATTCATCACCTGGTTTACAGTGCTACGGTTAAACAGACGGTAAACTATATTATGGTGATGTTTTACCAGGCAAAGGATGTCAGTATTATTCTTCTCTACAAACTCCATTATACCATTCAATGGCCTGCTGTTATTCAGGTAATTAAACTCCAGCTCGGTGTTTTTTATTAACGACCTCAGCCTGCTTTCTTCTGCTTCAATGCGTTTCATGTCGGCTTTTTCAGCAACGTACAGCACCTGCATTTTTTCAGAACCTAAGGCGGCTACCATTTCATTCAGCGCGTTAACATCATGTGCCGATAGCCTGGTTTCGTAATCTGTGGCAAGGGTAATAATGGGTTCGTTAGCGAATTTACTTTCCAGCGGTATGATCAGCGTAGGAATTTTAACTACAGAAACTACCGCGCTTACGTTACTGCCAACAATACCTGTAATACCGGTAGCGCCGGTAATGCCCATAACCAGTATTTCTACATGGTGCTCATCAATATATTTGCCTATAACACCTTTCAGAAATCCTACGCCGCAAACGGTGTTTACCTCAATATCCTTGTATTCGTCCTTGTCTGCATATTTCGCGGCCCATTCTTTAAGGGCTTGTCTTTTATTATTGTAGTAATCGTCAATAAAAATAGCAGCGTAGGTATTGTTATTAACCCCTTCTGTTGGGCCAATGGCATGTATTACGGATACTTCCATCTCCAATACTTTAGCTAAACCCAGGGCATACTCCATAGCATTGCCCGCGGCATTCGAAAAATCACTTGCAACCAATATTTGTTTCATTGTGTAAATAGATTTAATGTGAATTTTGCTGATTAACTGTTAAATAAATAAGTGGAAGAACATGAATAATAAAAGTGCTAAAATTATAGCAACCGGCAAAGTTAATATCCATGCTAAAGCTATATTTTTCAACGTTTTGCTATTTAAATTTCCTTTACCTCCTGATGCCATCATAGACCCGGCAATACCGCTCGATAGTACGTGCGTAGTACTCACAGGCAAACCAAAGCTTGAGCTTAAGCCAATAGTTGCAGCAGCCACCAGTTCAGACGATGCGCCCTGCGCATAATTCAAGTGCTCGTTGCCTATCTTTTCGCCAATGGTTACAACAATACGTTTCCAGCCTACCATAGTACCAATACCTAATGAAATAGATATGGTAGCGATAACCCATATTGGTGCAAAATCGGTAATACCTGTAATTTGTTTTGATGCCTCGGTGATGGTAGCCCTGTCTTTATCAACCAGTTTTATATCTTTTGCACTTAGTATAGCTGTAACACCTTTACCCACAGCTTTAATCTCCTTGCGGAATTTGTAAGTTTTAACGGTATCAACTTTATCAGCTAATTGTGTTTTAGCTTTTTCAATAGCTGAATCGGTACTTAATATCAGTGCTTGTGATGCGCCGGTAGCAGTTGTTCTGCTCAATACCTGCTCAGTGTTATTTAACGATAATAAGATCTTATCGTTAGGTATGGCATGGTTAACCGCGAATTTGGCAGGCACAAATGCGATCAGGATCAGCATTAAAAGGCCTACACCTTTTTGCCCGTCGTTACTGCCATGGAAAAAACTTACCAGCGTACACGTAGTGATCAGCAATAAACGGATCACAATTGGTGGCGTATCATTTTCACCTTTCGGGATGTGGAACAACGCTTTCCATTTTATAACGTGGATGAGCAGGTACATCAGTCCGGCTGCGGCACCAAAACCGATAAGCGGTGATAAGATAAGCGATAAACCGATCTCTTTTGCTTTATCCCAGTTTACACCCGCGCCACCATAATACCAGGTAAACGCAATACTGGCACCAATCATGGCACCGATCAAGGTGTGTGAACTTGAGCATGGAATGCCCAGGTACCATGTACCTAAATTCCAAACGATGGAAGCCAGCAGCACAGCCAGTACCATACAGGCACCAACGCTTACGGGCAATTTCATCAGCTCATCAAGCGGTAATAGTTTTAGTATACCCATAGCCACAGCTACACCACCCAGGAATACTCCCAGGAAGTTAAACGTGCCCGACCACGGGATAGCATAAACAGGTTTTAATGCTTTGGTGTAAATAACTGTTGCTACGGCGTTAGCGGTATCATGAAAACCGTTAACAAACTCAAAGCCTACTACTGCCAGTAAACAGATTCCGAAAACAATAAGCAGCGAAGTACTTAAATTAACGTCACCAATGAGCGGTAAAGTAATTGCATTTAATACATGGAGCATAATTTTCTAGTTTTTTTTAGGGGAGTAATGGTGATACTTTTGATTGATTAACCAAAGAAATAGATATGCCATGTACTTTGCGAATATTGCAGATTATCAAATTGTTATGTTATCCTTTGTGCAATGTTAGGGAAGTGTAAATAATTGAATATTCCCGTTCGGAATTACATTTAAATTGTCATTGCGAGGAGGAACGACGCGGCAACCTCGTCGCCTTCAATATGCTTATGCTAGCGACTAGGTTGCTTCTCCGCTATTCAGCGGAGAAGCAATGACATATAGGATAGATTTTCATAGTCGGGGATTGTTAATGTTGTGATTTGTTTTTCAATATTAATGAGCTACCTCTGGTCGATTGTCTTCTATCCTCGCAATGATATTCAGGTAAAAAGGAATTCACAAACACAAAATTCACTCTTGACTCTTGACTCTTTCCCCAATCAAATACTTTCCTTATACTTGTTTATATAAAACCAGTCGTAATGAGATTTTTAAAAGCCTTTTTATCTGTTGTTGCAACATTGGTTTTTATCTGGGCATTACAAACAAAATTTGGCAACATCCCACCGCTGGGCAAATTCCTGAATCCGGCTACGGGCTTTTGGCAAAATGCCGAGAGCAAGCATATCACCGTTAATCAAACTTTAAAGCTTCCAGGCCTGCTTGACAAGGTGACCATCAGCTATGATGAGCACATGATACCGCACATCTTTGCTAAAAACGATCACGATCTATATTATGCCCAAGGCTATATCACCGCTCACGACAGGCTTTGGCAAATGGATATCCAAACCCGCAGCGCATCGGGCCGACTGGCAGAAGTGATAGGGCCGGGAGCACTGGCACACGACCGTTATGAACGCCGTATGGGCATGGTTTACGGTGCTGAAAACACCATCAGCCAAATGATGAAGGACCCGGTGATGAACCAGGTTTTAACCGCTTATACCGAAGGAATTAATGCTTATGTACATCAACTTACTATTCGTGATTACCCTATCGAGTTTAAATTACTGGATTACAAGCCCGAGGAATGGAAACCTATTAACTGCGCCTTTTTGCTAAAGTTGATGTCGGAAACACTGGCGGGTGGCTCGGACCAGTTTGCCATGACCAATAACCTGAAACACTTTGGGGCAGCTACTGTGAATGATCTTTTCCCCGATCAGCATTTTAATAATGAACCTATTATCCCGGCAGGAACAAAATGGGATTTTAAACCGTTGCCTGTACCTAAACCATCAAAAGGTTTTGAAGCACAAATGACCGCAGGTATCCAGCCCCGCCAAAAAATTGATGGTATCGGCAGTAATAACTGGGCGGTAAACGGCAGTAAAACAGCCAGCGGCTACCCTATTTTAGCCAACGACCCACATTTAACACTGAGTTTCCCATCCATATGGTACCAGATACAATTAACCTCGCCATCGGTTAATGTTAATGGGGTATCGCTGCCGGGCTCGCCGTGTATTGTTATAGGCTATAACCAAAAAGTTAGCTGGGGCGTAACCAATGTAGGTGCCGATGTATTGGATTGGTACCAGATAAAGTTCAGGGATCAATCAAAAAATGAATATTGGTATAATAACCGCTGGAACAAAGTAAGCCGCCGGGTTGAAGCGATAAAAATACGCGGTGAGCAAACGGAATATGATACGGTGATCTACACTCACCATGGGCCTGTGGTTTATGAAACAATTGCCAAAAAAGATACCGGTGTTGGCTATAACAGGAATGTGCCTGTGGGCGATGCTTTACGATGGATAGCGCATGATACATCCAGCGATATCAAAACCTTTTACCTGTTGAACCACGCAAAAAACTATACCGATTACCGGGCCGCGCTTACCTATTTTACAGCCCCCGCACAAAACTTTATTTTTGCCAGTTCCGATAATGATATCGCAATAACGCCTAATGGTAGATTCCCGCTAAAATATAAGGATCAGGGTAAATTTATTTTAGATGGCAGCGACCCGGCTAACGACTGGCAAGGCTGGATCCCCACCAGTCAGAACCCGACAGTGAAGAACCCGCCACGTGGTTTTGTGAGTTCGGCCAATCAATCCTCAACCGATGATACTTACCCATATTATATCAACTGGCAATTTGGTTCATACTATCGGGGCAAACGCATTAACGATCGCCTTACCGCCATGCACGGTGCCACAGTTGATAGCATGCGGCTGATGCAAATGGATAATTACAGCATTTTAGCGCAGGATGTTTTACCAACCATGATCAAATACCTGGATCCTTCAAAAATGGATGCCACTCAGCTGAAAGCTGTGAAAACGATTAAAAACTGGAGTAAACGTTACGATGCCACCTCTGTAGGCGCGACAATATTTGATGCCTGGTGGCAGCATTTTTATAATTTAATATGGGCCGATAAATTCTATATAAAAGGGCAATATTTTCAGCCACCTTATAATGACCGTACCGAAAAACTACTACTTACCGAACCAAACTCAAAATGGTTTGATAACGCGAAAACAAATGCTACCGAAACCTGTACCGATGTGGTTAACCGTGCGTTTTACGATGCTATTGATGAACTGACAAGTCAGCACGGTCCGCAGGGCGAGAAATGGGAATGGGGTTATATTAAGCAAACTTATATCAGCCATACGGCCAGCCTGCCAGGCTTCGGCACAGGGAATTTTGTAGCAGGTGGCACGGGCGGAGTTATAAACGCGCTAAAGGGCGATGATGGGCCATCGTGGAGAATGGTGGTGCAATTAGGGCCGCAGGTAAAAGGCTATGGCATATTGCCAACCGGTGAATCGGGCAACCCGGGAAGTTATTATTATGACGATATGCTGCCCGTTTGGAAAAGTGGGCAGTTAAGCGAGCTACTATTTATGCAGAACCCGGGAGATGGAGCGGGAAGGATTAAAAAAACAGTTATACTGGAGAAGAAAGATTAGATGATTTGAAGATTTGGTAATTTGAGGATTTGAAAATGAAAAATTCACTCAATAATTCAAAAATTTAAAAAGATGATTTGAAAATGAAAATTCACTCATTCGCTAATTCACTAAATAATTAAAAAAGACATGTTATTCCTCATCATACTTATATTATCATACGCGGCGGGCTTTTTTATGCCTTGGTGGATAGCGGCTATTGTTGCCTTTTTGACGGCATTATGGATAGGCAAAACACCCGGGCGCAGCTTTTGGTCGGGATTTTTTGGGGTGGCGTTTGTGTGGGTTGCGCTGGCGCTATTTAAAACTGTGCCTAATGATCATATATTGGCTACACGTGTAGCGCACATGTTTACCTTACCCGGCTGGGGATACCTACTGGCTTTAACTGCTATTATTGGTGGTTTGGTTGGCGGGATGTCGGCCTTGAGCGGGGTTTTGGTGAGAAGGTTGATTTGGGGTTGAATTACTTTCTTTTTCCCGTCAGTAGAACAGATTCGGGTGAAAGCGGGCAAAACAATGGTGGCCTTGTGCGGCAAAGAAGCATTTCTGCTGACTTGCCTTTTTGGTGCTTTTGTGGCAAAGACAAAATTGCGATAGCAATCATGAGTACCAATAAAAACAAACAACTACGAATAACGACTAAGCATCCGCGGCAATGAGCGGCTTCACAAAACATTTACGCATTGCATATTCGTCCTACACAGTCGGGGATTGCTTCGTACCTCGCAATGACGCGCGGAGAGAATTACTCGCTCTTTGTTGGTGTTGTCACCAACAAATTGTTTACTGCAAACTACCTGCTATGTATTTACTCCCCTGCACTACACCTCTTTCCAATATCTTCTGATCAATATAATACTGGATCTCCGATTTCTTTAGCTGCCAGTTAGGGGCGATCAGCAGGTCAAGATCACTCAGGCCAAATAAACGCTGTATAATAACATCAGGGCGCAGCAGAGGCAGGAAATCGCACAGAAAATCAGCATACTCTTCTAAACTAAAAAGTTTAAATGGCTGGCGTTTATATTTTACGCCCATTACGCTACCTTCCACAATATGTAAATGGTGCAGCTTAGTGAATTTTATTTGCGGGTGGCGATTGATCTCGTGCGCGTAAGCCAGCATCTGATCATGGCTCTCCCAAGGGAAACCAAAAATAGTATGCACACAAACATCCAGCTTGCTGTTCTCTAACATTTTTAATGCCTTTATCAGGTCGTCGTGATCACAACCACGGTTTATCTGCGCCAGGGTATCGTTATAAATAGATTCCATACCCATCTCTATATCGACATCAAAACGGTCGGTATAGCTTTCTAAAAGGGCAATTTTTTCAGGGTCGATACAATCGGGGCGCGTACCTACCGACAGGCCTACAATGTCCTCAGTATAATAGCTTAAAGCCTCATCATACATAGCCTTTAAATAATGCGTAGGGGCGTAAGTGTTGGTATTGGGCTGAAAGTAGATAATAAACTTATCAGCCTTATTACCTTTGCGGGCACGTTCTACACCTGCTATTACCTGCTCTTTAATAGTTGGATTGCTGCGGGTTGGCGATGGTGTAAATGAATCAACATTACAGTAAGTACATCCGCCGTAGCCTTTTGAGCCATCGCGGTTTGGGCAGGTAAAGCCGCCATCAACAATTACCTTAAACACCCGCTGACCGGGGTATTTTTGCTTGAGATACGGGCCATAATTGTTATAGCCTTTTTCCCACGGCGATATTTGTACTGTTGATTCCAATGATTGCATTGTCGCAAAGATAGGGAATTTTTTGCGAGGGGCTATCTCCTTTGCGTGTCATTGTGTTAACACATACGACCAGCCTTAACATTAATCTGCATATATGCACATCCGCGTATCTGCACATTAAAACTGTATCTTTGTTTTATCCCAATTATATAATACCGTATGGAAAGTGTTGCCGCTTACCGGAGTAAGAATAAAATTCGTTTTGTTACCGCAGCCTCGTTGTTTGATGGGCATGATGCTACTATAAACATTATGCGCCGCATTTTGCAGTCGAGCGGTGCGGAGGTGATCCATTTGGGCCATAACCGCAGTGTTGAGGAAGTGGTTACCTGCGCCATTCAGGAAGATGTACAGGGCATAGCACTCACCAGTTACCAGGGCGGTCATGTAGAATACTTTAAATATATGCATGACTTGCTGCAGGAACGCGGAGCTGGACATATTAAAATATTCGGAGGTGGCGGCGGGGTGATACTACCTAAAGAAATTACCGAACTACAGGATTACGGTATAGCGCGCATCTACTCGCCTGATGATGGGCGTACTATGGGCCTGCAGGGTATGATAAACGATATGCTGCAGCAATGCGATCACCCGGTGCGTACGCATTTAAATGGTGAACTGAAGCATTTAAAGGATAAGGATAGCCAAAGCATTGGGTCGCTGATAACACTGGCGGAGGCTGGAAGCCTCACCCTGGCCCTCTCCAAAGGAGAGGTGACTAATAAAATCCTTTACCTTGGGGAAGCTTCAAGTGGGGTTGTACTCGGCATTACGGGTACAGGTGGCTCGGGTAAATCATCATTAGTAGATGAATTAGTGCGGCGTTTTTTGATGCAGACGGATAAAACCATCGCCATAATATCAGTTGACCCCAGTAAAAGAAAAACAGGCGGTGCGCTGCTGGGCGACAGGATCAGGATGAACGCTATTAATTCGCCCAGGGTTTATATGCGCTCACTGGCTACCCGGCAGGCTAACCTGGCATTGAGCAAGCACGTGCAGGAATCGGTTGATATATGCAAGGCGGCAGGCTATGACCTGATCATAGTTGAAACCAGTGGCATAGGCCAAAGCGATACCATGATAACCGATTATTGTGATGTATCTCTCTATGTAATGACCCCGGAATTTGGCGCGGCTACCCAACTGGAAAAGATAGATATGCTTGATTTTGCGGATGTAGTGGCTATAAACAAATTCGATAAGCGTGGCGCGCTGGATGCTATACGCGATGTACGCAAACAGTATAAGCGCAATCACCAGTTGTTCACAGCCAAGGATGATGAGCTGCCCATATTTGGCACCATGGCATCGCAGTTTAATGACCCAGGGATGAATGAATTGTTTACAGCGCTGGTTGGTGTTATTCAAGTGAAGACAGGGATTGGTTTGATTGATTCTTCTCACGTAGAGACGCAATATTTTGCGTCTCCCGCCGCCGAAAAAAGTTATATCATCCCACCAGACAGAATACGATATTTAGCGGAGATTGCCGAGAATAGTAAAGCCTATGCCGAATGGGTGGATGAGCAGTGTAGGGTGGCGATGCAGCTATATAATTTAAAGGGAACGATTGAGCTGTTGGAGAAACACACAGCTAAGTCCTCTCAAGAGGGGAATGATACTGTAGAGACGCAATACTTTGCGTCTCCTAACGGGAAACATCCAAAACAGGAGACGCAAAATATTGCGTCTCTACGGGAGATTTATACTCATTTAGAAAACCACCTGCACCCTGATTGCAAGCGGTTACTGAATGAATGGCCGGATGCGGTACGGAAATATAAAGCGGAGAACTTCATATATAAAGTACGTGATAAAGAGATAAAACAGCCGCTGTTCTACACTTCATTATCGCAATTGCAGATCCCTAAAATTGCATTGCCAAAGTACGAAGCCTGGGGCGATATTTTACGCTGGTTGCTTACAGAGAATGTACCGGGAGAGTTTCCGTACACAGCAGGCGTATTTCCGCTAAAGCGGGATACAGAAGACCCTACCCGCATGTTTGCCGGTGAAGGCGGACCGGAGCGCACCAATAAGCGTTTCCATTATGTATCACTCGGTCAACCGGCGCACAGGTTGAGTACCGCTTTTGATTCGGTTACTTTATATGGTGAGGACCCGCATGTCCGTCCGGATATTTACGGCAAGATTGGCAACGCGGGAGTAAGTATAGCAACTTTGGATGATGCCAAGAAATTGTATTCGGGCTTCGACCTCTGCCATGCATCAACATCTGTAAGCATGACCATCAATGGCCCTGCCCCTATGCTACTTGGCTTTTTTATGAATGTGGCGATAGATCAGCAATGTGAGAAATACATAAAGGAGCATCATTTGGAACATTTGGTGGAGGAGAAGTTTAGGGAGGTGTATGATGACCGAGGATTGGAAAGGCCGAAGTATCGCCTCACCCTAAATCCCTCTCCAAAGGAGAGGGACTTTGAGAATTCCACTATACAATCTTCTAATAAAGCAGGGGTAAGAACCTTTGGGTATGCAACTGCCAATAGTGCTTTATGGGAAACATTAAAAACCAATTCAAGAGCGAACAGGCAAAACCTTACTGAAGCTGAGCATATTTTATGGCAATTATTAAGAAATAATCAAATCGGCTATAAAATAAGGAGACAGCATGCCATAGATGGATATATTGCTGATTTTGTTTGCTTAAGCAAGGGGTTAGTTATTGAAGTTGATGGCGGTTATCATGAATTAACAAAAGAGCAGGATGATTTAAGAACTCTGGTTCTGAATGATGAAGGCTTTGAGGTGATAAGATTCTCAAATGAAGATGTCATTGCTAATACACAAAAAGTAATGCAATCGATTAAGAATAAATTAGATAATCAGCCTAACAGAAATATTTTAGAGGCCTCACCCCAACCCTCCTCTCCAAAGGAGAGGGAGCTAAACAATGAAGCTCAAGTCCTCTCCTTTGGAGAGGATTTAGGTGAGGCAGCTCTTCCCGTCGGTAACGATGGCCTCGGCCTGACGCTCCTCGGCCTGACCGGTGACCAGGTGCTGCCAGCTGATATCTACACAAAAATTAAAGCTTATGCTATAGCTACGGTGCGCGGCACGGTGCAAGCTGATATTTTAAAAGAAGACCAGGCGCAGAATACCTGCATCTTCAGTACCGAATTCGCACTGCGGATGATGGGCGATATACAGCAATATTTTATAAAGGAAAAGGTAAGGAATTTTTACTCGGTATCCATCTCCGGCTATCACATTGCAGAAGCCGGGGCTAACCCTATCACACAGTTGGCGTTTACATTATCGAACGGCTTTACTTATGTAGAGTATTATCTGAGCAGGGGCATGCATATTGATGATTTCGCGCCAAACCTATCGTTCTTTTTCTCTAATGGTATCGATCCGGAATATTCCGTGATCGGCCGGGTTGCGCGCAGGATCTGGGCCAAGGCGATTAAGAACAAATATAAGGGGAACGACCGCTCACAGAAATTGAAGTATCATATCCAAACCAGCGGCAGGTCGCTGCATGCGCAGGAGATAGATTTCAATGATATCCGCACCACATTGCAGGCTTTGTATGCTATTTATGATAACTGCAACTCATTGCACACCAATGCTTATGATGAGGCCATCACCACCCCTACTGAAGAATCTGTACGCAGGGCTATGGCTATACAGCTCATCATCAACCGTGAACTGGGACTGGCAAAAAATGAGAACCCGCTACAAGGCTCTTTCATAATTGAAGAGCTAACCGATCTGGTTGAAGAAGCCGTAATGACCGAATTTAAAGCGATAAATGACCGCGGCGGAGTATTGGGCGCTATGGAAACCATGTACCAGCGTAGTAAGATACAAGAGGAATCGCTTTACTATGAAACCCTTAAACATAGCGGCGAATACCCTATTGTAGGCGTTAACACTTTCCTCAACAAAAAAGGTTCACCAACTATTACACCCGGTGAGGTGATTCGCGCTACTGAGGAGGAAAAACAATATCAGATCAGCACCCTGCAAGTTTTTCAGCAACGCAACGAAGCTATTGTACCGCAACTGCTAAAGGAACTCCAAACCAAAGCCATTGCCGGCGACAATATTTTTGAGAGCCTGATGGAAGCTTGTAAGTATTGCTCATTAGGGCAAATATCGCATGCTTTATATGAGGTTGGCGGGCAGTATAGGCGGAATATGTAGGGAATGTATTTTGTGGTAACAAACCCTTCACCACGTCATTGCGATCCATTTTCTCTTTTCGCGCGTCATTGCGAGCGGTGGCGTGGCAATCCCCGATTATGCA
This sequence comes from Mucilaginibacter xinganensis, assembly GCA_026225055.1. Taxonomy (GTDB): domain Bacteria; phylum Bacteroidota; class Bacteroidia; order Sphingobacteriales; family Sphingobacteriaceae; genus Mucilaginibacter; species Mucilaginibacter xinganensis_A. The sequence continues at coordinate 7,598 of JAMFSA010000013.1, read as the reverse complement.
AGTCAACGATATTTATTCTTCGCTCTGTACAGTTAGGGATTGCTTCGTGCCTCGCAAAGATGCTTCGAGTGAAAACCAATGAACCATTCCGTCCGTCCGTTTTTAGATATAGGTTGAGTTGTAACAAAATGGACAAAATAACTATTCAAATAATTCTACATATATAATAATCTGCAAATAATCCAGTTAAGCATATAAACCCAACCTGCATATGCCCCAACACGTATTTGAACTGGACAGACAAACACGTGAAGATCTATCTATATTTCCAAATAATCATGGCGGCCAGTCTGTATTAGAGATTTTTGATCACGTAACTACTGTGGGTGGCAAGGAAAAGTTAAGAGACATATTTAATGCTCCTTTAACTGATGCTGCACAAATTGAGCAAAGAATTAATGCTATAAAGTACTTACAAAACGCAGCTACAACTTTTAAGCCCGACAGGCTGGCCTGCGACTACATTGAGTATTATTTAAAACTTGCCCAAAAGCCAACTTCTGTATCAAAAATAAAGGCTATTGAGCGCAAGGCTATGCATTTTATCTTCAATAATGACAATGACCTTTACACCATTAACCAGGGGATTAACTATACGTTTACTTTATTAAGAGATTTGTATGATTTCACTATTGCTAACGATTACACTACCTTACCTGTCCTGCTGCAAAGCGCCCATTCAACTATAACCGCTACACTTCAACATCCGGATTTTTCATTAGTTCAATCGCTATCAGCAAAAGAAAAACTCAGCGCCATTGATACAGCCAAAGCCGATCATTTATTCAGGTATGTGGGTTATGAACGGATAAAAATACTATTGGATATTGTTTACCAACTGGATGTTTTTATAACCGTAGGTAACAGGGCAAAGCAACTGGGTTTTTGCCTGCCTGTGATCAGCAAGTCGGCTGGGCAAACATTAAATTTCAAAGGGTTATTTCATCCATTTATTAAAAACCCTGTTGATAACGATATTATTTTCAATAACAGTAAAAATATCTGCTTCGTTACCGGGGCTAACATGGCCGGAAAATCCTCCTTTTTAAAATCAGTAGCCATTTCAGTTTTCCTATCTCAAGTAGGTTTTCCCGTGCCTGCCAGCTATATGGAAACCAGCGTTTTTGACGGACTGATAACTACCATCAATTTATCCGACAATATTAACCAGGGAAACAGTCATTTTTACACCGAAGTATCGCGGGTAAAGCATGTGGCTACCCAAATGCATCAATCACAAAATATGGTGGTGATATTTGACGAATTGTTCAGGGGTACTAATGTTAAGGATGCTTATGATGCGTCGTTATCTATAATTTCAGCATTCTCAAAATTGAAGAAAGGCTTTTTTATGATCTCAACCCATATTGTTGAAATTGCTCATGATCTGGCCGATATTGAAAACATTAGCTTTAAATACATGGAAAGCACCTTTGAAAATGATGTGCCTAAATATAGTTACAAACTAATGGATGGAATTACCGAAGAAAGGCTGGGTATGTGGATAGTAAAAAATGAAGGCATTGTTGAAATTATTGAGGAATTATTGCATAAACAACAATGATTATTTATGCCCTTTAAACAACGATAATGCTATCAGATCCACTAAAAAGTGCACGATGATAACCACTTTTATATTCCTGTATTTTTGGTAATGATAGGCCATCACAACACCTATTAAAAAACTAAAAATTACTTCACTTAGCGTTTTGTAACCTAAGTGCATAAAGGAAAACAAAGCTGCAGATATCAACACCGGCCAATGCTTGTTATTAAAAAATAATGATAATCGGCTTAATATGTATCCCCTAAAAACAAGCTCTTCAGTAATGCCCGCAGTTATTGCACCAAACACCAGCAAAACAGGATACTGCTTCATAATCGTACCCATTTTATTCAACACGCCATTATTTTCATGCAACCCGAGCCAGGCTGGTATATGTGCAGCAATTGCTGATGCAAAGCATAGCAAGTAAACACCAATAATGGCTTTTATATAAAAGGAAGCATTATATTTTTCTTCTTTCCACAATAAAAAGGGTTGCATTTCGCCGTAACGGGTGTACAGGTAAAGCACTCCCAGAACCCCCCATATTACTAATCGTGAAAAGATGAGCCTGTACAACAGATCCTGAGTAGGCGATAAAAACAGTACGGAAAAAAAAGGGTATAGCACAATGGGCAATGCAATACCACTAATCATTAAGGTATTGAACCGCCGGGCGTTAACTTTTTCATCGCTATAAATAGCTACATCAGCCGGGGTATTATCTGTAAGTATAGGTTCAAGCATGTCCACTCACTCAATCTCCTAAATATAATAATTGATCCGCATATAACAATAAAAAAGAGACACTTATAATAGTATCCTTTTCTTATGCTTATTGCGTAGTTAGCTGTTGTAATTTACGCTGATCGGGCGGCAGGGCAAGGTATTTTTTATAACTGTCATTCACATAAACGGCCATTGATACCCTATCGTTACTCTTTACAAAATCATAGCTTGGGCGGTACAGTGTCATAAAATTTTCTAACTCCTGTCCCTTTAGCGGAACAAGGCTGCCTACGTAAGCCATGTTAAATGCAGCATCAACCTTTCTATCCTCTTCTTCCGATGCGAAATAGCGTTTTAAGCGGCGGGCATCTTTGGAGTCCTTACTGAACCAACTGCTTGGCGAAAGCACATATACCTTGCTCTTCTCGTATATCTCCGGATATTCTTCACGCGGGTTAAAGGCTGATTTGGTTGAGTTGATATTAACCTGGCGAAGTGCTATAGTTAATCCCGACATTTTTATTTTTTTTGGGGTCATATCAACCACATATAGTGTATCTGATACATAGCCCGGGGAATTAATAATAATGGTATGCCCGGGTGCGGATTTTATCTGGAAATTGCCATTCTTATCTGCCAGGGCCAGTTGGTTGTTATTAATATCGTGTAAAAATACGTTTGTTAATTTCGCGTCAGTTCCGTTTTCATGCACCGAGCCTTTTAAAAGGTCTTGTGCATGCGCGATACCACTTGCAAGTATCAGCGCTGCAATGGCAAAGGTTTTCAGTTTCATAGTTGTGTATATGTTTATGCTAATCTAACCAAAATTACAGGGTATAGTTTAATATTTAACATATAATTTATGTAAAGAAACTGCTATAAGTCTATTTCGGATATCGGATGTTCAATTTCGGATTTGTTTGTTTCGTAGTTCCTTCCCGTAATAAATTGACAGTGAGAAACTAACCCGTCACTCCCCCAATAACAACTATTTGCCGTTCGTTCGTTTTTTTATATGACATACACTGAAACAAACCGAACATCTTCACCCAGCATTATTACAAATAGAAAAGCCTAACCCGCTCCTGCACCAATGAACAGAACCAATGGTTTTTTTAATATCAAGTAGCTAATATCAGGTATTAAGTAAATCAGCGCAATTGCACCAATGAACAAATGAACCAGTGAACTAATCACAACGGTATATTCCCGTGCTTTTTCCTCGGGTTATTTACCACTTTATTCTCCAGCATTTTAAAAGCGTGTATCAATTTTAAGCGCGTTTCCTCAGGCAATATCACCTCATCAACAAAACCACGCTCAGCAGCACGGTAAGGGTTAGCGAAGGTATCTGAATAAAGCTGCTCCATCTCGCGCCATTTGGCTTCCTTGTCTTCGGCAGCATTAATTTCACGTTTAAAGATGATCTCGGCAGCTCCTTTTGCACCCATTACGGCTATCTCGGCAGTGGGCCATGCAAAGTTCATATCGGCACCAATATGTTTACTGTTCATTACATCATAAGCACCGCCATAAGCCTTGCGGGTTATTACGGTAATGCGTGGTACGGTCGCCTCGCAAAAAGCATACAATAGCTTGGCACCGTTGGTAATGATGGCATTCCATTCCTGGTCGGTGCCTGGTAAAAAGCCGGGGACATCTTCAAATACCAATAAGGGGATATTAAAGCTATCGCAAAAACGAACAAAGCGCGCGGCTTTGGTCGACGAATGTATATCCAATACTCCCGCTAAAAATGCAGGCTGATTAGCCACAATACCAATGCTGCGGCCCGCCAACCGCGCAAAGCCAACCACAATATTTTCGGCAAAATCTTTATGCACCTCTAAAAATGAATCCGCGTCGATCACATGAGTTATCACCTCGCGGATATCATAAGGCTGCGAATTATTTTCGGGCATTATGGTATTCAGCTCCGGGCGAATTTCATTCTGAGTTTCGTATGGCAACGCGGGCGCTGTATCCTCACAATTTTGCGGCATATAGCTCAGCAGTTGCTTAACGTGCTGTATGGCCGAGATCTCGTTGGCACAGGCAAAATGCGTAACGCCCGATTTGGTGGCATGGGTAGTCGCCCCACCCAATTCCTCCGAAGTAACCACCTCATGCGTAACCGTTTTCACCACGTTTGGCCCGGTAACAAACATATACGAGGTATTCTCCACCATTAAAATAAAATCGGTAATAGCTGGCGAATACACTGCACCACCAGCGCAGGGGCCCATAATAGCCGAGATTTGCGGTATAACGCCCGATGCCATGGTATTGCGGTAAAATATATCGGCGTAACCTCCTAATGATACCACGCCCTCCTGTATCCTTGCGCCACCCGAATCATTCAAGCCTACAACCGGAGCGCCATTCTTCATAGCCAGCTCCATTATCTTGCAGATTTTTTCGGCATGGGTTTCAGATAACGACCCACCGAAAACCGTAAAATCCTGCGAAAAAACATATACCAGTCGGCCGTTTATAGTACCGTAACCGGTAACAACACCATCGCCTGGGTATTTTTCCTTTTCCATCCCGAAATCAACTGAGCGGTGGGCCACCAGCATCCCAATCTCCTGGAAAGAGCCATCATCCATCAAAAAATGAATACGCTCACGGGCAGTTAACTTCCCTTTTTTATGCTGACTCTCTATCCTCGCCTTGCCACCACCCAAAAGGGCCTCGGCTTGTTTTTGCTTTAACAGTTTAATTCTATTATCCACAGTATAGGGTTTATATGCAAGATTGCTAAAAATAGTAATTATAGTTTAGTGTTGCGCAGGTTGTGCATGGGTTGCTGGTTATTTTTATTTAATTGTCTGAACCGGAATTAATGAATTACCAAATGAACAGAATTCTATAAATTCATTAATTCCATAAATTCCGGTTCAGACACAATTTGGGCGTTCCCGCTGATAGAAGCGGTCGTGCTATCCGCTCATACGCACACAGGCATTAGGCGCGAGGCCGGTACCTGCTTCTATCACTAACGCAAGCCCTTCCACTCCCATCGTGTCATGTATGATATATCATTTTCTCTATCCACGCGTCATTGCGAGGTACGAAGCAATCCCCGACTATGCAGATCGGTCATGCAGGTTTCTCTGTAAAGTTTGGGATTGCTTCGTTCCTCGCAATGACGCGCGGAGAATAACTAATCGCTTTAACCGTTCGTCCGTTTTTAGATATGACACACGCTGTAACAAACCGAACACCCCTATCCCGCCCATGCACTAATGAACCAGTGAACTAATGAACTAATGAACAAATGAACAAATTATTTACATTTGGGTTAATCATCATTCTCCCCACCCATGCAACAAGACCATACCCGCCGAAAATTCATCACCAACCTGAGTTTAACAACTGCCGCTGTTATAGCCACACCAGCCTTAACCAGGGCCGATAATTTTTTCAAAACCGATGGCAGCTATACCGTTGGACAGATTATGGATATGTTTATTAAAACTGTACCGGGTGCGCCATTCCCCAGTACTGTTGATACCCTGAAGGCAGGCAACCGGGATATTGTGGTTACAGGTATTGTTACCACCATGTTCCCTACTGTGGATGTGATCCGGAAAACTATCGACCTCGGTGCTAACTTCATCGTCTGCCACGAGCCTACTTTTTACAACCATACCGATGACGTAAGCTGGCTGCAGGACGACCATGTATACAATTACAAGGCCGATCTGCTTAAAAAGCACAACATAGCCGTATGGCGCAATCACGATTACATCCACAGCATTAAACCCGATGGTGTGTTTACAGGCCTGGTAGCTCAATTGGGCTGGAAGGATTATTTGCAGGCGCCCAACACCTTTGCTTTCCCCGGTATTACCCTGAGCGCTTTGATAGATCAACTTAAACAAAAACTGAACACCCCTGCGGTACGCTACATTGGCGACCTATCGCAAAACTGCAAAACTGTAATATTTGCCGAAGGAGCAGCAGGTGGCAGAACGCAGATAGAAGCTATATCCAAATACAAACCCGACGTACTAATATGCGGCGAGATCTCAGAGTGGGAAACCGCCGAATACGTACGCGATGCCCGTGCCGAAGGTCAATCCATCGCATTGGTAGTAACGGGCCATATCCCCAGCGAGGAAGCAGGTTCAATATTTATGGCCGATTGGCTCAAACAACGTATTAGCAATGTAAAAATCACGCACTTGAATTGCGGTAACTCGTTATCATTCGCTTAAATATGGTATCTCAAGCGTCATTGCGAGCGGTAGCGTGGCAATCCCCGACTGTACAGAGCAAAGCGCCATGTAAGTTCGCCCTGTAATGTTTGGGATTGCCACGTCGTTCCTCCTCGCAATGACGTTTTGAAAAAAAACCATCCCGTTCGTCCGTTTTTAGATATAGGCAGTAATGTAACAAACCGGACACCTATCCCGCCACTGCACCAATGAACTAATGAACCAGTGAACGAATAGACTAATAGACTATTATTTTCAATACACGAAAAAAAGACAGATATTTGACCCCGTAAACAAGTACATTAGCTCCTATGTGCCCTCAAATATACAAACCCATACACGACACTAACACTATAACTTACGAAACCCTGCTTGAGGGTAACAAACAGTTTGTTGAAGAAACCTTAAAGGAAGACCCTGATTATTTTACCAAACTGGCAGCGGGCCAAACCCCACCGGTACTTTGGATTGGCTGCGCCGATAGCCGTGTGCCTGCTAATCAGATCACTAATACCAGCCCGGGTGAGATATTTGTGCACCGTAACATTGCCAACATGGTGATCCACTCGGATATGAACATGCTATCGGTGCTGGATTACGCGGTGAACGTGCTTAAAGTAAAGCACGTAATTGTAACCGGTCACTATGGCTGCGGTGGCGTAATAGCCGCCATGACCCACCAACAATTCGGCCTGATAGATAATTGGCTGCGCCACATAAAAGATGTATACCGCCTGCATGCTACCGAACTCGACCTGATAACAAATGAAAAAGAACGTACCGATAAATTAGTGGAATACAATGTGATAGAGAACGTATATAACCTCTGCAAAACATCCATTGTGCAAAATGCCTGGAAAAACGGGCAAAAACTTGGTGTACACGGCTGGGTTTACAGTATCGAAACCGGTATTATAAAAGATATGAAAGTTAGCACCTATGATAATGCTAACATGGAGGATGTGTTCCGCTTTAAATAGTTCATTGGTTCATTAGTTCACTGGTTCATTGGTGCAATTGCGCCGATTTTTTACTTGATACCTGATACTGGCTACTTGATACTAAATAGTTCATTGGTTCATTAGTTCACTGGTTCATTG
>JAMFSA010000157.1 GCA_026225055.1 Mucilaginibacter xinganensis | reverse complement strand
GCTACCTTTGTCCGGCAAATAATACCTACAAATAATTATTTGCTATGCAGTCAAACCCCTCTAAATTTGTTGCCGAAGGTTTAACTTACGACGACGTCCTTCTACTTCCCGCTTATTCAGAAGTATTACCCCGCGAGGTTGATACAAGTTCTTATTTAACAAAAAAAATAAAGCTTAATATTCCGCTGGTTTCAGCTGCGATGGATACCGTAACTGAGGCAGCTTTAGCAATTGCTATGGCGCAGGCAGGTGGTTTAGGTATGCTGCACAAAAATATGAGCATCCAGCGCCAGGCCGATGAGGTTCGTAAAGTAAAACGTTCTGAAAGCGGTATGATCCAGGATCCGGTTACCCTGCATGAAAGCGCTGTATTAGCAGATGCCTTTAAAATAATGAAGGAATACCGGATAGGTGGTATTCCGGTTGTAAATGGCGAAGGCCAGCTGAAGGGTATCCTTACTAACCGTGATCTTCGTTTCGAAAAAGATCCAACCCGCCCGGTAAGCGATATCATGACTAAGGAAAACCTGATCACTGCGCCAAAAGGAACTAACCTTGTACAGGCCGAGGCCATATTGCAAAACCATAAAATAGAAAAACTACCCGTAGTTGATGCCGATGGCAAACTGATCGGGTTGATCACCTTTAAGGATATTCAAAAATTTAAAAACTTTCCTAATGCCTGTAAAGACGAGCATGGCCGTCTGCGTGTTGGCGCTGCCGTAGGTGTTACAGCTGATACATTGGAAAGGGTAGATGCATTATATAAAGCCGGTGTGGATGTTATCGCTATCGATACAGCTCATGGTCACTCACTGGGTGTTATCAATAAATTAAAAGAAGTAAAAGCTGCTTATCCTGATCTGCAGGTTATAGCAGGTAACGTAGCAACCGGCGAAGCAGCATTAGCGCTGGCAAATGCAGGTGCTGATGGTGTTAAGGTAGGTATTGGCCCGGGTTCAATTTGTACAACCCGTATTATTGCCGGTGTTGGTGTACCGCAACTATATGCCGTTTATGAATGTGCCGAAGCATTAAAAGGAACAGGTGTACCGGTAATTGCCGATGGTGGTATAAAACATACAGGTGATATTGCTAAAGCTATCGCGGCTGGTGCAGGATCAATAATGGCGGGTTCGCTATTTGCAGGTGTTGAAGAATCACCGGGCGAAAGCATTATATATGAAGGTCGTCGTTTTAAATCATACCGTGGCATGGGCTCTATCGAGGCGATGGAATCAGGCTCAAAAGACCGTTATTTTCAGGATGTTGAGGATGATATCAAAAAGTTAGTACCTGAAGGTATTGTAGGCCGTGTACCATATAAGGGTACTTTAGCCGAGGTAGTTTACCAATATGTAGGTGGTTTACGTGCCAGCATGGGTTACTGCGGCGCTAAAAATATTGAGACTTTACAAAATGCAAAATTTGTAAGGATCACCGCTTCAGGTATCCGCGAATCACATCCGCACGATATTACGATAACTAAGGAAGCGCCTAACTATACAAGGTAATTTCTCAAAATCATATTCAACTCGTCATTGCGAGGTACGAAGCAATCCCCGGTTAGCAGAGCCGCTCTGTATAGTTAGGGATTGCTTCGTTCCTCGCAATGACGCTTTAAAAGGGTGAGGTTACACCTCCCTCGTCTCCTTCGCATGCATTGCTTTCGGCCAAAACTTATTAAAAATTAGTGTAAGCAATAAAGCTACCACACATCCGGTCACAACACATACCACACGTTCCAGCGCTATGTACCAGTGTTTGGTGGTTTCTGCCTGTAGTAGTATAATAATGAGTGCGGCAAGTGCGCTTCTTAAGGTACTGGTTATTTTAAAGCCGATAGCCAAAAATACGATGATAACAACGCCGATGCACATGATCAATAATTCGGGTAATTGAATAGGGTACAGGCTTGCACCTACCATACAACCCAAAACGTTTGCTTTTATACGGTCATAAGCCTGATCAGTGCTTCTATCGAGTGAGGTTGCTATTACAACCGAAACCAGCGACCAGTAAAAGGGGTATTCAGGAATAGACTTGTAAAGTATATAACAGATGATAACACCCAATATCACTTTTATCAGGTATAAAATGTGTGATAAATAAACCGACTTATCTAACTCAAAAAAGCTTTTGTTCATCAAGCTAAATATAATTACTTATTTCCACAAGGTTTTGGTCGGGATCTCTTATATATATTGATAAGATCTTTCCGGTCGCACCGGTTCTATCCACAGGACCTGTTTCAATAGTAACCCCTTTACTCTTGAGGATTTGTATAACCTCAGCAACCGGCGTATCAGCAATAAAACAAAGATCGCCTGAGCCGGGAGTAGGATTGATGGCTTTAGGGTCGATCTCTTGCCCATATTGATGCAGGTTGATCTTTTGTATGCCGAATTTCAAGGCCTTACGATTTTGTTGAAAGGTTTCAATCTCCATTCCTAAAATATCATGATAAAATGCACAGGTTGCATCTATATCTTGTACAGTTAATACTAAATGATCGAGCCGGTTAATTTTCATAATTATTGAACGTAGACTTAGGCGAATGGTTTCAGTAATATCATTCTAAGCGATAGCGAAGAATCTATCCGTATGACTAACCACGCTGCAGATTCTTCGCTATCGTTCAGAATGACAGGTTGGATAAATTCTGCTACAAATTTATTGTCATAACAGATTATTACTATCTTGCTACTTGATACCAGCTACTAAATACTAAAAAACATGTCTCCCGCAATACTCTTATCTTTTATCATCGGTTACTTTTTGGTGTTGCTGGTTATCTCATACCTAACCTCCCGTAAATCAACTGATAATGATACTTTTTTTGTGGCCAATCGCAATTCAAAATGGTATCTGGTAGCATTTGGCATGATCGGTACGGCTCTAAGCGGTGTTACATTTATCTCTGTACCCGGCAAAGTTGGGGCACCAACCGGCGATCAGTTTGAGTATTTCCAGTTCGTATTAGGTAATGCCGCCGGGTTTATTATTGTGGCCACTGTATTGTTGCCGCTTTACTATCGACTTAAATTAACATCCATTTATAGCTATATCGAAACTGCTTTAGGTACATGGAGCTATAAAACTGCTGCAGGCATATTCCTCATCAGCCGCATAATTGGCTCTGGTTTCAGGCTTTACCTGGTAGTTATTGTACTGCAGAAATTTATATTCGATAGTTACCATGTGCCATTTGCGGTAACTGTGCTGATATGTTTGCTGCTCATATGGTCGTACACGTTTAAAGGTGGCCTTAAAACCATTATTATTACGGACAGCCTGCAAACATTGTTCCTGGTATCATCGGTCTTCCTGTCGATCATATTCATTTGCAGGAGCCTTAATTTAAATTTGTTCGAGGCTTTTGACGCGGTTAAGAACAGCAGTTATTCCAAAGTTTTTTTCTTTAATGATTTCCTGAGCAGTAAATTTCATTTTGTGAAGGCTTTTTTGGGAGGCATGTTTATCACCATAGCTATGGTAGGGCTCGATCAGGACCTGATGCAGAAAAACTTAAGCCTGTCCAACATCCGCGAAGCGAAAAAGAATATGTTCAGCTTTACAGCTGTTTTTGTGGTGATTAATATCTTCTTTTTGAGCGTGGGAGCATTACTGTATATATATGCCGCGCATAATGGCATTAAGGTTGCCAAAACCGATTACCTGTATCCAACCATTGCTTTGCAATATTTGGGCATAGTGCCTGCCATGGTATTTATGCTGGGCTTAACCGCTGCCACTTTTGCAACTACCGATTCCGCTTTAACAGCGCTCACGACTTCTTTTTGTATCGATTTTTTAGGATTTAATAAAAGCGAAACTATCAACAGTAAAAAGAATGTAAACACCCGGCATTTTGTGCATATTGGTTTTTCGGTATTAATGCTGTTGACCATTATCGCTTTTAATGCTGTTAATAATGCTGCGGTTGTAACAGCTATCTTCAGGGTAGCATCCTACACCTACGGCCCGCTACTGGGCCTGTATAGTTTTGGTTTATTTATGAAAAACAGGCAGGTTAGGGACAAGCTGGTGCCTTTTATATGTTTAATATCTCCTGCGGTTTGCTATTTTCTGAGCGACTCATCAAAGAAGCTATTGGGTGGTTATGTTTTTGACAATGAACTCATCATTGTTAACGGATTAATTACATTTGCCGGGTTGCTGATCACCTCAACGGCCAAAACAAAAATAGCGATCAGTGCTTAATACTTTTACTCTATCTATATAATTTTATGACAAATGATGATAAAATAAGACGCGCGTTTGAAAATAAGAACTGGCAGGAAATTAAAGTGACAGACTCCTGGCAGATCTTCAAGATTATGGCCGAGTTTGTTGATGGTTTTGATAAACTGTCTAAAATAGGTCCATGTGTATCCATATTTGGATCAGCACGTACAAAAAACGATAATAAATATTACCAGATATCTGAAGAATGCGCCCGTTTACTATCAGAGCGGGGCTATGGCGTAATATCAGGCGGTGGGCCGGGAATTATGGAGGCGGCCAACAAAGGCGCGTTTGAGGCAGGAGGAAAGTCGGTAGGGTTAAACATTGAACTACCATTTGAACAGTTCCATAATAAATACCTCGACAGGGATAAGATATTGGAGTTCGATTACTTTTTTGTGCGTAAAGTAATGTTTATGAAATACTCACAGGGCTTTATTGTATTGCCAGGTGGTTTTGGTACTATGGATGAATCATTCGAAGCCATGACGCTGATACAAACCGGTAAGATCGCACGTTTCCCGATTGTATTTGTAGGGGTTGATTATTGGAAAGGGTTGTTCGACTGGGTGGAGAAGAACATGCTGGAACATGAGCATAATATAAGCCCGGAGGACTTGAATTTGTATCGTTTAGTAGACACTGCCGAAGAAGCTACCGAACATATTTTCCGTTTTTATGATAAATATGTACTTAAACCTAACTTCTAAAACAGCAAATAAGGTTGGTATAGTAATTGTATTTTGATAAATTATTAACATACATCTAACTACAAAACCATGAGCAATAACAGCACTAAACCAGAAGAAAAAGGATTTTTTGAAAAGGTTAAAGAAACAATTGAAAACCTTTGGGATGACACAAAAGATAATGCCGAAGAATTAAAAGATAAAGCCGGCGACACAATTGACCATCTTAAAGATAAAGTAACTGCTAAAAAAGCTACAACTGCTAAAGCAAGCGTTGCTCATAAAGCATCAACTACGGCTACAAAAGCAAAAACGATTGCATCGGATGTAAAAGCCAAAGCTAATACTAAAGCCAAAGAAGTTACAGCAAAAGTTAAAACAGAAACAGTTGCTGCTAAAAAATCAGCAACTGACACTAAGAATAAAGTTGCTGCAAAAGTAACAAGCGCTAAGAAAACTGTAGCTGCAAAGGCTACTGCTGCTAAGAAAGCTGTTGCTGCTAAATAAGAAATATTCAATCTATAAAAGTCTTGTAATTGCATAATCACAAGGCTTTTACATGCAATGACGCGTTTTTATAACAAAAAAGGTCGATAAATATTTATCGACCTTTTTTGTATTTTGTAAAATTGGGGTTTTAAGCTCCAAACTTATATCCAACACCTTTTACGGTTGATATAACATCATCGCCTAACTTTTCTCTTACCTTACGGATATGTACATCAATAGTACGGTTGGTAACTACTACCGAGTCTTCCCAAATGTTTTTCAGGATCACCTCGCGGGTGTAAACTTTGCCTGGTTTTGAGGCCAGCAGGTATAGTAATTCAAATTCTTTTTTAGCCAATACTACTTTAGCACCTTTTTGAAAAACAAGGTAAGCTTCTCGGTCAATTACCAGGTCGCCAATTTCCAGTTTGTTATCAGTAACATCTTCGGCAGGGGCGTTGCGGCGTAATATGGCGTTAATACGGCTAACCAAAGCGCGAGGCTTTATAGGTTTGGCAATATAGTCGTCTGCTCCAACGTTGAAGCCGGCAATTTCAGAATATTCCTCGCTGCGGGCAGTTAAAAATACCATAAAGGTATTCTTAAATTCGGGCATGGTGCGCATAATGCGGCAAGCCTCGATGCCATCCATTTTAGGCATCATAATGTCCAGTACAATCAGGTCAGGGAGTGATCTTTTGGCCTCAGTAACAGCCTCTTGGCCATTGTGGGCAAGAAAAACCTGGTAGCCTTCTTTCTTTAAATTATACTCTATCAGCTCTAAAATATCCGGTTCATCATCAACAATAAGTATTTTTTGTTTCGATATGTTGCTCATGATTAATTTTTGTATAAAAGTATACGCTTAAAAGAAGCAAATAGTTAAGCCAATATTAACAAATTGTTAAATGTTACTTTATCTTAACAGTTAATTAAGGCTTATTAAATGTTTTATTAAAAAAATCTTCAAGATCAGCACCTCTTACATTTTTAGCTACAATAACACCCTGAGGGTCAATTATAAAGTTTGATGGTATCGCTTCTATATGGTATAATCTTTCAGTTGGGCCTTCAAAGTTCTTGAGATCAGAACCATGGCTCCATGTTAAATTATCTGCTGCTATAGCCTGTTGCCATTTATCTTTATCAGTATCTAATGATATGCCAAGTATGTTAAGGCCTTTTGATTTGAACTTAGCATATTGTGCAACTACGTTAGGGTTTTCCTGCCTGCATGGGCCGCACCATGATGCCCAAAAATCGAGCATTACATATTTTCCTTTGTAGTCTGATAATTTAATGGGCTTATTATCTACACCTATAATGGTAAACTCAGGTGCAGGCTGACCAATTGATACCGGCTTAACCAACATCATTTGTTTGATGAATTGCCGTACACCGGCATTATCCTTAAAGTTATCTTTTATCTGATCTGCATAAGCAATTAACTGCTGCTCATATTTATCAGGATCGAGCGAGGTTGCCGCGTAAAAACCAGCCAGTGAGTTTTTGTTATCGTTCATGAATTTCAAAGTAACAGCGCTATAATCGGCTATGTTTTTTTGAAATACTGGCAGGTATATTTTCATGAGTGAATCCGACTGCTTACCCAAAGCCTGTGATTTTGCCTGGTATTCATCAGCCAGTTTGGTATTCTTCTCAGTATAAACGTTACTTATCTTGTTAAACTCCTGGATCTTTTCAGATTCTTCGGAACCTGAAATAGTGTACCCGTGTTTATTATCGTTCAGATCTGTACTGAAATCAATGGCATCGCCATTTTTAGCTATCAGATCGAAAACACTACCTCCTATACGTAATTTATACAGGTTGGCATAAGGAGCGATATGTTTAAACTGGAACTTACCACCTTCGCTTAGTTTGGTTGAGTCAACCACGTTTGTAGTGGTACTGTCGCTCTCTAACAGAAATACAGTTTTTAAACTTGCCGGATTATTAACGGTACCTGATATAGTAAACGCGCTATTATCCTTACACGAAAATATCAGCATTGAGATAGATACAATGCTGCCTAATATTAAACGGTTTTTCATTTATTTAGATTCTAATTCTTTAATAAGTAGTTGATTTGTTTTCTGCGGATCGATCTTGCCTTTTGAGCTTTTCATTATTTCGCCCATAAACAAACCTAAAACGCCTTTTTTACCTTTCTGGTATTCTTTAACCTTATCGGGAAACTTGGCAATAGCAGCCTGGATGAATTGGCTCACATCATCATTATCAGTGCTTATCAATAAATTAAGTTCGGCAGCAAGTGTCTCCGCTGTTTTATCGGGCGATTTAAGCAAAGCAGGGAACAATTTGTGTGATGCAACGGTATTATTGATCTGACCTGAATCAACCAATTTAATTAAACCGGCAAGGTTTGAAGGTTTAACGCCGATGTTGCCAATGTGTAGACCGCTCTCATTTAAATGCGATTTAACCGGCCCCATCAGCAGGTGAACAGCTGATTTATAGTTATTGGTATGTTTGATCAGTTCCTCAAAAAATAAAGCAAGCTCTTTGTCAGCTGTAATAACTCCGGCATCATAATCCGATAATCCTAATTCAGTAATGTATTTTTTATAAAGCTGGTTAGGGAGAGTAGGCATAGCCTGTTTTATCTTGTCGATATAGGATTTATCTAAAAACAGAGGCGCCAGGTCGGGTTCAGGGAAATAGCGGTAATCATTAGCCATTTCCTTTGAGCGTAAAACTGATGTTTCACCTGTATCAGCATTAAAATTTAATGTGTTCTGATCTATACGGCCACCATTCTCAATAACATTTATCTGCCTGGCAAATTCATGCTCAATGGCACGCTGTACATTGCGTATGGAGTTTAGATTTTTTACTTCGCAACGGTTGCCATATGTTGTTGCACCTTTAAGCCTTACCGAAATATTGGCATCACAGCGCATACTGCCTTCTTCCATATTACCATCGCAAATATCAAGGTAGCGTAACAGCTTGCGGGTTTCAGTTAAAAACTGACCAGCTTCCTCGCTGCTGCGCATGTCGGGTTCAGTAACAATCTCGATCAGGGGTACGCCTGCACGGTTAAGGTCGATGAGTGAATCATCAAAATGCTGATCGTGCATGCTTTTGCCGGCATCTTCTTCCATATGGATATGATGGATGGCGATATTTTTTGCAGTACCGTCACTTAATCTTACCGGTACAAAACCACCTGTAACCACTGGTTTATGATCCTGGGTTATCTGGTAACCTTTCGGCAGATCGGCATAAAAATAATTTTTACGGGCGAATGTGTTATTCAGGTTGACGGTGCAGTTGCAGGCCAGGCCCATTTTAACTGCGTACTCTACCGCCTTTTTATTAAGGCGGGGTAGCGTACCCGGGTGCCCTAATGATACCGGACTAATATGATGATTGGGTTCAGCGCCAAAAGCAGCTGAATCTGATGAAAATGCTTTGCTAAAAGTAGATAATTGCGCGTGAACCTCTAACCCTACAACCAACTCATATTTGTCACTAATATCGCTTGTGAGAACTGTCATAAATAATGTATTTCAGCCATAAATCAGCTGATCCAATTTTCAAATATATGGTTATTAGTTATTATGCACATAAAAAAATGTTGCTTACGGCGATTTAAAATGAGGTCTTTTAACTTTTATTATTTGATGATTTATTCCCAAAGCGTCATTGCGAGGAACGAAGCAATCCCCGATTAGCAGATCAACGGAGCTTGTTTTATCCGCTCTGTACAGTCGGGGATTGCTTCGTTCCTCGCAATGACGCTCGGATCAACGGAGCGTAGCTTAATCAATTATCGTCGCTGCTATGGTGATGATGTTTCTTTTTCTTTTTATGCGTAGTTGAAGTACTCTCATCCGACTTCTTTTTCTTCTTACTTGAAGTTGAACTCTTTTGTGAAGATGTTGAGGAGGTTGTTTTTTTAGTGGTAGAAGCAGCCTCTGCAACTGGAGTAGCCACAGTTTTAGTGGTGCTTTTTGCTGTGGAATCCTTACTTATCTGTTGTACGGTAAACTCATTATTCCTTAAGCCATACTGTAATAAACGTTTTGCCCCGGTTGGTTTGGCACCCTTACTATCCCCATCATATATCGGAAACTCACGCATGAATTTGCCTTCTTTAATGTAAAAATTATCGTTACCGCGATATCCTTTTTTTTGTGAAGATGTCAATTTAGGGAAATCAAGCTTGTTTGCTTTATTGTTGGTAAACTCAAACGCATATATAACAGCGTAATTGGTGGTATCAGTAGCTTTGGCTTGAATTAATATTTCAGGATTGCCATCAAGGTCCATGTCTGAATTATAGACATCTACAATTGAACCATCCAGATCACTGGTAGTAGTGTTATATTTCATACCCGATGAATCGGAATGTAATATGAGAAAGGAACCAACCGCTTGTGAGCCTCGTCCCCAGCTTAGTACATCAAAATCATTGCCGGGCGAAACCTCTATCAATTTGTGAAACCGGAATGGTTGCATTATAGCAGGTTTTTTTGCCACAATGGGAGTGGTGTCTGTTTTTTTATCATCGTTATTATTACAGCCTGCTATTATAGTGCAAGCTGCCAGTATCAATAAATAAAACCTGTTATTCATCTTCATAAATCGGCTTAATTATACATTTCATCCGGCGATAGTTCGCCTTTGGGTTTACCCGGTATAGTCAAATATACACGAAGCGAGCCTACAGTACCAACATTAAAATATTTTAGCGTAAAGTGGTGGTACCCTTTTTGTAAAGGAACCGATCCGCCTTGCTCAATTAAAGCATGCTTGCCATCGTTTTTAACAACCGGGATATCATCAATAGATAATTCCGAGCCATCATCTGACTGGGTAGAAAATCCATAAACATTATCACTATCAATACGAATAAAACCACTGTAAATTATACCAAAGGCCGGATTATTTTTACGGATGATGCTTGTATTAAAGCTTTTTGCTATGCCGGTATCAACAGCTGCGGCGGTAGACAAATCTCCTGTGTTATTAAACGTGCCGGTATATAGCAAGTATTTTAAGCCGCTTGCAGTGCCCTGGTAACTAACAGCCGGTAATGACGACTTATTATATACAAATGTGCTGGTAACCCTGCTGCGCTTGCCCGATGGTGTTATAACAATAGTTTCCAATTCCCGATACTGATCCTGTGGCACATTGTAGGTCATAGGGATGGTGTAGGGGATATCAGTTTCGCGTGGGGTATAGCTGTCAATTGTATAATAAACTGTTGCACCTGTTACCGATGGTTTTAAATTTACATTCAGTTGTGAGCCGAATATGATCGTATCCTGAGCACCAATTGCTTGGGGTACATGGTAATCAAAACCGTTTTTATCAAGCCATGCTAAATGGGATGGCAGGCGGGTATTGGCAAAATCATTGTAATTTTTATACGCTAATGGCGACCATGCAACCTCGCTCAAGGCCAGCATTCGCGGCAATAACATGTATTCTGCTTTGTTTTCTGTTGGGATATATTCCGTCCATAAATTGGCTTGTACACCTACAATATGCTTTTGCTGATCGGGGGTAAGTACCGCCGGGGTAGGGTTATAGCTGTATATTTTTGATAAAAGATCGTAACCACCAATGCTTAATGGTTCTTCGCTTAGTTTACCTTGCGAGTGGTCGATATACAAACCTGCACTGCCCGGCGTCATGATCACATCATGATTTTGCTGTGCAGCAGCTATACCACCGGCTTCTCCACGCCAGCTCATTACAGTAGCGTTAGGGGATAGACCGCCCTCTAATATCTCATCCCAACCTATAATGCTGCGACCTTTTGAGTTTACAAATTTTTCAACCCGCTGTATAAAATAGCTTTGCAGTTTGTCTTCTTTGGTGGAATTACGATCATCTTTCAGTCCCAACTTTTTGCAAAGTTTCTGACAAAATGCTGATTTTTTCCAGGCATCCTTTGGTGCTTCGTCACCGCCGATGTGAATATATTTTGATGGGAATAATTCCATTACTTCGGTTAGCACATCCTCTAAAAAGCCGAAAGTTTTATCTGACGGGCAATAGGTGTCATGAAAAACACCCCATGTTTCGGATACTTTGTAAGGGAATGAAGGCTCACAACCCAGCTCGGGGTAAGCAGCTAAAGCAGCTTCAGAGTGGCCTGGCATTTCTATTTCAGGTACAATGTTGATGTATCTATCGGCTGCATATTTAATTACATCGCGAATTTGGTCCTGTGTATAAAAGCCACCAACAGGGGTGTTATCAAATTGCTGTGGGGTGCGATCATGATAATTACCAATAACTGTTTGCGCCCGCTGACTGCCAATGGAAGTTAATTTCGGATATTTCTTTATTTCGATACGCCAGCCCTGATCGTCAGTTAAATGCCAGTGAAAGTTGTTGAGCTTATAGGCGGCCATCAGGTCGATGTATTTTTTAACAAACTCAACCGAAAAAAAGTGACGGCAAACATCAAGCATTACGCCACGATAGCCAAAACGTGGGTAATCCACAATTTGTACGCATGGTAATTGTATGGTAGCGCCGCCATCGGCTGGCATTAATTGTATAAGGGTTTGTATCCCGTAAAATAAACCTGCTCCTTTACCTGCAATGGTGATTTGTTGTGGGGTAATGGTTAGCCTATATCCTTCGGCAGGAAGGCTGTCTGTACCCGCAGAGGTTAATATCAGGCTGTTGGGTATGTTCTTATTAGAATCAACAGTTGGTTTAATGCTGAGCATTTTTTTGCTGCGCAGATAATCAGCTAAAAAAACTACCGCTTTATTATTGGTACTATCAGCCAATATAGCTGTCTGTCGGCTCAAGGTAAA
Source organism: Mucilaginibacter xinganensis (assembly GCA_026225055.1). Lineage (GTDB taxonomy): Bacteria > Bacteroidota > Bacteroidia > Sphingobacteriales > Sphingobacteriaceae > Mucilaginibacter > Mucilaginibacter xinganensis_A. Next base: position 1,563 of record JAMFSA010000157.1, on the reverse strand, counting down.
ACTGCCGGATGTTTTTTTTAAGGATACGGGAACCGGGATTATCCCCAGATTTGGGCCGCCATCCTGGGCGTTAGTAATTGTTATAGAAAGGGAACCAATAGCAAAAAATAGCAGGAAAAACTTTTTATACATAGTAAATTAAATACGAGTTTGTGAATATAGCAGATTTTGAAAAAACATAAAGCTTCTGTTGTGTAAAAATGTCAATAAAATAAAAAAACCATTCGCCTAAGCGGATGGTTTTTTTGCCTTTTCTGTTTTTTGAACAGGCTCGGCCGGTTTTTCTTCTTTTTGCGATGGGACCGCCGTTTCAGCTTTTTTTACGTGATGCGGTCGGCTTTTGCCGAATGAGCCCATTGCTATTTTACCTTTTCTGGATTTTTTATCTCCTCTTCCCATGGTATTTATAATTGTTTAGATTATAAAGGTATAAGGGGGGGAATTGTTTTGAAGATTATAAAACTATGTCATTGCGAGCGTTAGCGCGGCAACCTCGTCGCCTTGCTATAAACGCGACGAGGTTGCTTCGTCGTTCCTCCTCGCAATAACACCTGGGATTTTACGCTGTTACCACATGCTCTTTAGCAGCCAAATAACGCTCGGCGTCAATAGCAGCCATACAGCCTGTACCGGCGGCTGTTACTGCCTGGCGGTAGATATGGTCTTGTGCATCACCGCAGCAGAATACACCTTCAACATTAGTTTCAGTTGATCCCGGGTGAGTAATGATATAGCCTGTTTCATCCATGTGGATCCAGCCTTTAAATACATCGGTATTTGGTTTGTGGCCTATGGCAACAAAAAAACCTGTTATATCAATTGTGGTGTGTTCCTGTGTTTTATTATTGATCACTTTTACGCCGGTTACACTTTGCCCGTCGCCCAATATCTCAACAGTTTCGGTATTGTATAATACTTCGATATTTGGTGTATGCAATACGCGGTGCATCATGGCTTTTGAAGCCCTGAACTCCTCACGACGAACGATCATCGTTACTTTACGGCACATTTTAGCCAAATAAGTAGCTTCTTCAGCAGCAGTATCACCTGCACCAACTAATGCCACGTCTTGTCCCCTGAAAAAGAAACCATCGCATACTGCACATGCAGAAACACCAAAGCCACTATATTTTTGTTCTGAATCAAGTCCCAGCCATTTTGCTGATGCACCTGTTGAAATGATTATTGAATCGGCAGTGATAGTTTTATGCTCATCAACTACCACTTTATGTGGCAGGCTTGAAAAATCAACTGAGCTGATATAACCAAAACGGATATCAGCGCCTAAACGCTCAGCCTGCTGGCGGAAGTTCTCCATCATTTCAGGGCCCATGATGCCATTAGGGTAACCCGGGTAATTTTCAACCTCAGTAGTTTGTGTAAGCTGACCGCCGGCAAGCATACCGGTATATAGTACAGGCTTCAAATCAGCGCGCGAAGCATATATAGCAGCGGTATATCCCGCAGGACCTGAACCTATGATCAGGCATTTTACGTGTTCAATATCTTGAGACATTTGTTATTAAATAATGAAGTGCGAATGTACGAAAAAAGGTAATTTGG
>JAMFSA010000156.1 GCA_026225055.1 Mucilaginibacter xinganensis | reverse complement strand
AGGGTACAATTACTGAAATAAACGTGGCTGAAACCATGAAGGAAATACGCAAAGCCCTTCTGGATGCCGACGTAAACTATAAAACAGCCAAAGCATTTACCGATGAGGTGCGCCAAAAGGCAATGGGCGAAAATGTGCTAACCTCCATTTCGCCGGGCCAGTTGCTCACCAAGATCATGAATGATGAGCTTACCCAGTTAATGGGCGGCAGCACTGCCGAGCTTAATTTCCCGTCTACACCAACCATCATATTGATAGCGGGTTTGAACGGTGCGGGTAAAACAACTTTTACCGGTAAGCTGGCCCATTTCCTTAAAACACAAAAGAACAAAAAGCCATTACTGGTTGCTGATGATATTTACCGCCCCGCGGCTATTGACCAGCTGGAGGTATTAGGCGAGCAGATAGGTGTTCCGGTATATTCAAACCGTGAATCAAAAGATCCAATCGCGATAGCAAGAGAAGGGATTGCCTTAGCCAAACAAAATGGCCACAATGTGGTGATTATTGATACCGCCGGCCGCTTATCAATTGATGAGGCCATGATGCTCGAGATTGAGCAGGTAAAAGATGCCGTTAAGCCGCACGAGATCTTGTTTGTGGTCGATTCAATGACTGGTCAGGATGCGGTTAATACGGCAAAGGTGTTCAATGACCGCCTTGATTTTACCGGTGTTGTTTTAACCAAATTGGATGGTGATACCCGTGGTGGTGCCGCTTTATCAATAAAATCGGTTGTTAATAAGCCTATCAAATTTATTGGTACCGGCGAAAAGATGGAAGCGCTTGACATTTTCCACCCCGATCGTATGGCATCAAGGATTTTGGGTATGGGTGATGTGGTATCCCTGGTTGAACGTGCGCAACAGCAGTTTGACGAGAAGGAAGCCGCGGAATTGCAAAAAAAGATCCGCAAAAATAAATTCGACTTCAACGATTTTTACAGCCAGATACAGCAGATCAAGAAAATGGGTAACATGAAGGATCTGATGGGCATGATACCGGGCGTAGGCAAAATGATGAAGAATGTGGAGGTTGATGATAATGCCTTTAAAGCTATTGAGGCCATTATACAATCAATGACGCCACACGAAAAAGAAAACCCGGATACCATTAACCAAAGCAGGCGCAACCGTATTGCCAAAGGCTCAGGTACCGATCTTGCCGAAGTGAACCGCCTGATAAAGCAGTTTGATGATATGCGTAAGGTGATGAAACAAATGAGCAACCCGGCAGCCATGGCCAGCATGATGCGCCGCATGCCTAAAATGTAATTTAAAAACAATTCGTACATGAAAAAATGTATTGTTTTTCTTGGATTAGTTTTTTTATCAGTCAACATTTTTGCGCAAACAATAAAGCGCACGTTAATAAGCCCTGATAAAAATCTTAAAGAAGAATTTTACGTTTTAAATACTGATACGAATACCAAACAAGGCAAATATATTGCGCACACTTATTATAATGGCGACTTGGTATGTGACGGCTCATACCAGCATAACCTGAAAGATAGTATATGGAAATTTTATGGGTTTATTAGTACGCTAGCTGATAGCGGCCGTTATGAACAAGGTAAGAAAATTGGCGTTTGGACAGCATGGGGTTTCGATAAAAAAATTCAGATCCAATATGATTATACCAATAAAAAACTGATCACTTGTAATATAAACCCGGACGATACATCAATGGCCTACAATGTTATAAATGGCTCAAGTGTTACATTTTCATTTTTACAAAGACCTCCTGTTTACGTTGACGGAGATGTAATGCGCAAGGTAACTATCGCGAGAAATCTAAAATTTCCTGCTGAAGCAAAAGAGAAAAGAATTGGCGGGAAAGTTTTTATCACTTTTGTGGTTAATGAGGATGGGCATATTTCTGATTATAAAGTACTAAAATCGTTGGGTTATGGTCTGGATGAATCGGCATTGAATGCCGTAAAGCAACTTACAGGAGAATGGCTGCCGGGTATATTAAATGGTAAACCTGTAGCTGTCGAATACACAATACCTGTTCAATTTGCATACGGCAATTAGTATATATAAATACTAAAATGATCTCCGCAAGGTAATGAAACAAATTAGCGACCCGGCAGCCATGGCCAGCATGATGCGCCGCATGCCGAAGATGTAAGCACTAACCCCTAAAGGGGAATTATATAAAAATCGGAGCCCTTTAGTTTTTAATTAGAGGGCTCTTGTATGTAACAAGAATACTGACCTACTATTATATTAGCTCATGAGAATTATTTTAATAATCAGCTGCTTTTTTATCGCGACCACTGCTTTCGCGCAAACTACCTTCCCCGGCATTGATGTGCAGCATTATAGCTTCTCTATAAAACTGAATGATGATAACGATACCATAAAAGGACAGGCTGCCGTTACCATTAAATTTTTGCAGGATGTGCCGCAGGTGCAATTAAACCTGGTGAAGAAGAACAGTACTGGCAAAGGGATGCTGGTATCTTCAATAACTGAAAATGGGAATAATTTAAGCTTTGCACAGGATAGTGATGTGGTGAGCATCGCCTCGCCTGCAAAAACAAATACTACGCATATTTATACTATCAACTACCAGGGTATACCTGCTGATGGCTTGATCATATCTACCAATAAGTTTGGTAAACGCACATTTTTTGGCGATAACTGGCCCAATCGTGCCCATAACTGGCTGCCTTGTGCCGATTACCCATCAGACAAAGCCTCGCTTGATTTTATGGTAACCGCTCCCGATCATTACCAGGTAGTATCAAACGGGTTAAAGATCGAAGAAAAGCAGCTGGCAAATCATATCAAATTCACCCACTGGCAGGAAACAGAACCCCTGCCGACAAAGGTTATGGTAATAGGCGTTGCCGATTTTGCCATTGAGCAGTCGGGTACGGTTAATGGCATCCCGGTTTATAGTTATGTTTTCCCGGAGAATAAGGCAATTGGCTTTAAAAGCTATGCATATGCGCCCGAAATATTAAAATATTACATCGGCAAAATTGGTCCGTATGAATTTAAGAAACTGGCTAACGTACAATCAAAAACCATTTTTGAGGCAATGGAAAACTCCAGCGCTATATTTTATGATGAAAAGCTAATAGATATAGCATATGATGAAGAATTGATGGCGCATGAAATTGCCCACCAATGGTTTGGCGATGCGGTTACGGAAACAGGCTGGCTAAACTTATGGCTGAGCGAAGGTTTTGCCACCTATATGACTAATTGCTACCTCGAACATAAATATGGCACCGATACGCTGAAAAAACGTCAAATATCAGACCGCCAAAAAGTGATAAATTTTGAACATCAAAAGCTCACTCCTGTTATTGATAGCGCGGTTAAGGATATCAATGCACAGTTATTAAATGCAAACAATTATGAAAAAGGGGGCTGGGTGTTGCATATGCTGCGAAGAAAATTAGGCGATACCCTATTTTGGAAAGGCATACGAGCCTATTATGCTAAAGAAAAAGGTGCTAATGCCAATACAACAGACCTGAGGCGGGCAATGGAACAGGCGAGCGGGCAAAACCTGGAGCCATTCTTTAAACAATGGTTATATACATCGGGCCACCCGCAATTGAGTATTAGCTGGAAGTATGATGCCGCTAAAAAAGTTGTTAATATGCTGATAACTCAAAAGCAGGATATGCTTTTTGAATTTCCTTTAACTTATAGTATTAATAATGAAACACACACAATAGTTGTAAGCAACAAGGAAACAGCCATTGCGGTGCCGGTTTCAGCAAAGCCAAAAACTATCAAAATGGACCCGGATGTTGATCTGCTGGCTGGATTTGAGGTTGTTGAACAAAATTAAATGTAGTCCCCCCGTATAATTTAGCAAAAACTTAATATTGGTATCAGGCTTTATGGTTATATTTGTTTAACTACCAGTTATAGGCTATTTGTGAGATGTAAGACATTTTTTTACATTAAGCAACAGCTATATGCTACCCGATAATAAACTCCATTTAGCCAGTGAGCCGGCATGTCCATGTGGGAAAGGCGACATGTCAGATCTTATTCGAATATCGAGAGGGTCTTTAATCAAAACCTTTTTATTCTGGCTTCCTTTAAAGAGGTACCGGTGCCATAAATGCATGAAAAATAAATTAGTGTTTGACCAGGCATCAAAGTAGATCGGTTTTGTAGCGTTTAGCCTGCCAGGTTCGTTATATCAGTAAACCAATCACTAAAACCATGGCGAACCTTTACAGATCAGCATTATTTTTATTTACAGCAGGTATAATTGTACTGGCATCATGCAAAAAGGATAACAGCACTCCCAAAGCAGCTTTAAGGCTTTCAGTTGCCGATACAGGCAAAACATTGTCGGTAGTAAAAGGGCAAACTATATCGGTAACGGTATCAAACCCGGGCGATGGTGGATTTACTTATAACGACTGGCAATATAATGCTGCCATGTTACACTTGGATAGCCATACGCATACAGCTCCGGCTAATTCACAGTCCGTTGGTGATTTTGGTACTGATACATGGCAGTTTACTTCGCTGCAAAGAGGCACCAGTATTTTAAAACTCACAGCAACGCAAAGCTATACAGTAACCATGTTTAATGATAATATCGTGGTAAAATAGACTGCTTATTCTGCCTTCTGTTTTATTTCATCTATCAGGAAAAAATCTATAACTTACGCTTCTGAATAAACTTTATCATTAGTGTTAGTTAAAACATTTGGCAGCGCGGTTTTTGGCATTGAGGCCATAACTATTACGGTTGAAGTGAACATTGCTGCCGGCACAAAATTTTTTATTGTGGGCCTGCCCGATAATGCTATAAAGGAAAGCTATTTCCGCATTGAATCGGCATTGCGCAATTGCGGTTTCCGGATGCCGCGACAGCAGGTGGTAGTGAATATGGCTCCGGCTGATATCCGCAAGGAAGGTTCGGCCTACGACCTTACCATTGTAACCGGTGTATTGGCTGCATCGGGACAGATAGAAACAGAAAACCTCGACAAGTATTTAATTATGGGTGAGCTATCGCTCGATGGCGGGCTGCAACCTATAAAAGGAGCGCTCCCGATAGCGATACAGGCGCGCAAAGATGGCTTTAAAGGCTTCATTCTCCCCAAACAAAACGCACGTGAAGCCGCCATTGTAAACGACCTGGAAGTTTATGGCGTTGAAAGCATAAAGGAAGTAGCAGGCTTTTTTAATGGCGATATGCAGCTTACCCGTGAAATTGTAAATACCCGCGAAGAATTTTATGACAGCCTCAGCAATTACGACAGCGATTTTAGCGAAGTAAAAGGCCAGGAAAATATAAAGCGTGCGCTGGAAATTGCAGCAGCAGGAGGGCATAATGTGATCCTGATCGGTCCGCCGGGAGCAGGTAAAACTATGCTGGCGCGAAGACTGCCATCCATATTACCACCTTTGAGTTTATATGAATCATTAGAAACCACTAAGATTCATTCCGTAGCTGGTAAATTGGCTGCCGCGGATGCGTTGGTGACTGTAAGGCCCTTTCGTTCCCCGCATCATACTATATCTGATGAAAAAGTATTAAAGTGGAAAAAATAACTTTTATTAAAATTCATTTTAAGTATCTGATTTTCAACGCTAATCAAATTTAATAAAATTTGATTATTGCATAATTCCGACCCTTGTATTACCTTTGTATCGGTATCAAACGAAAGAAAATCACAACCCAGTGATTAAATGAGTGACTACAATTCACTCTGAAAAGTGAGTAGAAACGCTCCAAAAACAATTCTGCCGAGGCTACCGGCAGTGTCATAACTGACACAAACAAATCTGTAAGGACACTACAAATAAAACCCCGCTCAATGGTATGGCGTGTCATACCTATGTCCTCAAATTTTTTTAATATGTCAATCATTAGTTATTTCGGTAGCAAGTCTTCTAACGCTTTTCAAAATTTTATCAATCCAACAATTCCTAAACAGGGAGTTACTAAATATCTAGAACCCTTTTCGGGTAGCTTCGCAACTTATATGGATGGTGATTTACAGTTTGATGAAGTTTATTACAACGATAAAAATAGGCATCAGGTAAACCTAGTTTACTGTTGTTCAAAGCCTGTTGAATTTTTAGAACATTTAGAAAAATTCAAAGACACGGTGCTGTTTACCAATAAAAAACGACCATCTGCTAAATGGAACTTTTATAAGGGGTTGTATAAAAAATATACAAAGAATACCTTTTTAGATGATGTTAATTTCGAGATAGGAGATTTCAGTAAAGCATGTATGTATGCGTTCTTGATTACTTCCAGTTTTTCATCTGTTTATCCGAGAGGTGGTGGATTTTCAGGGTATTCTAAAGACAGGGATAGGTTAAAACTTGAAATACTGATTGATAAGCTAAAGAAAGGCAAATACACTGATAAACTGTCAAGTATAACAGAATTTACTAATGAAGATTTTGAGGAACTGATACGTAAACATGACTCTGATGAAACATACATCTATTTGGACCCACCTTACTATAAATATGATGAAAAGACTGGTGGCGATGATGCGAAAAGATTGTTTTGGTATGGTTCGGATAGTGAAAGTGTATTTGGTCCCGTATCACATAGGCGGTTATTAGAATTGATAAAAACTGTAAAAGGTCGATGGTCACTTTCTTATTATTACTTCCCCCTACTAGAAGAACTGCTACCTAGAGACAAATACATTTGGTTGCAGAAAGAAGTGAACCGGACTTGTGCAAATGGTGGTAATAACCATGAAGCAAAAAGTAAAGAACAAGCCAAGGGTATTGAATTACTTATACTAAACTATGACCCTAAAACAGGTAAAAAACTTATATCAAATGATGGAATGAACTGTCTAGGTGTTAGCCATTTATTTCACTGGAATGAAGCCCAGGCTGCCTAAAGAATACGAAAGAAAAAACAACAATATTATGAACATAAATAAGATAAAAAACAAGAGAAGAATGCGGGACGGTGATTCACATTACCATCAACTTGGTGGTGACTATATTTCCCGCCCTGCCTATGATCCGCGAATTAAATTTAAAAATGGTAGTTATTACTACTTAGATTGTTTAATAAAGAAAGGTGCTATTATAAATCCCTATCATAACTCTGATTATGATATAAATAACCCTCATATATGTGTCAACTACATTACTAATTTTAAAATCTTATATGATGAGGTTGAAAAAGAAACCTACATCTATCTTTGGGGATTTGATATTTACAATGGAGATTTAAATAATGAACAACGTGAAGAAGTGTTAGAGGCTATGAATGAGCACAAAGCACATAAAAGAGAACAAAAAATAAATTCCATACTCATGTTTAACCCTGTTAGTTTATAACAGGGTTAACATATTTTCGGTATCATGTGTGAAGTTCTTTCACTGATACCATTTTTTTATGAAGGAGTAGTATTTTTTTTAAATAAATGCGGTGCGGAATAAATAACATCCTTACCATTGGCTAAAATAATTATTATAAAAAACTTTAAAATCATGCCAGTAGTAAAATCAAAAGAAGAAACAAAACTAATGTTAGAAGCCAAAAAAGGTGGGGTTAAGCCTATCATATTTGGTGACCAAATCGATTCACTTAAAAAGTCAGAAAGCATTTTTATAAGCACTCAGGAATGGGCAGAACAATTAAAGACAAGTGTATCGGCGTATTATTGGGCCAAGTATTCTAAAAATAAAGAAGTGAAAACTATGTCTGTTTCAAAAGTTGAAGGTGGACACTTAATCACCAAACTTTAATCAATACCGAAACATTAAACTTCTATCCATCGATGGGAGTTTTCGGTATGCTATAAAGGATCATTATCAATGTCCTTTAACAATTCCGAAACATCAATTTCAAGTCCTCTACACAGTTCGATTAGATAAACGATTGAGGGGTTATATTCGCCCTTCTCTAATCTGTAAACAGACTGTCTGTCCTTGCCGCCTTTATTTCCAGCCTCTTCCAAAGTCAATCCTTTACTCTTACGAACAGCTTTAACCCGTTCGGCAAGTCTTATCAAAATCTTCTTTTGGTTGTTATTTAACTCTGGCGGCATATCTACTCAATAGTAGAGACCCACCTTAAATTTTATGTAAACCGTAAAGACTACAAAATCAAAATATATCCTTATTTTAGTGCTTCAAAATTTAAAACTTTAAAAATGGCAACGTATCAATGCACAAAATGTGGAAGAACAACAAGTAACATTAACACGGTGGGTGATAGATGTAAAGAAACAAGCAATGGAAAACATATCTGGAATCAATTAAACAGATTTATTAGACTCTTATTTGAATAATAAGGGTATGGCTTGGGATAAACGTTACAGCGACTTTGGAGTTGTTAAAATTTACTCATCTAACAGATTACAGGTTTACAGGGACAGAGATAGCTATGATTTTCTTACTGTGGGCAATGAAACAATTACTGATGCTCTCTGGACTGGGGATACATTGACTGTCTACTTAAAAACTGGAAAAGTTAGAAAATATAGAGATAGTGGTAATTACATAACGATATGACCGGTGGGACTTTCTCCAGAACGGACGTTGAAATGATTGGTAGTGATGTCTTTTTAGAATTGGATGAAAGCTACAATATCAAAACCACATTCGATTTTCTATTATGTGAGGGTGAATGTTTCGTGTTGAGAATAAACACCACAAACAAATCAATAACCATAGAAGAAAGTAAACTTATCCCAAGCATTGACTATTTAATTGATGTTTTCAAAAGAGTGAAACGATTAGGTTTAATGACAGGTTACACGCCGACTTTTAATAAACTAACAACTGTTGATGATACATTGATTTACCATAAAATTTGTTTCTATTTCTTTTTTGAAATTAATGAATATTCAAATGAGAGTATTGTGTATTAAAGACGGCTTTAGTTCTAATAAAGATATTACCGTGGTAAAACGTGGTTCCATTTACAATGTCACCAACGTGATAAAAGGTAAATATAACAAACACTATCATACGGACATTTGGTATGAGTTATTAGAAACCGGGAACAACACTCATTTAGGAGCTCTATTCGTTTTATATCCAGAGGAAATGGAAACTTCTATCAATATTAAAAATAAAGAAAAATAGTAATGGCTAAATTAGAAATTCATATTAGGTCTTGGGATGAAGTAAAGTATCGTAAAATAGGAAATGAATATGACGGGGATAATTACTACTATGACGTTGAATATCCATATATTCCTAGCGTAGGTGAGTATATATCTTGTAAAATATTTTCAAAATTTAAAAGTATCGTAAAGGTTTCCGAAGTAACTTATCATCCAGACCGAGTAGAAATATTTATTAACCTTGAGGGGGAGATACACTAGTCTCTACTATTATGGATTAGGTTAGCTTTAAGGCACTTTTGGACGCAGAGCCTACAACTTTAGTAGCTCGACTTATCGGGTGTCTTAAAACCAACCTATTTATAACTCTTCTCCGAGTATTTCACAAATCATATAGCATCGGTATTGTTGAATACTAACACTATACCCGTCTACAATAAACGGTGCATCTTCAAACGGTGCGATTCTCTTTATAAACAAATAATCATCTTTTCTTTTTATAAAAGTGTTAGGCTTCACAGGCTCATACACTAATGTTGTTTCAGTCCAATATTTCTCTATCGGGTCGGTTACGTTTTTATTATTGGTTATAAAATCTTGATACTTTGGTTTCTTTATACTCTTAAACATACTTTAATCTCAATTTTTATTTTATCAGTTCTTTTTTAAACCTGATGTAAGGGTATTTGTGAGTGCAGAAATCTAATACCATATCGACATCTTGTTCCTTTACAATCACGCAGTCATGCACTGGTAACGCGAAATCACAGGGAATATCATTTAGGATATCATCAATCCAAATTTTACTTTCTATTCTCTGTAGTAGTGATCCGCCATACTTATAATTGCCTCGCTTAATGGTTTTTAAATACATAGATGCTATTTTAAATAGACTGTGTATCTCAAAATTTGGAACATAACCGTTGCCGTTAATCCAAAACATAAATAATCTCTTGGCCTGTTTTCGCTTACTCTCGTTCGTTCCTTCAAATTTCAATTTATCAGCAACCTCGATGTAGAAGTCTAAACCATTTTCAAAAATTCGATTATATTCTAAATCGATAACTCCTTTTTCTTTAAAGTAGTTAAAAAGTAGCCTGGGTTGCGAGCAAATAGCATCAATTGTATAGTAGCCTTTAAAGTCCGTTTTGTAATTCGAGATAGCTGAATGCCATATCCGTCTTCCGTAAGTATCTCTTTTTATCTTCATTGAAAAACCGGCTTCTTCTAAACTATTTTGAATGATTTCATACCATCTATACTGCCTATTTGTGAACATATCGACATTAATTTCTTCACCGGCTTCTACATTTACAAGGAACTTGTATTTAGCACATACGCCTTGTTCCCTGCTGTAAGACTTTCTATAAATTGTGTTGAAAATGTCTTTTTCATCTGTGTAGGCTATTTTGAAATATTCAATGAGCTTTCTACTGATGAAGTATTCCATAATTTTATAATACCTTTTATTTACGGATGCTAAATAGACACTTGGCAAAGGAAAGTAGCCAAAAGAGTTTTTTCTATAATTCATGATATATAGTGCTACATAAATTTTTAGAGCATTTTTCTTTACAGTAATATTATAAGGCATCTCATTTATTGCTTGCCTAAATTCTTTGGGTAATGGAACTATCATTTATATTGCTGATTTTATATTGTATATATTAAAGACTAATTGTTGGTTACTCAGTTTTATACATTTTCTTCACTTTTGTTGTAATAATTAAAAAGTGAGCAAGAATAATATTGATAGAGATATAGATACACACATCAACAAAAAAGTCTACACCGTTTACCAGTATAGACTTTATGTAATTTACAGGATGTTGATGTGATTAGCTTTTTAACCGTGTTACTCTAATTTGATATTCGTCTATCCAGATTTGCAAATTCAATATTTGTCTTTTCTTACTATCTTTTTCAATAGCTAATTTCTTTCTGTTTGCACTGATCCTATCATTGAGCATTTGTATTTTGTGAACATTGATTGTGGCGGAAGCTTCATTTACTTCCTCATCTTCGTCCTCGTCTTCCTCATCAGAATCTTTTGCATTATCATTTTTAGAGGCGGTGGCACCTGGGTTTGGAGAATATTTATCTATAATAAATTTTACAAAGTCCGTTTCTATATTTTTATTTTTCATTCATATATAATCAGTTTTGACCCGACTTAACGGGATTACTTAATTATATATTAAGAATAAAAAGTATGTCATCGATAGACAGGATTGTTTATCGCAATTATGCGGTTTAATTACGTTTTTGAATAGACCTAAATATTTCCGAACAAAATAGAAAAAGAACTATACGCCAAAATCTACCCTAAGATTTGAGTCTCGGGGGATGGGATAGCAATAGACATCAAACTCGCAAAAAGCAACGTATCGGAATCGGTATCATTGTGAGACAAAGAAAATCTTGGATCTTCACCTCTTGATTCGTAAAAATAAATTTCTGACATGGCATCTAATAACATAAACAACCTTAAACAATTAGCGTGAGTGGCGAAAGTTCCATCTTGTAATAGATGTGCTGCAAGGTGGCGATTAAACAAGTCATGTGCATCACCTTTATCACTGGGTTTAAAAAAATGCTGTTCTAATAAACTTCCGCAAGCCTTGCTAAATATTTCATGAAACTGGATATTCCATGGCATTGGCTGCCGTATATATCCATTATTAAAGAAACGTCTTAATTTTTCAAAATCTGGTTTATCAGAACCTCCATTGTAATTGAGCCATCTGAGCATTATTCCCTCGATGACAGGAACCAAAGTCATATAGCAGCTTATATAGTTTTTTCTGTAAAAACATAAAGTAGCCGCGTCTATGAGTTTATGAACGGGTTTGAAGAAAGGAAATATCTCAAACCTGCCTTTTTTTTGGCGTGCTCGGAATTGTGGTTGCATTGTTAAACGCTCGACAAGTTCTAACAACTCCGGTTCGGTATCCGGTAATTGGCTGGCTAACTGAACTGCATGATTAAATTGGGGTATGGTTGAAGTAACGGGCAGAATAATAGCAAAATCCGCCAATTTCATATTCAATGCGAGAATGTTTCCCATATCTACACTGGATGTAGTGGCTACATGTTGTTTTTTTTCATCCGCCAATCTTTTCTTTTTTTCTTCCTTTAGGTTTAAAGCATATGCTATGGCACTGTATCGTTGCCAACTACTGTCATCGATTTGCCGCTCAGTTTTAATTTGAGCTATGCTCTTTCCTGCTTTTATTTCAATGTTGATTTCTGTCGCTATTTGATCCGATTTTCCCATGAATAACCAAAGTAAGAAATTATAGATTTTGATAAACATTCGTCAAATACATTCAAATTCAATAATAGTAATTTTAATGTGCTTTAATTAAAAATCATAAAAATAGAGTATACATTAAATTGCGATTTTTTATTTGCCCACATTTTGCTAATATCCTTGGCAAAACTAATTTTTCACCTTAAATTTAGGATAGACAAAGAGGTATTCTAAAATTAAGAGAAATGAAAATTTTATATACAAGGTGCAGTTCGATAGAACAGAAAACTGATAGACAAAGAGTAAACGAGCGGGACTTCGATTTGGTAATTGAGGACAAATGCTCTGGGTCAATTCCATACTTTGAAAGAGGTGGTAAAGAGGTATTACGTTATCTTTCAAATGGCCTGGTAACTTCTTTATCGGTTTGGACGATAGATAGACTTGGAAGAGATTTGCGGGACATAATGAACACTATTCACTTTTTCAATGAAAAATCAATCCCCATCCATTTTATTTCTCAAGGTTTAACGACCTTGGATGAAAATGGAAAGGAAAATGCAATTGCTAAAATGATGATTTCGGTTCTTGGGACGGTAGGTGAAATGCAAAGGTCTCAAATTAGAGAAAACCAAAAACAAGGGATTGCTATAGCAAAACTAAAAGGCGTTTATTTAGGTCGTAAGCAAGGAAGTAAAGAAGATACATTACAATTCCTCACCAAACCGAAAAACAAAAAAGCATTAGAATATTTAAAAAAAGGATACAAAGCCGTAGAGGTTGCTAAGTTGACGGATTTGAATATTAATACTATCACAAAAATTAAAAAAATAGGGTTAGTGTCATAAGCTACTAACCCTATTTTTTTTAAGAATTTAAGTCTTCTACCTTGAAATCTTTGTGTGCGCCAATAGCGGCAAGAATTTCTTTAACCATTTGTATGAGCCGTGCGAATGATTCCATTCTCCCAGCAATTATTGGATTGTTTGCACCAAAATCTCCGGCGTTATTTTGATAAAACATTGTCGACCTAAAAGATAGTAAGGTTATACAATCAATAAATGATAAAAGCTGTCCGTCTTTAATTTTAAAGCTGATTTCATCATTGTTTTCAGTTCCACCAAAACAGAAATTAATGTAGCAACTTGTTGAAGTTAGTTCGTGAAGATTAAATGATTTGGTTTTAATTGTGATTTCCATAAAGTTTAGTGTTATGATAATTAATATAAATATTAAAATTCTGTAGTTATAAAATCAGTTATTTTAGCTTGTCTTTTATCGATTGATTTTTTAATCCAGTTTTTCGACTCGCTAACAAATTCTTGAATTTCACGTTGCTGAAATAGTGAATTATAAGATGCAAGTTTTTCTTTAAACGGTTTATTGCCGATGGAGCAATTATGTGATTTTGACACTAAAAGATAGTTGCCTAAGCAATCTAAATATTGTTGTCTAAAGTCATCATCATAACGACCATAACCTGAAGCGGGGTTTTCTGTTTGAGGTGCGATGTGTTCTAACTCTGGGGAAATAATCTTATCAAATCTTGTTGGATTATAACCAACCTTTCCTTGACTTTCTAAATGATTTTCGTATTTCCATAAAAGGAATTTAGCAGTAGCCGGTGATAGTTTCCCTTGAATTGAATTTCCAAGTGCTGAATTGTTCCAATGAGCCCACCACCGAGAATCAGATGAGATAGTTTTTATCCATTCAATTCTTCCTACAATATCATCTATACCTGAATTTTTATCTGTAAACTTTTCATACAAATCGTTAATTCTACCTGTCATATCTGCCCGGGTGCCTATCAATCTATGCCTTAATACTAAAGATTCTAATGACTTGCAAAGACGACAAATGTCTGTCATAGGCAATCCAAATTTATATGCCTTTATTATAAACGGTAATGCTATACCGATACCTCCAAGATTTACTATTGAATGGATTTCAAAATATTGACGTTCATCTTTACCAAAAAATAATGTCAAATATTCAAAACTGACAGCCAGTTGATGGGTGAATGATTTTATAAACGAAATGGAGTCTTTTCCAGATAACAATTTACTAATTCTATCTAATGGATCAGATTCCCAAAGCGAGTTAAAGTAGACCCTTAACGTGTATAGCAGCACCTGGTCTTCATCAATACGGTAATCTATTGAGGAAATAGACTTGTAAATCTTTTCAAAGCGAGTTTTAATTTCAGCAATTAAATCATCTTTTTCATCGCCACCGTATAAATGAACATTGAACATGAAATCAGCTTTTATTAATTCAAGATGCGATGGCGTTTTACCTCTGCTATTTTGAAAAATAAACATCTGTATAGCCTCTGCTTCGTCCTTGACCGGATGTGTTGTGCATGAGGCATCTTGAACAGAGTCCAATATGCGTTTTAAAAAACATTCTTCTTTTTTAGATAGTTTTTTGTTGAAGAAATCGAATGCTTTAACAATTCGTTGAGCTGATTCTGTTTCAATTCCATTTTTGTCCTTTTTCAATTGATTGATGACATAATCAATAAATAGTTGATTATCATAATCTACTGTTGAAAAGCGATAAGTAGAATTTCTCTTAATTATGTCCTCAAATGTTTCAACCTCTGATTCAGTCAAATTCCTAATTGCTTCCAACTGTTTAAATAGAGCAGAAAGAAATATCACGATGGTTGTAAGGCGTTGCTGGCCATCAATTACACCATACCGATTATTCCCTTTTTCTTCAAATAAGAAATGACCGAAATAATATGGAGTTTTAGCATTACTGGTAACATAATCCTCTAAATCCGAATAAAATTGATTTATCTGTTTGTTAGTCTTATTGGTTTCGGTTTCAATTTCCCATGAATAGGCTCTTTGATAAGAGGGAACATATATTTTATTCCCGGATATCATCTTTTTTATTGTGGTAGATGCTTCCATTAATTATAATTGAGTAAGTTTAAGCGAGGCTAAATTATAAACTTTATCGATAGTATTTTTTTATTTATGAGCAGAAATCCATTTACTGAAGAAGATATTATACTGGCTAACCAAGCTATTAGGTCGGTAATTGAGAATAAAGATAATTTACCGATTAAAGCATCCAAAAAAGTTCCTCCGACGGTTGAAAGTTTGTCTACTTTATTATCAACTTTCTTTGTTCCTATTTTTCATCGAGAGGGTGCGGACCAGGTTAAACTTTACAAACACCCAAATTCGGTAGAAGTGACCGTAACAAAGGATAATAAAGATATTGTAATAGGTGATTTTGAATTACCTAACTGGGATAAAAGAAGGGCTGATTTTATTGTTCATTCTTTGTTACTGATAAACTTAGGCATTCAAAACGATTTAAAACCTAAAGTTAAACCACCAAAAAAGTAGACAATTCGATTACGTTTTTTGTTATTGATGAAAAAGTATTAATATTGAATTATTATAACGGTCGCATTCTCTGTGACCGTTTGTGATAAGGTTTAGGTTTAACCCCTTTGACAGCGAGTGTTGAAGGGGTTATATTTTTTAATGGATTTGGGACGCTTTTAATCCCGGGCCATAGCAACACGTCACCAAACAAAAAACCTATCAGAGACGTTCTAATAGGTTTGATTTTGAGTTTAGTAATACTATTTAAAAGTTGTCCATTGTTCCCCATGTGCTTCATACGGGTTGATATAACGTAACAATTCGCCTTCCTCTATCTCACCCATATCATTTACACCAAAGTAGTAATTATTCAACCAAAGTTTTTGATTTAGTATTTCCCCTATGTGATTTGATGGAGTTCTAAGCACTGATACTTCGGTTCCCATCAGGTAGATATCCTTAGTTACTTCTTTGTAACGGGTGATATTATCCAATCTATAAAATACACTGATAACGTGACTTTCACCATCCCATCTAATATTAATACGGTCAATGATGTTTTGTAGTGCTAACTTCTTTTCTGCTTTGGTTTTTAATTTCTTAAAATCTGATACTGTTTCTTTGATATATTTTTGAATAGTGGTTTTGTGATTGAATACACCTATTTCGTTCTGTAAATTATTTAAGGTGATATTAAGTAAATCCTTTTCATTATTGAGAGTTAATAAACGGTCTTTGAATTGCTCTCTGGGTATATCATCATCTTCATACATTAAAGTTAGTTTATCCCTACGTCGCTCGTTATCAATTAAAGCATCTTGTGTATGTTTAAAATCTTTTAATTTACGGGATTTAACACTGTCTTTTGATGCCTCTATAAATGCTCGCCCTGTTGTAGTTTCTAACCTATTTACATAGTCAATTACAAATTCATCTAACCAGTCAATGTTAATGCCTTTGTTCCCGCACCATTCACCATACCTTTGAGAATTGCAGATATAAGTATTGTCTTTACCGTTGGCACGTTTATGACCATAGAAACGACCGCCACACACTTGACAGTGCATTAAACCTTTCAATAGATAATCATATTTGTTAGTAGTGTCTTTAAACTGATTGCGGGTAGATAGTTTTTCTTTGACCATTGAAAAAACTGCCTCACTTACAATAGCGGGGCAATCATAATAGTTTTCTTTGTAAAGACGTTTACCCATGTAGATGGTGCTTGTTAATATTCTATAAATAACACTATCACGCCAAAGGAAAGTTTCTTTCTTTTGACCCTTTACTTTCATAGACTTACCAGTGGTGACCCGACCACGTTTTGTTAAGATACCTTCATCGTTCAGAATAGTAGCAATCATTTTAGTTCCTTTACCCTCTAACGCTAACTTAAATATGTATTCTACTACTGGTTTTTCATCTTCATCAATTACCAACAATTTATTGGCATCTTTTGTGTAACCGAAATTCAGTAAAGCCCCACCACCAACTTTACCTAACCTTACGTTGCTTTCTAAAACACTTGCTATACGTGCCCCCGTTTTCTTTATCTCGAAATTGGCAAGTAATGATTTCATATCAGATAGTAATGCCTGGTTAAAATCGTTCAGGTCAATTTCCCTATCTAATTCAAAGTATTTTATTTTGTGAGTTTTAAATACATTTTTAATCAATGTAGTTTCAATTAAATCAGCACGGGATAAACGGTCACCATCGAAAACGAAAACACCATTTATAACCCCCTTTGCAATATCATTCATCATTGATTTTAAACCGGGTCTATCAGTGTATGAGACCGTTCCGGATATACCGGCATCCTGATATACTTTGAAGTCCCAACCTATTTTGGTAGCAAGTTGTTTTCCTCTGTAAATTTGGTTGTCTAATGAAATACCCTTGTCTGCCTGTTCCTCAGTCGAAACGCGGCTGTAAATTCCTAAAATCATTGTTATATTTGGTAAGTGGTTGAATTAATTAACGATACAAATATAGAGAGTTTCCACTTTAACACAACATCAGACGTTGCTTTGGTGGGTGGAGGCGGAAATCCTCAACCGGGTGAAATATCACTGGCTCATAACGGCGTATTGTTTCTGGATGAATTGCCTGAATTTAAGCGCAGCGTACTGGAAGTAATGCGCCAGCCATTGGAAGAGCGCAGAGTAACCATCTCCCGAGCCCGTTTCTCGGTTGATTATCCATGCAGCTTTATGCTGGTTACCAGTATGAACCCCTGCCCTTGCGGTTACTATAATCACCCCGAAAAAGAGTGCACCTGCCCGCCGGGTGCCGTGCAAAAATACATGAGCAAAATATCAGGTCCGTTGCTGGACCGTATCGACCTGCATGTAGAGGTTACGCCGGTAAACTTTAACGAGCTGGCATCCGATCGCCTCGCCGAAAAGAGTGAACTGATCCGTGAGCGGGTAATTGCTGCCCGGAATATACAGATAGAAAGATTTGGCGATAAGCCCGACCTGCACGCCAACTCGCAAATGAGCCCGCAAATGGTGAGGGATATCTGCAAAATAGACATAGCCGGGCAAACGCTGTTGAAAAAAGCGATGGAAAAACTGGGCTTATCCGCAAGGGCTTATGATAGGATTTTGAAAGTATCACGCACTATAGCAGATCTCGCCGGGAGTGAAGATATAAAGCTGGAGCATTTGGCCGAGGCTATACATTTCAGGAGTTTGGATAGAGAAGGCTGGGCTGGGTAGAGACTGAAGTCTCTAAGCATAGTAGTCCGTAGTTGGAAACTACGGACAGCGGGGGGGACTGATTCTCTAAGCATATTGGTCCGTAGTTGGAAACTACGGACAGCGTAGTAAATGCAAACTACCGACAAGATAAAAACACTAATTAGGTACAGTTACCAACTCCAAAACCATGATTAATAAAAGCTCGATAAAGAATATTTTTTTGATTCTTCTGTCTATAAGTTTATGTGAATGCAATTGGAACGGCTTTTATAAAAAAGGAAGATTAGCAGATTTAAACTATCCAATAGAAACGAATTTGAAAACAAAGATTATTAGGAGATATATCGATACGTTAATTAATAAAAAAGGGTATAAAGTGCCAGAAAAATGGCAATACCTCAGAAAGCTTGTCGATGTAGATAGTATTAATAATGTGCGAATTTATTTTAAAGATAAACCTGAAGAGATGTATTTAATATCTTATAGTGGAATGTTAACGTTAAGCGATGTATATAATCCCAGCATAGTAAAATACGATTGGGTTGCTAACAGAGAATTATTACCTAAACGAGAATATGATCGTATACAGCTACGGATTAAAATATTAATACAAAAGATTAATTCCTTAGCTTATCGGGATAGTCTTATAAAATGAAACTAGATACTAATATCCCCCGCTGTCCGTAGACTCCGGTCTACGGACCATCTAAGCATGTAGTTTGCAACTACATAAAACCCATCCTTTATTTTTATATTTAGTAAAAAATCCCTCAACATGAAAAAACTGTTGCTCACGCTGTGCTGTGCCGTTACCCTGCCGGTTTTTGCACAAACCAATCCTTATAAAAATATAGTTAACAAAAAGGCAGATTCGCTGCAAAGCCAGGTGGTTGCCTGGCGGCGGGATTTTCATGAGCACCCTGAGTTGGGTAACCGAGAGGTGCGCACATCGGGCATTGTGGCTGCTTACCTGCGCTCGCTGGGGTTGGAGGTTAAAACAGGCATCGCAACCACAGGTGTAGTAGGCATTTTAAAGGGCGGAAAGCCCGGGCCGGTTATAGCATTGCGTTCTGATATGGATGCTCTGCCGGTAACCGAACGTACCCCTGTGCCATTTGCATCAAAAGTAATAACCACGTATAAAGGAGAGCAGGTTGGGGTAATGCATGCCTGCGGACATGATTCGCACATGGCTATGCTGATGGCTGTGGCTAAAATATTATCATCCATGAAAAGTGAACTACACGGAACAGTAAAATTCATTTTTCAACCAGCTGAAGAAGGTGTACCAGCAGGTGAAGTGGGCGGTGCCGAAGAGATGGTAAAAGAAGGTGTGATGGAAAACCCTAAAGTTGATGTGGTATTTGGGATGCATATATTTTCGTTTATGCCGGTAGGCACCATTACCTATCATTCTGGTGGGGCAATGGCGGGCGTAAATGATATGAAAATTGTGGTGACAGGTAAATCATCACATGGTGCGCAACCCTGGAGCGGGGTCGACCCGATAGTGGTTTCGGCACAAATAATCAACAACCTGCAAACCATTGTGAGCCGGAACGTGAATCTTACCCAAAACCCAGCCATAGTAACCATAGGCGCCATAAAAGGGGGGAACCGCTCAAATATTATCCCTGAAAAAGTGGAAATGCTGGGAACACTGCGCACCTTTAGCGCTAAAGACGAACAGCTGCTCATCACCAGGGTAAAACAAATTGTAACAAAAACAGCCGAAGCCGAAGGCGCTACTGCGGATGCAATTATTCCCTATGAGTCGCACTACCCGGTTACTTACAATAACCCGCAGCTTACCGCACAGATGTTGCCAACATTGCAAGCTGTTGCCGGGGCTGATAATGTGATTGCTGGTCCGGCGTTAACCGGCTCGGAAGATTTTAGCTTTTTTGCGAATAAGGCTCCCGGGTTTTTCATATTCCTGGGCGGGATGCCAAAGGGTGGTGATGCAGCTACAACGCCGGTAAACCACTCGCCCGATTTTTTTATAGATGAAAGCGCTTTCGCCTTAGGCGTTAAGGCAATGTGCAACTTAACGCTGGATTATATGGCCATGAATAGCAAATAAACACTTGTTTTAAACGGAATAATGGAGAAAATACTTTTTAAAGAAACCCAGAAATATATTGTGTTGATGGTGGCAGCGGTGCTCTCAACAGTGTTTTTTGGTGTGTTTTGTGTGATTCAGATAGGATTTGATCAACCGGTTGGCAATCACCCCGCGCCTAATGCATTATTGATTGTGTTTTTCGCGGTGAGCGTTGGCAC
The DNA here is from genome assembly GCA_026225055.1 of Mucilaginibacter xinganensis. Taxonomy (GTDB): domain Bacteria; phylum Bacteroidota; class Bacteroidia; order Sphingobacteriales; family Sphingobacteriaceae; genus Mucilaginibacter; species Mucilaginibacter xinganensis_A. Next base: position 25,489 of record JAMFSA010000156.1, on the reverse strand, counting down.
TATATTTTTAGCATTGTATCAGAAGTTGATAGTTACGATAACCGAAGAGGAGATACAGATCAGCTTTGGCATACTTACCAGTAACAAGGTGATTAAGATAAGCGACATCAAAAATATCTCCACCCGTAAATACAACGCCATGAAAGAGTTTTGGGGCTGGGGTGTAAGATTTAAAGATAATACAACCTGTTTTACAGTATCCGGTAACGATGCCATTGAAATTGAATTAAAAAGTGGCGAAAAACTATTAATCGGCACGCAGAAAATGGCAGCAGCGGAAGAGGCGGTATTGAAATTGCGGATAGGAATGCTATAAATTAACTGTTGCCTCACGCCGATCTGTAGCCGAATCCCTGATATTTGTGCGGATAATTAGATAATAGAACTTATCATATTTGCATAATATATGGTGGCCGAAAGCTTAAAAAAGACCGGTGGTACTAAAAAAATTGTAATCATTGCCAATTTCGCTACAGACCGGGTGAACGGCGCCTATAATGTGATAGAAAATATTGCAGCTTATACCAATAAGCTTGGCTACAATTGTGAATTGTGGGGATTAAGTACCGAGCTTGATCAGAACAATTATCCCTTTTACGTTCATTTTAAAGCAAACCTGCTTCACTTTTCCGTTCCCGAGGATTTAAAGAATAAACTAATAGCCGACCGTAATTCCATCATTTGCGTTAACCTGCATAGTGTTTTTACGCCGATAAATATAGGCCTGAGCAAATTGGTGAAGGCTTTAAATATTACGCTATGTGTGACCCCGCAAGGCGGCTATCATGATTATACCTTCAAACGCAGTTATCTTAAAAAAAAGATCTTTCTCTTTCTTTATGAAAAAGCATACCTAAAACGGATGGATTACTTCTTTATCCACGGCAGGCAGGAAGAAAACTTTATTAAAAAATATTCACCAAAATCATGTTATGCGCTATTAAATGGTTTCCCCGAAGGGAAGATAAAAAGCTCTATATATGATCAAGAAAGGACTGGTCCGGATCAAAAACTAAGGCTATTATTTATGGGCCGCTTAGACCCCTTGCATAAGGGTCTGGATCTATTAATAAAAAGCATGGGCCAACTAAAAGAGGTGAATGTTGAATTAACACTGATTGGTCCGCTATTTACGAATGAGGGGCAAAATTATTTATATGATCTGATAAAAAGCCTCAATCTGACGAAGACCGTCATCATCAAAGCCGCAGTTTATAAACAGGAAGAAAAGGAAGCGCTATATGCATCTCATCATGTATTTTTACATATCTCAAGGTGGGAAGGTATGCCAACCGGAGTAATTGAAGCCTTGAGTTATGGCATGCCGGTATTGGTATCAGAAGGGACAAACCTTGGCGATATTGTTAAAAAAGAACAACTGGGCTGGATAATAGATGAACTAACGCAATCCGGTATCGCGGCAGCAATAAATAATATTTATAAGAATAAAGATCGACTAAATGAGTTCTCGGAAAATGCTTATAACAAAACACCTCAGATATTCGACTGGAATAAGATTGCTCAACAATATGTGGAATACGTTTTATTGAATGCATAAGTAAAGTTTAATTACAGCCCGGCAAGTAGTATCTTCGGCCCACCAATGAAAAGCATTCATTACTATATCAGGGTTACCATACTGCAATGGATCGATTTCTTTTACAAACCTTTTAAAAAGCATATCCCTTTACATACTTTCCGATATGCGGCATGCGGCGGCGCTAATACCTTGTTTGATATTTGCCTTTTCTCATTAAGCTATAACCTGGTGTTTAAAAAGCACGATTTAGTATTGGGTGCGCTTACGCTGAGTGCCCCAATTGCATCATTGTTTTTGGCGCTGAGTATTTCGTTACCTACCGGCTTTTATCTTAACAGGTATGTGGTATTTCAGCAAACAGGCTTAAAAAGAAGAACACAATTATCGCGGTACCTAATTGTAACCGCTATCTGTATCTTTCTAAACTATATCTTCCTGAAAATATTTGTTGATTACTTTGGCTTGTACCCAACACCATCTAAAATTATTACCACAATGCTGGTAGTGGTTTTTAGCTATACGGCGCAAACGTATATTTTCTTTAAAATAAAGCCTCAGCAGTAACCATAATACCAATTGTCATTCTGCGCGATAACAAAGAACCTATCCGCGTTCAATATACAAGCAGCTTTTTCGCTTGTATAATAGATGCTTCGTTCCTCAGCATGACAGTGGGGTTAGTCTTAGCTAACATCTATCGCTTAACTATCTTATAATTCTTATACTCCCCAATGCTCCATCCCGTAAGGTCCAAAATCGTTTGCAGAAACCTGCGACGCAACGTATAATTTCGGTTCAATGGCTTATTGCTGAAATCAATTTCCCAGTTGGTTTTCTCTATCCTGTCGAGCATTACTTTGGGGTGGGTGCCTTTAAAGGTGCGTAAGCGGTCGGCGTTGCCATAATCGAACTCGTAGGTTTCGGTCATGTGCTGCTTGTTCCACTCATCATCGTGGTAAAACTTATTGTAATTGCGGCCTTTATTGGTTAAACCTTGCGGAGGCCTGGCCCAGCCATAATGGTAAATATAGGCGTCTATCAGTTTCACGTTTATCTTTCGATCATCCAAACGGAAACCCTGCGCATCTTTGTATGAGCGCATACCCTTTATGTTTTTAATCAGGCGGATCTCTCTACGGTACCACCTGCGGGTATCACCATAATAATCGTAAGAGCCATAAAAGTGAATATATTTAAACAGTAAGCCTTCAATTTTAGGGTCGTTCAAATTATCCTCCATCTCCTTTTTTATGGTTGGGAGATACTTTTCATGCACCACCTCATCGCCCTGTATATAAAAAACCCAATCGCTATCCGGCGATATAGCATCAAGCGCTTTATTGGTTTCCAGGCCGAACACTATCCCACCGGCTTTTAAGGAATCATCCCAAACGGTATCAATGATCTTTATTTTGGGGGAGTTGATGTTTTCTATCAGTTGCCGCGTTTCATCTTCTGAATTTCCAACTGCTACAACAAACTCATCGCACAGCGGCAAAATAGAGGTGATGGCTTCAACAATCTGGTAGTCGTTTTTAACAGCGTTTCTTATAAAGGTAAATCCGCTAACTTTCATTGGGTGGTTTTGGTTACAGGCTGCAATTTCATAAAAAAACTAATAATAAACATCAAACATTATTTTTCTAAATGCAGGAGTGTCGCAGACTCCCTGAATTTAACCTGTAGGAAACAACAATAGAACTATTAAGCATTTATTTGTATATTTATAAGCGACCCCTAAAAATTTTTAACTATTAGATTTACCTACAAACATTATGTGCAGAAAATGCGGCTCAAATAATTATGGGCGAATTCCACGGGGAACAATTGTAAAAGTATTATTTTTTTGGCTCCCTATAAGAAGATTTATATGCTACAGGTGCATGCGGAAATTCTACAGCTTTACTCATACTAAAGACGTTTTAACTGCACCAAAGAAAATGGAATTAAAAAGGATATAATTAAAGGATACCATAATTACTTTGTTATAAACTAAAAGTGCCCCACAAACTGTGAGGCACCATCTGTAAGATTATTGCCTACAAATTATTTCTTAACCCAGCCATCTTTTAAGGTAACTGTACGATTAAACACCAGTTTATCGGTTGTGGAGTGCTTATCTAAAGTAAAATAGCCTTTACGCATAAACTGGTAGCCAACACCCGGCTCGGCATTTGCCAAATCAGGCTCAATGTAGGCTGTTTTAATGATGTGCAGACTGTTAGGGTTCAGGTAATCCTTAAAATCGCCATCCTCGTTTGATGGGTCCTCAACCTGGAAAAGGCGATCATATAAACGAACTTCAGCAGTTTTAGCATGCGGTACACTCACCCAGTGGATGGTTCCCTTTACGTTGATGCCGCTGGTATCGCCACCCGATTTTGAATTTTCAATATGTGTACAATGTATTTCGGTTACATTACCGTCGGCATCCTTAACAAAGCTTTCGCATTTAACAATGTAAGCGTTCTTTAAGCGCACCATCAGCCCAACACCCAGGCGGAAGAATTTTTTCGGCGGTTCTTCCATAAAATCCTCACGCTCTATCCACAGCTCATTGCTGAACGGGAACTCCCTGCCCCCATCACCGCCTTCAACCTCGGGGTTGTTTTCGCCGAACATGATCTCGGTTTTATCAGCAGGATAATCAGTAAGCACTAATTTGATCGGGTCGAGCACTGCCATACGGCGCCATGCCCTTTTGTTCAGATCTTCACGGATACAGAATTCCAGCAGACTCACATCTATCATGTTCTCGCGTTTGGCAACACCAATACGCTCACAAAACTCACGGATGGAATGTGGTGTGTAGCCACGGCGACGCAAACCGCTAATGGTAGGCATGCGCGGGTCATCCCAATCCTCTACATGGCCTTCCTCAACCAGTTGCAGCAGCTTGCGCTTGCTCATAACTGTATAGGTCATGTTAAGGCGGGCAAACTCATATTGTTTTGATGGAAACAATTCAAGTTGCTCAATAAACCACTCGTATAAAGGCCGGTGCGGAATAAACTCCAGGGTACAGATAGAATGTGTAATCTCCTCAATAGCGTCCGATTCGCCATGCGCGAAATCATACATCGGGTATATGCACCAATCGTTACCGGTGCGGTGGTGGTGCGTATGTTTAATACGGTACATCAGCGGGTCGCGCAAATGCATGTTTGGCGAAGCAAGGTCTATTTTAGCGCGTAATACTTTAGCACCATCAGGATATTTACCAGCTTTCATCTCTTCAAACAAAAGCAAATTTTCTTCTATACTACGACTACGATACTGATTAGGTGTGCCCGGCTCAGTTGGCGTACCTTTTTGTGCCGATATTTCTTCGGGCGAACTATCATCAACATATGCCAAACCCTTTTTTATCAGCGTTACCGCGAAGTTGTAGATCTTGTCGAAATAATCAGACGCATACAGTTCATTGGCCCACTCAAAGCCCAGCCATTTAACATCCGTTTTAATGCTGTCAACATATTCCACTTCTTCTTTAGCGGGGTTGGTATCATCAAAACGCAGGTTGGTTTGGCCGTTATATTTTAGCGCAAGTCCAAAATTTAAGCAAATGGATTTGGCATGGCCTATATGCAGGTAACCGTTAGGCTCCGGCGGGAAACGGGTTAATACCCTGCCGCCGTTCTTACCGTTACGTATGTCTTCTTCAACAATCTCTTCCAGAAAATTTAATGATCTTTCTTCGCTCATAAGGTGCAAAAATAGAAAAAATAGGATAAAGCGCGTAGGATGAGTTTGTTTATGGGTGATGGGCTGGTAGAAATGTTAATTATGTGTAGGAAAGAGGGTTTAATAGGATGAATTTGTTTATGAATTATAAAGTTGTAGAAGTGTTTGACAATATTAAGTGGTTTAGTTATTTGGGCATTGCCTGCGGCCCGTGCTATCCGCTCATACTGCACAGGTCTTAAGCTCGGGGCCGGTATCCGCTACTATCACTAATGCAGAAACTCCAACAACTAATCACTATCCACAATTTCTTCTTACTTTTACCCGTAAATAAACCACGGTTTTACATGAGTAATACCTTTAATCGCCCTATTCGTGTTTTGGTTGCTAAGGTTGGGCTCGATGGGCACGACCGAGGCGCACGTATCATAGCCACTTCTCTGCGTGATGCAGGTATGGAAGTGATCTACACCGGCTTGCGCCAAACCCCCGAGATGGTGGTGAACACTGCCCTGCAGGAAGACGTGGATGCTATCGGCATCTCCATACTCTCGGGCGCGCATATGACTGTTTTCCCCAAGATCATCAACCTCATAAAGGAAAAGGGTATGGATGATGTACTGGTTACCGGAGGCGGAATAATCCCATCAGAAGATATGGACGAGTTAAAAAAGCTGGGCGTTGGCGAGCTTTTCCCGCCAGGTACCAACACGTACGATATTGTTAAATATATTACCGGATGGGTGCATCAGCACCGCAATTTTTAGCTTATGGCATTTGAAAATCTGTTGATTGAATACAAAGAACGTATTCAATATATCATCATTAATCGCGAAAGCAAATTAAACGCTTTAAACAAAGCTACCCTCACCGAACTGCATATTGCTATTACCGAAGCTTTTGCCAACACACAGGTCGGCGGTATCATTATAACAGGTGCGGGGCAAAAGGCTTTTGTGGCAGGTGCCGATATTTCTGAATTTGCTTCGCTGGATGTAGATAATGGAACAGCGCTGTCCCGTGAAGGGCAGGCCAATGTTTTTAACCTGATAGAGCATGGTCCCAAGCCGGTTATAGCGGCTGTTAATGGTTTTGCACTGGGCGGTGGGTTGGAACTGGCGATGGCCTGCCATATCCGCATAGCATCCGACAATGCCAAAATGGGTTTGCCCGAAGTTACCTTGGGCCTCATCCCCGGCTATGGAGGCACACAACGTTTAACACGCTTAGTGGGAAAGGGTAAAGCGCTTGAACTGATCATGACAGCCGATATGATAACAGCAGCCGAAGCTTACGAGTTCGGATTGGTGAATCATACAGTAACCCAGGATAGCCTGTTAGCTAAAGCTGAAGAAATATTAAGCAAGATATTATTACGCGCCCCGATAGCTATTGCATCAGCCATAAAAGCGGTGAATGCTGCTACCGATCCGGCAGTTAATGGCTTTGCTACGGAGATAGAAGAATTTGGAAAATGCTTCGGTACCAATGATCTCAAGGAAGGTGTTTCGGCATTCCTGCAAAAGAGAAAACCAGAATTTAGGGGTAATTAAGCCTTGCTAAACCAGTTAACTGACTAAAAAACCCATTTGGTCAGAATTTATCTTACTGTTAATCAATCGATTGAATAATCGTGACATTAGGATGAAAAATCGTATGTATTTTCATGCTTTACTTTGCATTGTGTTTAACAAAACACATTACTAAATAATACATATAGTCATGAAAAGTACATTAAAAATTTCAGCACTTGCATTAGCTTTCGCAGCATTCTCATTTGTTGGCGCAAAAGCTCAAACTACTACCCCTACTACTACCTCAACAACTACAACAGCAAGCGGCGTACGCTTTAGCATCGGTGTTGACGCAGGTATTCCTACCGGTAAATTATCAGACAGCTATAACTTTAACATTGGTGGTTCGGTACAAGCCGATATCCCGGTTGCAAATCAATTATTTGTAACAGTTAATGCTGGTTATAACAGCATCCAAGGCAAAAACAATGTTATTGTTGATGGTGCAACTTTTTCACCAACCAACATCCAGTTGTTACCTGTTAAAGCTGGTTTAAAATTCTTCCCTGTAAAAAACTTTTACGTACAGGGTGAAGCCGGTGCAGCATTCGCACTAAACAAATCAGATGTGGGTTTCAATAAAACAGCAGCGTTTGTTTATGCTCCACAAGTTGGTTACCAGTTCCAGTTAGGTGGTAAAAACTACATTGATGCAGGCGTTCGTTATGAAGCAAGCACTAAATTTAATAGTGATGTTGATGACAGCAAAGTTAATTTCTTTGGCCTGCGTGTAGCCTATGGTTTTTAATACGTTAACATTGATTTAATTTTTGAAAAGGGATGCCGGTTTACCGGTGTCCTTTTTTGTTTTACAGGATTTTACAGGCCTTTTTTGCACAATTAACTATAATTAACACTTTATGCCTCAAATATTTTACAATATTTATGGCTGCGAAGTAACTAAAAATCAAAACGGATATTAGCTTTGCACAAAACTGTACGAATAAATTTTTATAGCCATATACGTTGTTAATTTATTGTACGTTCTAACACAGTCAATTCACACATAAAATGAAGATCACTTTGAAAAAAATTATTTACTTAATAGCATTTATAGGTTTTACATTAAGCGCCAAAGCACAAAACGTTGCCATCCCGGATACTACACGTATAAGCATTGGGCTTGATGCCGGCTTTCCAAACGGTAATTATAGTAATTCTTATAACATCGGTGCAGGTGTTTCAGCCCAAATTGATATTCCATTAACTGAAAAGCTTTATTTTACCGGAAATGTAGGCTATATGACATTCTTCCCTAATAACAGCGATATCAGCTCAAACCCTGAAGCTATATTAAATGTAAAGGTAGAAAATATGAACCTGGTACCTGTAAAAGTAGGTCTTAAATACTTTCTGATCAGGGGATTTTATATTCAGGCTGAGGCCGGTGAGAGCCTGTTGCTAAATAAAAGCGCCATATATGCCATAAATAATTATGCATTTACTTATGGTCCGCAAATGGGTATAGTGTTTAAACTGCATCACCATAATTACATTGATGGCGGTGTAAGATACGAGCGTAGCCAAAGCCTTTATGGCGATGGAAAATACAACAATATGTTTGCTGTACGTGTGGCTTACTCATTCAATCTGTAATAAAGTTTATTGATTTTCGTAAAAAATCCATCGGATTTAGCAAATTTGTGTATCTTAACAGTTTAATACATTTACCCTGTTAACAGTTTGCTGGTATGAAGAAGATCCTCATCATTGATGATGAAGTAAACGTTGCGCTGTTGCTGTCGAAGTTTTTAACACGTAATGGTTTTGAAGTAAAAACAGCATCAAATGGCACAAGTGCTATGGAATACCTCAAAAATGAGGATTTCACGTTAGTATTGTGCGATTTCAGGCTGGAGGATACTGATGGCCGCGAGATGCTTAAAAACATCAAGAACCAATATCCCAAAACAGGCGTAATAATTATAACAGGTTATTCTGATATAAAAATGGCTGTGGAGCTCATAAAAATGGGCGCCTATGATTATATCACCAAGCCATTATATCCCGACGAAATATTAAACACCATAAACAAGGCTATTGAAACCCAATATGCCTTGTTGGATGATGAGCAGGATAATGAACCTATTATCTCATCCAAATCAAAAGAACATAAAAAGAATACATCAACAGGCGAGTTTGTATTTGGTACCAGCCGGGCATCAAAAGAAATAATTCGCCAGATTGACCTGGTGGCCCCTACCAATTACAGCGTAATTATAATTGGTGATAGCGGTACCGGTAAAGAAGCTGTGGCAAAAAGTATCCACCTGAACAGCCCGCGCCATAACCATCCTTTTATAGCCATGGATTGCGGCTCGCTTACCAAAGAACTTGCAGCAAGCGAATTTTTTGGCCACGAAAAAGGATCATTCACCGGGGCATTATATACCAAAATAGGCCACTTTGAAATGGCAAACGGTGGAACATTGTTCCTGGATGAAGTGGGTAACCTCTCCTATGATATACAAGCCGCGTTACTGCGTACCGTACAGGAAAGAAAAGTTAAACGTATAGGCAGTACCAAGGAAATAGACCTGGATGTACGCATAATTGTTGCAACCAACGAGAACTTGCAGGAAAGTATCCAGAAAGGCAGATTCAGGGAAGATCTTTACCATCGCTTTAATGAGTTTAGCATATATATGCCGCCACTGCGCGATCGTGGGAATGACATTATATTACTGGCCAATCACTTTTTAGTAATAGCCAACCAGGAATTGAGCCGTAATGTTACTGCTTTTACTCCTGATGTTATAGAGTGCTTTATGAGCTACCGCTGGCCTGGAAATATACGCGAGCTAAAAAATGTAATAAGAAGGGCAACCCTGCTTGCCGAAGGTAATGAAATAACAATGAAGGCCCTCCCGCTTGAAATATCAAACAGGATGATGTCTTTTGATTATAACAATAATAACAATACCCATCATACACATGATGCTCCTGAAGTAAAAGAAAACAGGCACGACCTTAAAAACGCGGCGCTTGAAGCTGAGTTTGAAACAATTTTAAGGGTACTGAAGGAGGTTAATTTTAACAAAACTAAAGCCGCCGAGATATTAAAGATTGACCGGAAAACCTTATACAATAAAATGAAGGCCATCAATCTTAAATAAATGAAAAAGCCACTGAATACCGACGCCCCGCCGGACAACATCAAAGCGTTAAAGCACGACATGAGAAACCAGCTTTCAAACATCCAGCTGGCTATTGAGCAATTGCGCTTTGAGATTCAGGATATTGCGAACGCCGATTGCCAGTTTTATATGGATACGATAGCAACCAGCTGCGAAAAAATGACCTCATTGTTAAAAGACGCCCCCAACAATAAATAAGGAGATATTTATTAGGATTAGCCCAAAACTTTTTGGCCTTTTTTTGTTTATCGATATATCTACACGCCTGAATGTCAATCTTTAATTATAAACAACGTAATAATATAATATTAGTAAGCATAATTGTGCTGGGATGTTTCCTGCTTTATGCGCTAAGCGGCCTGTTCAGCGCTATACTTGGCGCAATTGTACTATTCACTATTTTCAGGCCCGTTTATATATATATATCCGAAAAAAAGGGGTGGAACAAAACCCTGGTAGCATTGCTCATCATTTTCAGTTCATTAATAGTTATCGTTATTCCTTTCTTATCATTAAGTTTTATGGTGATAGGTAAAATAGCGAGTATTAACAAAAGTACTTTTCCCATACAGGAGTGGACCAACCAGGTTGATGCCTTTGCATCAAGAAACCTGGGCCAGCCTCATTTTGCCGAAACTACATTACAAAAGCTCGGCACTTACGCCGCCGACCTGTTCCCATCCATATTGGGTAGCGCGGCAAGTATTATATTAACTTTATTGGTATTATATTTCCTGCTGTATTTTATGCTTACACAGCGAATAGAGTTTGAAGCCGGCCTTTTAAAATATGCCCCTTTTCGCGAGCAGCATACCTTAAAATTCGCCACAGCCATGCGTAATTCAACCTACTCCAATGTTTTGGGGCAGGGGTTAATTGCAATTACACAAGGCACTCTGCTTGCCCTGGGTTTTTATGCCTTTGAAATACCTGACCCGATATTTTGGGGGGTGATAGGGTCATTCATGTCATTTTTGCCGGTTGTGGGCGCTCCTACCTTGTGTATACCTGCAGGCGTTATTATAATGGCAGAAGGGCATTCCTTTAAGGGAATATTATTAATAGCCTACGGTTTACTGTTTATTGGCAATGTTGATAATGTGCTAAGGGTGATCATTAATAAGCGGGTTGGCAATACGCACCCCATCATATCTGTCATAGGTGTTTTTATAGGTTTACCCCTTTTTGGAATTTTAGGCCTGGTTTTTGGGCCGGTATTGTTATCATACTTCTTATTGCTGCTTGAAATTTATGAAACTAACAGGTTAGCGGCCGATAGGCTGGAGCGCATGAGAACAACTACAGATACGTAGCTTAAAATACAATAATGTTTGTGGATACACGATAAATGAGTAAATTGAGAAAACAAACAGCGTATTAAGTGCAAGACAAATTGTCTTAAATATAATACTTGGCAACGTATTTAGTCGTTATACAAACAATTAGTCAACATAAAAATTATAATAATTATGAACGATAACTCAAAAGTAGTAATTGCACTGCTAGCCGGGCTGGCAGCAGGTGCAGCATTAGGGCTGTTATTCGCGCCCGAAAAAGGCAGTGAAACACGCGATAAGCTTACCGAATCATTAAAAAATCTTGGCGATTCAATAAAAGATACCGCAGCTGCTGAAATTGACAATCTTGTTGGGTTAAAAGATAAGGTTGTTGAAAACATTAAAACAAAAATTAAAGGTGCTGAGTTAGAATATCAGGACGACTTAGAACACGCATAAGTTTTACTATATCCCGGGTTAAACATTTAACCCGGGATAATAAATAAATTATATGGAAGACAAAAAAGAACCTCAGCCACCTATTATTGATCAGCTGAAGGAATATGCCGAAACCCACATTAAGCTTGCTAAGTACAGGGCTATTGAGGGTGGTACATCCATAGCGGCCAGTATTATTGCTGATGTTGTAGTAATATTTTGCATGCTATTGGCTTTCATATTTGCCAGTATAACGCTCGGATTTTATTTGTCATCACTGTTCAACTCGGATTGGGAAGGCTTTGGATGCGTTGCATTAATGTATTTAATTATTGCCCTTGTTGTTAAGTATAACAGGAAGAGCCTTGAGCGGCCGGTTATCAACGCTATTATTCAAAAGATATTTAAATAATTATAATGGACGAACCTATTAAAAACAGCTGGGATTTAAGGCAGGAGATAATAAGGCTTAAGGGGCTGGAAAAAGTGCAGGGCGAAGCGATTGCAGAACGTTTTAGTAGTCCGGCGGCTATATTTTCAACTGTATATTCCTTATTCCCCAAATCATCCAATACCGGCGAAAATAAATCCAACATCTTTAATCAGGATTTTGTAAGCATATTATCGCGCTTTTTAATTCCACTTACGCTGAATAAAACCATATTTAAAAACTCCGGCTTTTTAATAAAAACACTGGTTGGCCTGGTTTCTCAAAAAGCCTCAGGTTATGTAAATGAAGAATCGGTAGTGGGTATTTTTGACAAAGTAAAGGCGCTATTCACCAAAAAACGCACTCAAGCTAAGGAACACTACCCCTACAGTTTATAAGTCGCCGTTAATTTCATTTTATTTCTTCTATAAATTTTCGCTTTTATAAATGGCATAAAACTATTTTTGTGCTTTAATTTTTACAAGTGGGAAAAGATAAATTAAGGCGCTTTGCCGAAATAGATACATTTAGCAATGTTTTGCAGCTGGATGCAGGCAAGGAACTAAAAGGCCAATGGGCAAATAATCAGTTTAAAAATAACAAACCTGTTGTATTGGAACTGGCTTGCGGCAAGGGCGAATACACCGTTAACCTGGCGCAGATGTTCCCTGATAAAAACTTTATTGGGGTTGATTATAAAGGTAACCGCATTTGGCGCGGCGCTAAAACCGCGTTAGAGGAAGGTGTTAACAATGTGGCTTTTTTACGCATTCAGATAGAAAGCATCTTGGAGTATTTCGCTCCCGAAGAAGTTGACGAGATCTGGATCACTTTCCCCGACCCTCAGCCGCAGGTCGGCCGTGAAAAAAAACGGCTTACCTCTCCCCGCTTCTTGGATATGTACAAGCATATAGTTAAGCAAGGCGGTTTTATCAACCTTAAAACAGATAATGACGATCTGCATGCCTATACCGCCGAAAAGATTGGCGAGTTGGAACTGATACTTCATGCAAAAACAGAAGATCTGTACCACTCCGAATTTGATAATGAGGTATTATCGATAAAAACATATTACGAGAAAAAATATTTAAAGGATAATAAGAATATTAATTACCTTAAATTCTCATTTACAAACGGTTTGTAAAAAGACGCAAAGTATTGCGTCTCTACGGATCTCCGCATCAAATGTAGAGACGCAATACTTTGCGTCTGAATGATGAATATTTTATGGAAGACATTAACTTTTATGATAAGGTTTACCAGGTTGCCCGCCTAATACCAGCAGGCAGGGTAACTTCCTATGGCGCAATTGCCAGTTACCTGGGTACAAAGGGCTCATCGCGCATGGTGGGTTATGCTATGCAAGCAGCAGGCGGAGCCCAACCACCGGTACCGGCACACCGAGTAGTGAACAGACAGGGTTTGCTTACAGCAAAACAACATTTCGGCGGTGATTTAATGCAGCGCTTGCTGGAAAGCGAAGGCGTAAAAATAGAGAACGACCAGGTACAGGATTTCAAAAACGTTTTCTGGGATCCCTATATCGAACTGGAACTCTGATTACAACAATTGCAACAGCTCTATCCTATTTCCAAAAGGATCAAGAAACGCAAAGCGCCTGCGCCCCGGGATTTCCGGTTCAGGTAATATCTTAACCTTATCTTTTAAATAATCAAGCGCGGAGTCGACATCCGTTACTTCAAAAGCGGTATGGCGGCTGGATACAGGCAGTTGCGATTCAACGCCTATATGCAGTTGAATATCGCCAATATTAAACCAATAGCCTTTGGTTGAAAACAAATGATTAGGCCGTTCGATTAATTTTAATCCAATAATATCGGTATAAAATAGCCTTGCCTCCTCCAGTCGTTCAGGTGCTACGGCAATGTGGATATGGTCCACCCGTTTAAAAGTGATCATTCAATATCCTCCGCAAAGGTTAACAAGTAGTTGTTGTTGTCAAGTATAGAGAATTCAGTCGCACCATAAAAGGTTTTTTCAATTCCTTTTACAACAGTCACCTTGTTTTTTATCTCCTCAAAAAATGAAAGGATATTTTTCAGTTTGATATAAAATAGAAGCGAGCCGCCATCATTCCGGCTTACAGTCGGCAAGTCATCACCTAAACTGGCAAACGTTTGAAACATGAAATTAACGTTGCCATTCATCACCATGGCCCAAACCAGCTCGCTGCCATCCTCGGGCACACTCATTACCAGTTGAAAACCTATTTGTTTATAAAACGCAATGGTTTCATTAATATCCTTCACAAAAATATTGGGCGATAAACTTTCCATAGCTTTGTAATTTTTGATAAAATTTTTAGCAATTTAGAACTATAAAAGTAAAGATTTCTAATTTTAAAAAATCAAATAAATCAAAACTTCAGTAATTCACTAACTCAATAATTATACCTCCCATGGGAAAATTAGTAGACGATTTTGAATCCTATCGTACCAGGATGAACGACAGGATAATGGAATCATCAAATACCAATATTAAACGTTTTTTTGCTTTGGATACCACCAGCTATGCCGATGGTGCCCTTGATGTAAAAACCAAGGAAATGCTGGGCCTGGTAGCCTCGATGGTATTGCGCTGCGATGATTGCATAAAATATCACCTGGGCAAATGCCACGATGCAGGTGTTAAACACGATGAAATGAACGAAATATTTATGATAGCCAATTTGGTAGGTGGATCGATTGTAATACCGCATTATCGCAGGGCTGTTGAGTATTGGGATGAGTTGAACCAAGATTAAACGGATTAATGGATTTTTAGGATTTATCACTGATTCAGCAAGTCATATTTAATAATGTCATTGCTGTAAAGGTCAATCAAATAATATCTATAGCATGGGTTTCAAACCCATCGCTATGTATGAGCATAACCAATTAAAACAATAACAATGTCAAAAGAAATAAAGCGCTGCAACTGGCCCGGTAATGATGAATTATACATCAAATACCACGACGAAGAATGGGGCAAAACAACCCATGATGATAAAATATTATTTGAATTTTTAACGCTGGAATCAGCACAGGCAGGGTTAAGCTGGATAACCATTTTGCGCCGCCGCGAAAATTACCGTAAGGCTTATGCCGATTTTGATGTGCAAAAAGTAGCCGCTTTTGACGAGGAAGATGTAGCGCGCCTGTTAAATAATGAGGGCATCATCCGCAACCGTTTAAAGGTAGCTTCATCTATCAGCAACGCCAAGCTGTTTATAGAAGTTCAGAAAGAGTTCGGCTCGTTTGATAAATACCTGTACAGTTTTATGCCCGATGGTAAGCCGATCAATAATACATCAGGTTCGCTCCCGGCAAGTACGCCAATTTCTGACGCTATCAGCAAAGACATAAAAAAACGGGGATTCAAATTTTTTGGCACCACTATTTGCTACGCGTACATGCAGGCTACCGGTATGGTGAATGACCATGTGCCGGGGTGCAGCTTCAAGTGATTCCACCGATGTGCTTATGATTTCACCGATTTATTATTATGATTTCGCGTGAATTGATAACTACTGTTAATCAACATAAATCGTATTTTTGAAACACATCACTTTTGAAGATGTTCGCCCGTAAATCGGTGAAATCAATTTCAAAATCGGTGTAATCATAAAAACATCATGAAAAAACTATTTCTTTTGGATGGCATGGCCCTTATTTACCGGGCGCATTTTGCATTGAGTAAAACCCCGCGGTTCACTTCGGGCGGGTTAAATACGTCGGCGGTTATGGGCTTTACCAATACTTTGCTCGATGTGCTGAAAAAAGAAAAGCCGACCCACATGGCCGTGGTTTTTGATACCGACGCTCCTACCGAACGCCATACAGAATACGAAAAATATAAGGCCCACCGTGAAGCGATGCCCGAGGACCTGTCAAAAGCCCTACCCTACATTTTTAAGGTAGTGCTGGGTTTTAATATCCCGCTCATCACTTCTGATGGATACGAGGCTGATGATATCATCGGCACACTTGCCAAAAAAGCGGAGAAGGAAGGCTACCAGGTTTATTGTATGACGCCCGATAAGGATTTCGCGCAACTGGTATCGCCCAACATCCATATTTATAAGCCCGCGCGTATGGGTAATGAAATGGAAATACTGGGTGTAAAAGAAGTGTTGGCTAAATGGGAAATTGAACGTGTTGAGCAGGTTATAGATATTTTAGGTTTATGGGGTGATGCGGTCGACGGTATCCCCGGCATCCCCGGTGTTGGTGAAAAAACCTCCAAATTGTTGATTAAGCAATATGGTTCGGTTGAAGAGATAATTAAACACAGTCACGAGTTAAAAGGCAAACTGCGCGAAAATGTAGAGCAATTTGCAGAGCAGGGCTTAATGTCGAAACGATTGGCCACCATCAACTTGAATGTGCCTGTTGAACTGGATGAGGCCGGACTGGAAATGTGCGCGCCAAGCAAGGATCTGTTAGAGCCATTATTTGCCGAACTGGAGTTCCGGACTTTGGGCAGGCGGGTATTTGGTGACGATTTCAGTATTACCGAAATGAAAGCGGTATCTATCCAAACCGACCTGTTTGGCAACCCTGTTGCAGGCGGCCGCACCACCATGACGGTTGATGTAGAGGATATAGCTGAACCTACACCATCTTTTGCACCCTCAAAAAATATTGATAACGTACCACATACCTATCATTTAGCGGATACGGTTGAAAAGCGCGGCGAGCTCATCGCCCTACTTAAACAACAAAAAGACTTTTGTTTTGATACAGAAACTACCGGGACAGATGCAAATTATTGTGAGTTGGTAGGCTTATCATTCGCGGTAAAGGCTGGCGAGGCCTGGTATGTGCCGGTGCCTGCCGACCAGGAACAAACAAAAGCCATAGTAAAGGAATTTAAGGATGTATTTGAAGATGCAGCCATCGGCAAAACCGGGCAGAATATAAAGTTCGACATATTGATACTGAAATGGTACGATATACAGGTAAAAGGAAACCTGTTTGATACCATGATGGCGCACTATGTAATCGATCCGGATACCCGCCACGGCATGGATATCCTGTCGGAAAATTATTTGGGCTACTCCCCTGTTTCTATCACCACACTCATCGGAGCCAAAGGCAAAAATCAGGGCAATATGCGCGATGTAGAGATTGAAAAAATTAAGGAATATGCAGCCGAGGATGCCGATATCACCCTGCAACTAAAAACCGTTTTTGAGCCAAAGCTGAAGGAAGTAGAAGCAGAAAAGCTGGTCCACGAAATTGAGAACCCGCTGATCTATGTTTTGGCCGATATTGAGTTTGAAGGGGTTAAGATAGATCATTTTACGCTCCAGGATTTTTCAAAAGACCTGGAAACAGATATAGGCAAGTTAGAGAAAATCGTTTACGAAAAAGCAGGTGTGCGTTTTAACATCGCATCGCCAAAACAATTGGGCGAAGTCTTGTTCGAGAAATTAATGCTCGATCCTAAAGCAAAAAAAACCAAAACTGGCCAATACCAAACCGGCGAGGATGTATTATTAAACCTTGCCGCCAAAAGCGATATCGTGCGCGATATATTGGATTATCGCCAGCTGCAAAAACTAAAATCGACCTATGTTGATGCCTTGCCACAAATGGTGAACCCTAAAACCGGGCGTGTGCATACCTCCTATAACCAGGCGGTGGCTGCAACCGGGCGTTTAAGCTCGACCAATCCCAACCTGCAAAACATCCCTATCCGTACCGAGCGTGGTCGTGAGGTGCGGAAAGCGTTTATCCCGCGTGATGCAGGCCATACCATTGTTTCTGCGGATTATTCGCAGATAGAGCTGCGCATTATTGCCGAGATCAGTAAGGATGAGAATATGATGGAGGCCTTTGTAAAAAACCTCGATATCCACACTGCTACCGCGGCCAATGTTTATGGCATTGCTTTGGATGAAGTAACCAGCAACCAGCGCCGTAATGCCAAAGCGGTAAACTTTGGTATTATCTACGGGCAGTCGGCATTTGGTTTGTCACAGAATTTAGGCATCCCTCGTAAGGAAGCTGCCGAGATCATCGAAAACTACTTTGCCCAATATCCCGGCATTAAAAGATACATGACCGATACCATGAACTTCGCCCGCGAGAACGGTTACGTGTGTACGTTGATGGGCAGGCGCAGGTATCTGCGTGATATTAACTCCGCCAACGCTACCGTACGTGGCTTTGCTGAGCGAAATGCTATCAACGCGCCGATACAGGGTTCAGCGGCTGATATGATCAAGATAGCGATGATCAACATTCACCGTGAATTTTTAGAGAAAAAGCTGGATGCCCGCATGACCATGCAGGTACATGATGAGTTGGTGTTTGATGTGCCGCATGACGAAGTGGAAATTGTAAAACCCATCATCATGCACAACATGAAAAACGCCATTAAAACTGAAGTGCCGATAATGGTAGAGATAGGCACAGGGTTAAACTGGCTGGAAGCGCATTGATAATATAATTAATCACATAGGTTAGTAAATCACTAAATAATATGCCCGGCTTAGTAAGTTTTGGGCATATTTTTTATCCGATCTGTAAAAAATCATATTATTATTAAAAATCGCAGCAAAAGCTACTACCACTTTTTGGTGTAAATTTTTCAAAAAGAAACTCCTAACCTTACTAACATTTTTACAAATGTTCTGCTAAATTTCAAAAACTATATTAATCATTACAGGTTTCTCTTTTAGTAATCTTTGCTTAAATTGAGCCAATATAATCCTGAATGAGAGTTTATCACTTAAGTGCCGAATGTTACCCCGTGGCCAAAGTTGGAGGCCTTGCTGATGTGGTGGGCGCGCTGCCAAAATATCAGAAATTGCTGGGTATTGACGCAGCCGTTGTAATGCCCTTTTACGACCGCAAATTTACCCGCGAAAACAAGTTTGATGTGGTGTTTAGCGCCGTTACCCTGTTGGATACGCGCCGCCTTTATTTTGAGGTTTTAAAGGAAAGCACCAACAAACTGGGCTTTGATCTGTACCTGATCAGGATCCCCGGTTTGCTCGATCGCGAAGAAGTTTACATGTACCGCGATGAAAGGGACCAGTTTATGGCCTTTCAGCTGGCGTTTTTAGATTGGATCAGCTATTCGCAGCAATCGCCGGATATTATTCATTGTCACGACCATCATAATGGGCTTGTGCCATTTCTGTTATATCACTCTAAACTATATACCCGCCTTGCCCACATCCCAACGGTATTTACCATACATAACGGGCAATACCATGGTGTTTTAGGCTGGGATAAAATCTCCTATCTGCCCGAAATAGATATAACGCAAATTGGTTTGCTGGATTGGGCCGGGGCTATTAACCCGCTTGCTGCTGCTGTAAAATGCTGCTGGAAATACACCACTGTATCGCCAAGTTACCTGCAGGAATTAACCATCAGCTCGAACGGGCTGGAATATTTATTTTATATTGAGAGGGCTAAAGGATCAGGTATTATAAACGGGATAGATACAGAAGTATGGAACCCTAAAACCGACCCGATGATCCCGATAAACTTTACGTCGGCTAAACTGGCGCAGGGTAAGGAAAAGAATAAAGAAGCGATCTGCGAAAAATTTGGCTTATCGCCCGATAAACCTATCGTATCATTTATAGGCAGACTGGTACTCGAAAAAGGTGCCGACCTCATCTACGATGCGGTTAAACAATGCCTGGCAGATCATCCGGATAGTGTTAATTTTGTACTCTTAGGTGCTGGTGACCCGGATCTGGAGAAAGACTTTTTGCAGCTTTGGGAGCTATTCCCTGGCAAAGTTGGCGTGTTTATTGGCTATGACGAAGCATTAGCACATTTGATATATGCCGGTGCCGACTTTTTACTCATGCCATCGCGCGTGGAGCCCTGCGGCCTGAACCAGTTATATGCCCTGCGTTATGGTACCGTGCCTATAGTAAGAAGCACAGGTGGATTAAAAGATACCGTGATTGATTTTGGCGAAGAAGGCGGCTACGGCATCCGGTTTAACGAGGTAACGGTTAACGATATCTGTTATTCGGTTAGTCGTGCGGTAGCTTTATATCAAAATAAAAAACACCTGCAGTTATTGCGCAAACGCATGATGGACCTCGATTTCTCGTGGGACAGATCAGCCAAAGAATACATTACCCTTTATGAAAGTTTAAAACCAGTAATATGACCTCAAAAGTAATTTGCATCGTACTTGGCGGTGGCCAGGGAAGCCGCCTATCCCCCCTTACAGCAACACGTTCAAAACCGGCGGTGCCAATTGCCGGTAAATACCGTTTAGTTGATATCCCTATCTCAAACTGCCTGCATTCGGGTATTACGCGTATTTATGTATTAACGCAGTTCAACTCGGCTTCATTAAATAAGCACATAAAAAACACGTACCACTTCAGCAGTTTCAGCGAAGCTTTTGTTGATATACTGGCGGCAGAACAAACACCAACCAGCGGCTCATGGTACCAGGGTACGGCCGATGCGGTGCGTCAGAGTTTGCATCATTTGGCCGTACATGAGTTTGATTATGTATTGATCCTATCGGGCGACCAGTTATACCAGATGGATTTTGAGGAAATGATAGATAACCACATTAAAGCTGATGCGGAAATATCTATCGCTACCATACCGGTACACGCCAATGATGTACCCGGCTTCGGTATATTAAAAACCGACCCGGATAACCTGGTCACAGCCTTTGTTGAAAAGCCTAAAACAAATTTCGAGAACTGGGCATCGGAAGTAAGCGACGAGATGGCCTCACAAGGCAGGTATTACCTGGCCTCGATGGGTATATACATCTTTAACCGCTCTATTTTATATAACCTGCTGCAAGGCAATGAGCGTACCGATTTTGGTAAAGAGATCATCCCTCAATCAATCGACAGCCATAAGGTGTTGAGCTACCAGTATGAAGGCTACTGGACAGATATTGGTACCATACCATCATTTTTTGATGCCAACCTGGGCTTAACTGACGATATCCCGCAGTTTAACCTGTTTGATAAGAACTATATATTTACCCGTGCACGCATGCTGCCGCCATCAAAAATGAGTGGCACACACGTTGATAAGGGAATTATAGCCGATGGATGTATTATAAACGCCAGTCATATTACACGTTCTATAATCGGCATCCGTACCCGTATAGGTTTTGATACCGTTATTGAGAACTGCTATGTAATGGGTAGCGATAATTATCAAACCCTTGAGCAGATAGAAGAATCAAGGGTGGCTGATACACCGATAATGGGTATTGGCGACAGGTGTACCATTAAAAATGCGATAATTGACAAAAATACTTACATAGGTAATGATGTGCAGATCAACTGCGGCGCTAAGCTGGAAGATGGTGATTATGGTACACATACTGTGCAAGATGGCATTGTGGTTATTAAGAAACGGGCTGTAATACCACACGGTACTATAATTTAATTACAAGATAATTAAAACAATTTTCAGTTAAAAATCTTTTTATAGTATCTGCACACTAAAAAACTGAAAATTATGAAAAAGTTATTTTGTATGATTGCCTTAGCGGCAATATCATTTGGAAGTGTTTGTGCGGCGGCACCTGCACCAGGTAAAGCCATGCAAATGGATACTACCAAAGTGAAAAAGAAGAAAGATAAAACTAAAGTTAAAATGAAGGATACTACAAAGATGAAGAAGGATACGACGAAGAAGATGTAGTATCACAAAAAGCCCTCCGGATTTCCGGAGGGCTTTTTTCATTTATAGGGTAATTGATTCGCCTATTGCAGGTAATTTTAAGTTGAGGCCTGCTTTTATGAATTTCTCCATCACTTCCTCTTTGTTGATCTTTATCTGCGGGAAGGTGTCATAATGTACACCGATCACATTTTTACAATTAATAAAGCCGCATGCTTTTATAGCATCATCGGCACCCATGGTGTAGTTATCACCTATTGGCAGGATGGCCCAGTCCAGGTTTTCGTCAGCTAATAACTTCATATCATAGGTAAGCGCGGTATCACCGGCAAAGTAGATCTTTTTACCTTCTGAATAGATCACAAATCCTGCCGGGTTACCACCATAGCTGCCATCGGGCATCGAGCTGGAGTGCAATGCAGCCACCATCTTAACACGACCGAAATCAAAGTCAAAGCCACCGCCGAAATTCATACCGTGTACGTTTTCCACGCCTTGTTTACCAAGCCAGCCTGCTATATCAGCAATGCAGATAACTTTAGCGCCGCTGTTTTTCTGGATCGGCACAGCATCAGCAATATGATCGCCGTGACCATGTGATAGCAGAATGTAATCGGGTTTAAGGCTGTCTACATCAATATCCTTTGCCAATGGGTTTGGCGATATAAAAGGATCGAATAATAATGATTTGCCACCTGTTTCCAGATCCCCGGAAGAATGGCCGTAAAATGTAAATTTCATATTGAGTCAGTTTTTTGTAGTGTGTTTTTTCTTTGTCATCCTGAGCGATAGCGAAGGATCTTCTTCGATATGCAATGCGGACGATGCCTGCGGACAGGTCCTTCGTTATCGCTCAGGATGACAATTGGGGGTGGTGTTAGCGTTTACTTCTCAAACAATCCGCCCAAACCGCCGAACATCTGTTGTGTCATAGCTGCCATTTCGCTTTGGCTCACGTTATCAGCCTGCTCCAGGGCTTTGTTTATGGCAACCAAAAGCAGTTCTTCCAGTTCCTCTTTATCAGCATCCTTAAAAAAATCAGGATCGATACTAACAGATTGTACCACCTTGTTAGCGTTAGCAACAACAGTGATCTTACCACCTTCGGCATTTCCGCTTACGCTGATACCATCCAGGCGTTTCTTTACCTCGCCCGCTTTTTGCTGGGCTTCCATTATCTTATCAAACATGGTTATGTTGGTTAATAGTTGATTAAGTTGGATTAGGTTGATTAAGTTTTATTTTTTTAATAATAGTTGAATAAGTGAAGAACAAACCACTCACTTAATCAACCTATTCAACCACTCACCAACCTATTGATCTTCTTCCGTAGCGCCATTGCCCGTGTAAGCGCTTTTACGCACTACTGGCATGCCCGTCATTTTAAAAAGATCATCCAAATGTAGTAAGCTTCCGTTTACCATGTTGCCAAGCAATACAATTGTTACGTCATTTTTCATATCACGTAAAAATATGTGCCTGAAACCATGCCACCAGCCGGTGTGGTAAACCACTTTCTGACCCGGAGCCTCGAACAGTCTCCAGCCATAGCCATAGTTAAAGTGCCCGCGGATCATCGGGTTGCGATCTGTATAGGCAGAATCCTGGGTTGCTGGTTTTAATAAGTAACCTGCACGGAGCGCGCGGTCGAACAAGAACAGATCGCCAACGGTGCTGTAAACGCCATAAGCGCCAAGCGGTCCATCTAAAAAGTTAGGTGCTACAGAATATTTCCAACTGTTACGGTCGTGGCCCAATACATTGGTTGGTATTTTATCGTACACAGCTTTTGAGTAAGCTGCTGTATTTTTCATCCCCGCAGGGTCAAATATATTTTCTTTTACATATTGGGCATAGCTGATGCCGCTCACTTTTTCAACAATAGAGCCCAGCACCATAAAGTTGGAGTTGTTATATAAAAAGCGTTTATCGGGCTTGTTGAATGGCGCGGGTTTGTACTGCGCAATCATATCCATAGTTTGCTGGTTGGTGATGCCTTTGCGTTGATCGCGGTGTTCGGCGCGGTAAATGTCATCCACAAAATATACATAGTTCATCATGCCTGAACGGTGCGTAAGCAGCAGGCGGATAGTAACACCCGCGTATGGAAAATTTGGGAAGAAATCGCGCACATCCTGGTTCAGCTTTAGCTTACCACGTTCCATTAACTGCAAAATAGCCGTTGAAGTTATGGTTTTTGTTACGGATGCTAATTGAAATTTTGAATCGATATGCAGACTGTCAATCCGTGGATAATCAGCCCATCCAAAACTGTTTTCGTATATGATCTTGCCTTTTTTTGCTACCAAAACATTGCCGTTAAATCCGGCTACCTGGTGCAGGTGCTTCATAAAAGCGTCAATTTGCTTGTCGGCCTTTTTAGGGTCGTACTTTGAATATTGGCTGGGGTTAAAAGGCTTGCCCAGGTCGGGCGTAGAAGAAACTTGTTTGTTTTTACTTTGAGAGCAGGAGGCTAAAAGAACTAAAGAAACGGTTATAGAGAGGATGTTTTTACAGGATACAGTCATAGATAGAAAACTTTCACTTTTAAGGAAATACAAAAGTCCAAAATTATATAGTAGTGATAAACTAAAGTTTTAAACATATCCATATTATTCTGCACTATTTATAAATTTAGTTGATTATAAGGGCATTAAAATGAAAAGAGCTGTTTTGGCAATATTGGTTTTTATTTCATTGGCTGCATGCGGGCAGCATAAAGTTAACCTTGTATTAAAAAAGCAACTGGATAGTATTATGGTGCTCGATCAAAAATACAGGGACACCCTGTCGTTATTGATGGACCCCAAAAAGAGTGATTCAGTGGCTAAAAATCTGTCGCTTACCGCACAGCAAGCCACCGGGCATTACTGGGCGCTGCAAAACAGGCTGGATTCGCTCGACCTGGTATTTGTTGAAGGAGTGATAAAAAAATATGGCTATCCAGGCAAAACACTTGTTGATTCACCGGCTAATGAGGCAGCCTGGTATGTTATACAACACACCGGTAAAATACATCAGTATATTGATGTGATAAAAAAAGCCGCTGATAATAATGAGTTGCCGTTCCATTTATATGCTATGATGCTCGACCGCGACCTGATGGATGGGGGCAAAGAACAGGTTTATGGAACACAGGCCGCCTACCGTACACTAAAAAACGGACACACAGAGTGGTTTGTGTGGCCAATAAAGGATGCTGAAACAGTAAATGAACGCCGCAAGAAAGCCGGATTTGACCTTACGGTTGAGCAGAATGCCACAAGGTTTGATATTACTTATAAGGTGGTAGAATTGAATGGAATAAAAAAAATTAAATAAAATGTCCAAATATATGTAGTTAACTACATATATTTGGACATAAATAATTCAGTATGGAAAATACACTAACCATCAAACCCATTTACAACGATTATTGCGATCAGATCATAGACCTGATCTTATCCATCCAGCAAAAAGAATTTGGACTAACCATCACCATTAATCAGCAACTTGATCTGCTGGATGTGGAGACCAATTACCATCAGGGCGGCGGGAATTTCTGGGGCGCTTTTATAGGCGACAAACTGATTGGCACTATCGCATTGATCAATTGTGGGCATAATTCGGCTGGTATACGTAAGATGTTTGTTAAAAAGGAATATCGGGGTAAGGAACTGGGCACTGCGCAACAATTGCTCAATACATTGCTGCAATATTGCAGCGAGAAGGAAATCACAGCTATATATTTAGGCACGGTTCACCAGCTAAAAGCCGCGCACCGGT
>JAMFSA010000155.1 GCA_026225055.1 Mucilaginibacter xinganensis | reverse complement strand
TGGCATGTTTGTCCAAAGCAATGGTCAGGAAACGCAAAACACGCTCATCGCGCCTTAACTCTACCTCCAATTTGTTAATTAAATCACCTGGAGCCTTAAATTCAGTTAAGTGATAGTACCCTGTAGTTTTCTTTTGAATAGGGTACGCTAATTTTCTCAAACCCCAATTATCCTCCTGGACAATTTCGGCTCCGCCATCAGTTAAGATTTTGCTATATTTGGCATTAGCCTCTTTAGCAGTTTCGTCTGATAACAACGGGGTTAGAACGATCACGATTTCGTACTGTTGCATTATTATACTTTGATTTTTAATTATTTACCCGCTATTACGGGGCTGCAAATGTAATAAGAATTTCTTACTTTTCAAATATCCGAAAACATAAAACTACAAATATGCTATTTATTGATAATGAAGACTTAACAGCAGTTGATTATGCACATCAAACCGCAATTACGGCAACATTTGGCGGCGATGATGACGACGATGATGAGGATGACGACTGGACAGATATTGACGATGAGGATTTTGAAGATATTGCAAATGACGAAGATGACGAGCATGAAATGCAGAAGGATGATGAAGAACTCCCCCTCGACCCGGATGATGATGACCATTTGCCCGACGATGACCTGCAATAGGTAAAAATATTCTTACAACCTTTTGGAGAGTTTGAGGTTATTAAACAATTCAACCAAAATTAATGAAAGAGGTAAAAGAAAAAGAGCATGTAGTAAAACAAGAGCTATCTTTTATTCAGAAAGTATGGCATACGGTTGCCATAGTGGCTTTGCTGGTATCAGTAGTATTAATAGCCCGAGTGGCTTTTAATATATTGCTTATGGTACTGGCAGGGGCATTAATTTCTGTTTATTTTCATGGCCTGGGCGATATTATTGAACGTAAAACCAAGCTGAGCCGCAAATGGGCCATGACTATATCTGTTACGCTATCGTTTGTTATACTCGGCGTGCTTTTTTGGTTTATGGGGAGTACCATACAGGTACAGGTAGCCCAGTTAAGTAATACGCTGCCGCACACGGTAAATGTTTTTAAAGAAAAACTGAGTGCAAGCCCGATAGGCCAAAAGATCCTGGATAATTTCTCGGGCGATAATTCACCCGATCTGACGCATACCGTACAGTCGTTTTTCAGTACCAGCTTTGGTGTGCTGGGCGATATCTATATTATAATTTTCCTGGGGATCTTTTTTACTTCAAACCCCGATTCTTATAAAAATGGAATCATATTACTGATCCCAAAATCAAAAAAAGAACTTGGGCATCATATTATGGATAGGATAAGTCTGTCGCTTAAAGGCTGGCTTAAAAGCATGATGGTATCCATTGTGCTCATTACTATTTTAATTGCAACCGGTTTATCCATCATTAGTATACCGATGGCCATGGTACTGGCATTAATTGCAGGCATGCTGAAACTTATCCCCAACTTAGGCTCCTTACTGGCCATGATACCGGGCGTGCTACTGGCACTTACCATTAGTACCAATACTGCTATCGGGGTAGCTATATTATATATAGTATCACAAACCATTGTATCAAACATAGTAACGCCGCTCATCCAAAAAAAGATGATCGACCTGCCGCCTGCGTTAACGCTGATAAGTCAGTTAATTATGGGTGTATTGAGCGGTGCTTTAGGTATTATTCTGGCCGTACCACTGCTATCCATTATTATTATTTTGGTAGATGAGTTATATGTGAAAAAGATAAATGAGGTATAGTAATGATGATCATAAAATCAATCCGGCCCGCATATAATGCTTGTTACCCTGTTGCCTGGGTTAAGTATAAAACTTAATAACTCATCCCAATTTTCTCCGTTTTTTTGTAATACAATATTATTTAGGCCGCCAAAGTTTTTTAATGAGTTACCAACTATCGCATAGTTATCTTTACCTTTTATTTTAATGACAAACAGGTTATTTGTTATTTCAAAAGCCTCCAGTTTACCATCCATAAAATAAAATTCAGCGCCATTATATTTTAGCACTTCACCTCTAAAATCAAACTTTGTAAAATAGGCTTTTTTAGCCTCCAGGGGTTTGCCGAAACTTTTAAGTACCTCACCTTTTGAGAAGCCTAATTTTATGAAGGATGATTGGCTTGACTTCGTTATTAACAGATCAGATATTTCTATTTTAACTAAATTTTTCCCAAACCCATCTTTTGGTAATATTATATACAAAACCAATAAGCTTGTGATAAGTAATCTTTTCATATTATAAACGTGATACTAATATACTCAACTCACATAAGTTAAGCAGTTTATGTAATACTCGCTTAATGAGATTTATGAAAGCCTAATCCCATATCCACCCCAAAGCCAACAAAACTATGTTGTGAAATATCGCCGCTGAGCTTTAAACCAAAGCTCACCCCAAAACGCCTGGTGAACCATTGATAATTCGCTTCAAAGGGTACGCCTGCATAATGATCTTCAATATGTACGCGCTGGCTGCCTTCGTAATAAAAAAACCTGTCGTTTGTTGATATACCTGCCGACACACTGAAAGCCTGGTTAAAACGGCTTGTAAAACGCCAGCCATATAAAAAAGCATACTGGGTAAGGCTGCCGCTTGCTTCGGGGAAAAGAAAGTAGTTAACAGGTGTAACTTCACTACTTTTCGTCCTGAATGTTTCAATTCCGACACCTCTAACGGTAAACAAACTCCTATCGTACTGATAATTTAAACTGTAATTACCTTGCAGTCCGTTTACCCCCACTGCACCGCCGAAGCCAAAATCAACGTATAATGCTGGATGGTGGCTCTCGGGCTTTTGTGATGCCCACCTGATCGAATCCCGTTGCTGATGTTCGCGGCGCAACTCTTCCGGAGACTCATTTAAAGAATGTATAATTAACGGAATAGGTTTTTCGCGGTGTGGTGCCGGTGCGGATCGCTTAACAGTATCCTGCCCTTTAGCACACACAAAAGAAAGGGACAGCAGTGCAACAAAAAATAAATATTTCAAATTAATAAGGTTTATATGCCCATAAAACTACGTGGATTGTTTTGAAACCACAAGTAGTCAACGCGTTATCTTCCCATTTTTCCACAATCCATCAACCCTATTTTAACTAAGGCATTTTCTCATTATCTTTATGGCTGTGGAGAATTTCATTGTTTCGGCCCGTAAATACCGCCCGGCTACTTTTGAAAGTGTTGTAGGTCAGCAGCATATAACTAATACGTTAAAAAACGCTATTAAGAATAATCAGCTGGCGCAGGCATTTTTATTCTGCGGTCCGCGTGGCGTGGGCAAAACTACCTGTGCGCGTATACTGGCAAAAACCATTAACTGCACCAATTTGCAGCCAAATGGTGAGGCCTGCGGAACATGCGATTCGTGCCGCTCCTTTATGAACGGTAATTCCTTTAACGTTCATGAGCTGGATGCCGCCTCCAATAACTCGGTTGATGACATCCGCAGCCTTATTGAACAGGTGCGCATACCGCCGCAGGGTGTACGCTATAAAGTGTATATTATTGATGAGGTGCACATGCTATCGCAGGCAGCTTTTAACGCTTTCCTGAAAACGCTGGAAGAGCCACCCCATTACGCCATTTTCATATTAGCCACTACCGAAAAACATAAGATATTACCTACCATACTTTCGCGTTGTCAGATCTTTGATTTTAACCGTATCCGCGTTGATGATATGGCTAATCACCTGGCATCCATAGCGCAAAAGGAAAACATCAGTTATGAAAATGATGGCCTACATATCATCGCTCAAAAAGCTGATGGCGGTTTAAGGGATGCATTGTCGATGTTCGATCAGATCGTGAGCTTTTCTGGAGGTAATGTTACCTACAGATCGGTTATTGATAACCTGAACATACTTGATTACGATTACTATTTTAATATAACTGATAGCTTACTGAAAGAAGACAGCGCCAAAACACTGCTGCTGTTTGATGAAATCTTAACCAAGGGCTTTGATGGCGCTCATTTTGTATCGGGCCTGTCGGAGCATTTGCGTAACCTGCTGGTTGGCAAGGATACCGCGACACTGAAATTATTGGAAGTGAGCGATGGTATTAAAACCAAGTACCTGCAACAATCGCAGGCATCGTCGGTTTCGTTCCTGCTTTCGGCCATGAATATTGCCAACCAGTGCGACCTGAATTATAAGCTCAGCAAAAATCAGCGATTGCAGGTGGAGCTCGCTTTACTCAAGATGTGTTATCTCACATCGGCCTTTAACCTGGCCAGCGCGCCAATCAATACAATGCCCTCTCCGGATGGGCAATTAAAAAAAAAACCTGATACCTCAGCAGATGTAGCACCGGCGGCTGCTCCAGCAGCACCAAACCCGGCTCCTATTCTTAATGATGCACCGGCAAATTACAGTACTGAAAAAAAGTCACCTTCAGCAATAAATACAGAGTCGGTAAACAATGTTAAAGAAACCCTTGTTGCCGAAAAGCCAAAGATATTTATACCCAATCTGAGTTCAACATCCACTTCAGTCAAGATCCCTTCATTAAAAGATCTGAATAAAGGTTCGGATACGTTAGTTGAGGAGGAAGAGGATCCGTACCACAAAGGTGACGATAGGGAAGATTTTTCGCCCGATGATTTCTTAAAGCACTGGCATACTTACGCGGCCAAACTAAAAACCGAAGGCAAACATAATTTGCTGAGTATATTTAATACCAATGCTGCTAAAATGCTGCGCCCTTATGAGTTTGAGGTGGTAGTTGGCAATAAGGTGCAGGAGAATCTTTTCAGAGATGAAAGGCCTAATCTGCTCAATTATTTACGGAGCAGCTTAAAAAATTATGGCATTGAGGTAAATGTAAGGGTTGATGAAATAACAGCAGTTAAACGCCCTTATACCAACCAGGAAAAGTTTCAGTATATGGCTGCTAAAAACCCACAGCTTGCTGAACTACGAAGAAGATTTAACCTGGATTTTGATTAAACAAAAAAGGTTGCTTTAATTAAAGCAACCTTTTTTATTACAATATTAAATCATAATTATTTCCTGTCGTTCTTCGGATAGCCTTCTTCGTCCAGATCATCCCTGTCATCTTCGGGCGTGCGTGCCAATAATTCGTCTGTCGGGTCAAGTTCCACAATTTCACCATCGTCAATGTGCATACCTAACTGGTCAACATCCGTCTCCAGTGATTCATTTGGTATATACTCGTCGGCTGTGTCGTAAGGGTTGGCCTCATCATAGGTGGAGTTCATATCTTCACCATTTTTTGCTGAGGTTTTGTATGGATCGGGATGATCATAATCCGGGTTATCGCTTTTTACATCGTATTCATAGCTGTTATCATCAGCATTATAGTTCAGTTGTTGTTTGTCGAGGCTTTGTCCCCGCTCGCCCCTAAGTGTTTTGTCCCTTTCTACACTATCGTCGTCAAAAGCGGGATCGTTAATTTCGTTGTTCATAGGTTCCTAATTAATACAAGTAAATGTACTAAAACCTTGCCAAAAAACACAAACAGAAAAATCAGCAATAAATGCTAAAACACGATCGACTTGCGGTAGGACGTAAGCGCGCCGAAGGCAAATTTTAGCCCAATAGTAAACTGGCTAAATTTATCCCGGCTCTTGCCCGTCTCATATCCATCAATATCATCACCCATCACAAAATTATACTGGTAAGCTATGTCAACCTTCAAATTGGGAATATTATACTGGTTGAAAAGTTTAAACTCATAACCTATCCGCGCAGGTATAAAAATTTCGTTGCTGCTATTTCTGCCGGGGGTATAATAACCGGGTATTAAATACGAATACCTGTTTGCAGTTACATGGTTTACTATATAACCCACTCCACTTGAGAGGTAAAAGTTTTTCATGGCGTTGGCAAAGGGGCTCTCCGAATAATTTATAAGTTCACCGGCCTGCACCTGCGCCCTGAAAAGAAATGCGGTAAAGCTATTAGAAAATTGCCGGCCCGAGCTATCCTTATACTCGTTACCACCCTGCAGCTTGCCGCCTTGTGCCTCTAAAATATAATTGATAAAAGGTGTTTGGTTATAATTAAGTGAAACGTGTATTGTTGGGGTTGTTGTAACAGTTTCCGCATCGCCATAAACCTGGTCAATGCCGCCTGCTATACCAAAATCAAACTGATTGTAATTGTACCCTAACTGCGCTTTTGAAACCAACGCGGTAAAACACATAAATATTGTTAAAATTAATGCTTTTAAGGTAAGGTTTTTTATCATCGGCATTACGCGTATATCAGGTTAAAAATTAATTAGGGTATTATATTATTCTATAAAAATAGCATCAATCTTAAACAAAACAATACCAAAACAAAATAATTTGTGCTAATGACAGGTTTTTGCCATTTATTGCCATTTAATTAAACAGGTAAAGCTCATTTTTATATATTTGAAACTATTAAACAAAGCATCAGAAATGTCAAAAATTAAAGTAGAAAATCCGGTAGTTGAACTGGATGGTGATGAAATGACCCGTATTATATGGAAATTCATCAAAGATAAACTGATAACCCCTTACCTTGATCTGGATATTAAGTACTATGATCTGGGTTTAGAGTATCGCGATGAAACTAACGACCAGGTGACTATTGATGCTGCAAATGCCATTTTAGAGTACGGCGTTGGTATTAAATGCGCAACCATTACCCCTGATGAGGAGCGTGTAAAGGAGTTTGGCCTAAAACAAATGTGGAAATCACCAAACGGTACTATCCGTAATATATTAGACGGTACTGTTTTCCGTGAGCCGATCGTTATGTCGAACGTGCCGCGTTTGGTACCAAACTGGACTGCCCCTATCTGCATTGGCCGCCATGCTTTTGGCGATCAATACCGCGCTACCGACTTTGTAACCAAAGGAAAAGGCAAATTAACCATTAAATTTACACCTGAAGATGGCGGCCCTGAGCAATCATTTGAAGTGTTTAACTTTAAGGGTGATGGCGTGGCAATGGCTATGTACAATACCGATGAATCAATCAGAGGATTTGCACATTCATGCTTTAACCAGGCATTAATGAAAGGCTGGCCTTTATATTTATCAACCAAAAACACCATCCTTAAAAAATATGATGGCCGTTTTAAAGACATCTTTGAAGAGATCTACCAAAACGATTACAAAGCTAAATTTGACGAAGCAGGTATCACTTACGAACACCGCTTAATTGATGACATGGTTGCATCCGCCTTAAAATGGAACGGTAACTTTGTTTGGGCTTGTAAAAACTATGATGGCGACGTTCAGTCTGATACTGTAGCGCAAGGTTTCGGTTCATTGGGTTTAATGACCTCAACACTGGTTACCCCTGATGGCACTGTAATGGAAGCTGAAGCTGCACACGGTACAGTTACCCGCCACTACCGCGAGCACCAGGCTGGCAGGCCAACTTCAACCAACCCTATCGCGTCTATTTTTGCATGGACACGTGGTTTGGAGTTCCGTGGTAAACTTGATAACAACCAGGAACTGATCGATTTCTGTACTGCTTTAGAGGAAGTTTGTATTGAAACTGTTGAAAGTGGTAAAATGACCAAGGATTTGGCCATCACCATTAAACCAAAAGTTGTACACGGTGTAGATTATTTATACACCGAAGAGTTTTTGGCTGCAATAGATGAGAATTTGAAAAAGAAGCTGGCTAAATAAGCCGAGCTATGATGTCATTGCGAGGAGGAACGACGAAGCAACCTCGTCGCGTTCAATATGCAAGCGACGAGGTTGCCGCGCTATCGCTCGCAATGACATTAATAAAGAAAAGTCCGCATAGCTACTATGTGGACTTTTTTGTTGATCCTAAAATAATTTATATCTAATAAACAGATTTAGCTATTTTTGAAACGCTATATCAACAACATTTATAATACATTCATACCATGTCAACATTATATCCATTAAAATTCAAGACCATTTATAAAGATAAGATCTGGGGCGGCCAAAAGATCAATACCTATTTACATAAAGATTTTGGCGATCTGCCCAATTGCGGTGAAACCTGGGAAATATCGGGCGTTAAATCTGATGTATCTGTTGTTGAAAATGGCAGCTTAACAGGCGAATCGCTGGCTGATCTGCTGGAGCAATATAAAGATGAACTGGTAGGCAAAAAAGTTTACGATCATTTCGGTAACATTTTCCCGCTGCTGGTAAAATTTATTGATGCCAATGAGGATTTGTCTATCCAAGTTCACCCTGATGATAAACTGGCTAAAGAACGCCATAACTCATTCGGCAAAACCGAAATGTGGTATGTAATTGAGGCTGACCCAGGTTCAACATTAATAGCCGGTTTTAACAAAGAGCTTACACAGGCTGAATACCTGGAGAAATTTAACAGCGGCCATTTAACCGATGTGTTGAATAAAGAAGATGTAAAAGCAGGCGACGTTTTCTTTTTACCTGCGGGCCGTGTGCATACCATAGGCAAGGGTTTATTAATCGCTGAAATACAGCAAACGTCGGATATTACCTATCGTATTTATGATTTCGACCGGGTTGATGACAAAGGCAACAAACGCGAACTGCATACCGAAGAAGCACTTGCAGCTATCGACTACAAACATTACCCGGAATACAAAACAAAATACACGCCTGCAAAAGACGAAACTGTACACCTGGTAAGCTGCCCATACTTTACAACCAACCTGCTTGATTATAATGAGAGCACTATAAAAGATTATTCATCACTTGATTCATTTGTGATACACGTATGCTTGGAAGGCGCTTATGAGATCAAGTACAATGGCGAAACTTACCCGGTTAAAATGGGTGAGTGTATCTTATTACCAAAGGTGATTCACCATGTTGAGCTTTACAGCGAAAGGGGCTTTAAGATATTGGAAAGTTATATTGAGTAATATAAAAGATATTGTAGAGACGCAATACTTTGCGTCTCAGGGAGGTAACATTAAGTAGAGACGCAAAGTATTGCGTCTCTACTTTTTATAGGCTTCCGATACTATAAAATCGCCAAAAAAAGTTTTCCTATCCACCACCTGATAACCTGCTTCCGCAAAGCGCTTTTCAATAGCCGGGAGCTTGGAGGCTTCTATCCCACACAAAATTTTAAAAAACAGGAACATAGTTTTTAATAATACTTGCTGCCACCATTTACCGGTAAGCTGAAAATCTGTGTTTAACCATAAACCATCCTTTTTTAGCAAGGATTGGATATGAGTGAATACCTTTCCAAGCGTTTGTTCCGTAAAATTGTCGAACAAGAACGGTGTGATCACTACATCAAAATCAGCAGGTAGGGCTACGTTCTCTACCGCGTCATTAATAAAAGTTACTTTATTATCAGTTATATTTCTTTTTTTAGATAGCGCCATCATATGTTCGGCTATCTCAACATAAGTGATATGTAAGCCTGATGAATGGATCATACTTAATTCCTCCAATATCCACCCTGTACCCCCTCCCACTATCAACACTTTACTATTTGCAGGCACCTGCTTTAGCAAATAAACCTGCGCGTTTACCAGCGCTTTGCCATAAACAACACGTGAAAGCCTGTCATAAAACCAGGCTGAATTGTTGTAATTGGCTGCCATAAATATTTGTTATATGGCTCTGAATGCCAGTAAAAGGAGGTATTGCAGCATTAATATCCCATCAACAAAAAAGAAGTAATAATACTCGTTCTTTTCCCAGGTTGATTTAAAGATAAGCCATCCGGCTAAAATCGCGGTTATGGTTAGCGCAAAAAAATCACTATTAAAACCATTATTCCTGAACAGGAACAGCAGTACAATATAACCTGCCAGTAGCACCTGGCAAAATAGATAAGCTTTCTTTTCCCCGAAAACTACCGGCACTGTTTTAAGCCCCAATTGCTTGTCCTGAAACAGATCACGAATATCAAACGGAACAGTGAGCGCCCCTATGAATAGAAACCGCTTGGCAATGAGTATAGTGGTATCACGCATTGATACCGTACCCAAATGCAGGTGTTGCGCTTCAAGTAATGGTAGTAATACGGAGCTCATTGTCCACACCAAGGTGATCAGAAATTGTTTTAAGCCGGGGATATTACGTAAACCAAATTTTTTATCGCCCAAAGAAAAGAGTGGCAAGCCGTATGCAAATGATATGATACCAAGGAAAATAAGCAGTATCTGTGATTCTGTCGAGATTAAAATAAACAGTGGCATTAAGGCTAATATGGATACTATGGTAATGGTAACCATTAACCTGTAATGGGCAAAAAACCAGCGTTCGCGGCGATATATAGAATCCTGCGGACGTTCGGGCTTACTGATAAGTATGCAGAAATTATATATGCCCAATGTTGATACAAACAACAGCCCTAAAACAGAATATACAGGCTTTGAGCCGATAAGAAGAAAGGTGACCAGCCCCTGTGCAACGGCGCACAACGACATAAAAACATTGCTGAAGAGTATAAAATCAAAAGCAGATTGTAATATTTTCCTCATCAGTGGTTGACATGATCAGCCGCAATATTAATTTAATAACCGGGCGCGACTATTAATCAAATATCGGAATCTCCCGCAATATTCCAACCTGAATAAAAAAGATTGTCATTTCGATCATGGGGAGAAATCTTTTGCGCTTGGCATAACGGCAATGTTTAGCGCAGAAGATTTCTCTATCGTACCTCGTTCGAAATGACAATGGGTTTAATAACGGTCGTCGTCGATATCCAGATCGTCCTCATCCGGTTCAAGGTTGAACAGGCTGTTGAACATATCTGAAAACGCGAAACCATTATCAAGGAAACCTTTGCTCAGTTGTGAAAACTCGGCAAGGCCGTGCAATACAAACTCCATTAGCAACAGCTGCTGGTTTTCGCTCAGGCGCGGATGGAATTTCTTAACCAGGTCCTTTAACCCGGTTACTCCGTTAAGGGCTTTTTTATATTCCGCCAACGGCAAATCATCCACTAATGACAAGTTATTGCCATTACTGAACCAATTGATAACTTCTGTGTAAGGGTTTGGTGCCTTTGATTTTTTGGCTTTTTCCGGGTCGGGGAAAAATTGCAGCAGCATTGTTTTAACGGCTTTGCCTATAAGCATATTAGCCACTTTTGCCGGGCCTTCGAGTTCGCCTTCATACACCAGCTCAATTTTACCGGTAATTGCCGGTATAACGCCTAAAAAGTCGCATATACGTACAAAAGTAGTAGCTTCATGATTAATGATCATGCGGCGCTCGGCATTACTGATCAGGTTTTCATAAGCAGATATGGTTAAACGGGCAGATACGCCTGATTTTTTGTCGATATACTCCGAGTTACGCGCCTCAAAAGCAATTTGCTCTATCATGTTCTTAACCAAGCCATCAGCCTCAACAGCTACCTTTTGCTCTGGGCTTAATGAAGCTTCCTGCTGGGTTATCTTACGCGATATTTCAACTGTACGCGGGTAATGCGTTAATATCTGGCTCTCTATCCTATCTTTCAGCGGTGTTACTATTGAACCACGGTTGGTATAATCTTCGGGGTTAGCGGTAAATACAAATTGCAGATCGAGCGGTAAACGTAGTTTAAACCCACGGATCTGGATATCCCTTTCCTGCAAAATATTAAACAACGACACCTGGATACGTGCCTGCAGATCGGGCAACTCGTTTATTACAAATATACCCCTGTGCGCGCGTGGTATCAAACCAAAGTGTATTACACGCTCATCAGAGTAGGTTAACTTCATGGTAGCAGCTTTAATCGGGTCAACATCGCCAATTAAGTCGGCAACGGTAACATCTGGTGTAGCTAATTTTTCGGTATACCGATCAGAACGATGCAGCCATGCAATTGGCGTGTTATCGCCTTTGGCAAGTACTTCATGATGCCCAAACCATGAGATAGGCGCCAATGGATCATCAAACAATTCCGATCCTTCAATATATGGCACGTATTCGTCCAGTAAATTTACCAGCAAGCGGGCAATACGTGTTTTAGCCTGGCCGCGTAAACCCAGTAAAAGTATATTATGGCGTGATAGTATGGCAGTTTGCAGGTCAGGTATTACCGTATCCTCAAAACCGATGATACCCTCAAAACCACCTTCTTTTTTTTGTAATTGTGTTATAAGGTTAGCCCTTAATTCATCTTTAACCGATCGGCTTACATAATCAGTTTGCTTTAACTGGCCTAAGGTTTTTATTTCTAATTTATTCATTGTTTCTTTTTAGTCCGAAACTCGGGGAAGACCGAAAGTCCGGAAGAGTTTTTATAGTGTAGCGTTTGTTTAATGTAATATATCCTGCCTGCAGGGCTTTCAGACTCAATTAACGAACTGTCTTTCTTCTATTCTTGGCATAATCCTCAAAAATGTATTCGCCAAGATTATTCAATGAACTGTAGAACGCCTTACCGCCGTTTGTTTCCGTAAATTTACGTACAAATTGCTGCAGGTAAGGGTCTTTAGCTATCATAAATGTGGTGATAGGGATCTTTAAGCGTTTACACTGGGCAGCCATGTTCAGGGTTTTATTAACCACCTTCCTATCAAGCCCTATACTGTTCTTGTAATATTTATTTCCCTCTTTTAAGCAGGTAGGCTTGCCATCGGTAATCATAAATATTTGCTTGTTATGGGTTTTTCGCCTGCGCAGCAGGTCGGTAGCCAGCTCAAGCCCGGCATAAGTATTGGTATGATAAGGGCCAACTTGTAAATAAGGCAGGTCCTTTAACGTTATGGGCCATGCATCATTACCAAAAACCACTATATCCAGTGTATCTTTGGGATATTTAGTACGGATAAGTTCAGCTAAAGCCATAGCGACCTTTTTTGCCGGAGTGATCCTATCCTCGCCATAAAGTATCATGGAGTGCGATATGTCTATCATCAGCACAGTTGAGGTAAGGGTTTTATAGTCCATTTCCTCTACTTCCAGGTCGCGCTCGGTCATCATAAAATCGCCTATACCATGATTTACCTGGGCGTTGTGTATAGACTGGGTCATATCTATCTGGTCAAGGCTATCGCCAAACTCATATTCACGGCGTTCGGCATTTTTCTCATCACCCTGGCCCGATTGCGGCGAACGGTGATTGCCCTTGCCTGATTTCTTCAGCTTGCCGAAGATCTCTTCAAGCGCCGATTCTCTTATCCCCTGCTCTGCTTTAGCAGTTATCCTGAACTCGCCATTCTGCTTGTCTTCATCCAAATAACCTTTCTGCTTCAGCTCATCAATAAAATCGCCCATGCCATATTCATCACTAGTGATGTTATACTGTTTGTCAAGCTCATTCATCCAGGACAAAGCTTCGCCAGCATCGCCCGATGTATAATTAAGCAACTCCAGAAATAACTTCAGTAATTCGTCGAATCCACCTTTCGGGATATCGTTAGGGCTAAACTTGGAAAATCCAAAACCGCGCATATTGTACCTTTCTGATATAAAATAACGGATAATTTTTATTAAAAGTTTTACGCAATGGCTTTTTAAGGAGAATTGTTAGGCAGCAATGACAATAGGGCCTAATCAACATAATTAAAGCTGTAATTTTTATAAAAATAGCTGACCCTATAAAAAAGATCATCCTACCTGTTTTTATAACAGGCAGGATGATGGAATAAGGACTAAGAACATTCTACTTTTAACAGGATCACAACAACCTGCCAAATGATGAAGGGGTAATGGGTTAAAGTATTTGCAAGTTAGCTCTCTTTACCGGTGCCATTGATGACCCAAGTACATATGTTTTTTTATGGCAACTATCACACCTGTACCTTTTAACAGGCAACCAAAATAAAGTAACTTTAACCACAATGCTGCGTCGGGCACGGGTATCCAGTTTCCCCCGTGCACATTTTTTGCATTTTTTTCGGTCCATTATTATTTGGTCCATAACCACTAATTTTGTTACCCATTTGTACGCTTTTGGTTATATAAAGTTGAGTGCAAACAACAAAAAAGAGCGCTTTAATGCATTAAAAAGCAATAAATTCACAAAGGTTTATATTTGTACATATCAAGAAATAATACTTAATTATTATAAATTAAAAGGCAATAAATACAATACAAAAAGAAAGCAAATAAGAGCTTTGTGGAATAGTATTTTGCCTGATATTAACCTAAAAGAGTAATATCAGGCAAAAGCATAACCTTTTCCGAAAAAATCGTCTGCTTAAAAATTAAAATTGAAGAATTAATGAAACTTATGAGCGTTTTATCGCATCAATTTCATCCCAGTTATAAACGGGGTTAGCACCTCGTTTACTGGTTACAAAAGCGCCAATGGCGCAGGCGTTTTCCAGTACCTGCTGCATAGGTTGCTCCTCTAAAATACCGGCAATAAAGGTGGCCAAAAATGCATCACCCGCTCCTACTGTATCCACAACCTTCACTTTAAAGCCCGGATGTTCATAAACTTCATGGTCGTGCCATATTATAGCGCCATTTTCGCCACGGGTTACACAAATAGTTTGCGGATGATATTTTGCACGAAATTCAGCTATCTTATCTAACAAGTGCCCGTTACTGCCGCCTATTAACAGATTAGCCTCTTCCTCATTCATTTTAACTACTGTGGCACGGGCTGCCAGGTTCTCAATAGTTGAAAGCGTATAATGCGGCGCACGCAGGTTTACATCAAATATCCGTAAGGCTTTTGTTTCATCAAGCAAATTCAATAAGGTATCGCGTGTTGTACTTTCACGGCAGGCTAAACTGCCGAATACAATAGCAGAGGCTTTTACAGCGCCCGCAACCAAAGCTTCAGTAGTTTGGATATTATCCCATGAAACAGGTTCAGGTATAATGTAGGTAGCCTGGTTGTTTTCATCAAGCTGAACAGTAACTTCGCAAGTGGGCAGTGATTCATCTACCTGTATAAGTTCAGAAAATAAACCGCTCTTTTTTAAAACTCCCGCAAGCTTAATACCCGGTTGATCTGACCCTATCCTACTGGCAAAACCTACATCAACTTTTTGCTGGGCCAAATGAGCGGCAACATTCATTGGTGCGCCACCGGCTTTTTTTTCATCGCCAAAAGTATCCCATAAAACTTCGCCAAAGCATAGTACTTTCTTATTCATAAGTAGTAAATGAAGCCCCAAAGCTAAAAGTATTTTTGGATGATTTTACGTATTTTGCATTATGAAGAGATTGTTACTTTCCTTACTGTTAATTTTTACATTCTGTACAGTTTTTGCGCAAAACAAACAAGCCATATTAAATGTGCTGGAAACCCAGCGCCAAGCTTGGAACAGAGGCGATGTTGACGGCTTTATGCAGGGTTACTGGAAATCGGACTCGTTAATGTTTGTTGGCAAAACCGCGCCTGTTTATGGTTGGCAAACTACTTTAGATAATTACAAAAAGCGTTATCCCGGTAAAGCGGCTATGGGGCAGCTGGCATTTACCGTTATTAAACTGCAATTGCTCGATCATGAAAACGCATTTATGCTTGGTAGCTGGCATTTAACGCGTACCAGTGGCGATGTAGGCGGATACTTTACCTTATGGTTTCGCAAAATTGATGGGGAGTGGAAGATTGTTTGCGACCATACCTCGGGCAGCAATTAACATTCAACTCATTTTTGTATCAGATATATCCTTAATTATGAAAAGGAACCCTGATTTACCCATCATGCTACAGTGAATTGAAAACATTGCAGCTATCTATCCAAAAAACAATCATGTCACCCTGGCACGGTTATATTTCTGTTTGGAGCAGGCAGGTGACAAACTACATTATTTCTATCCGCGATTTTGACGGTACACCAGCCTGCTGCATCCCGAAAATAAAGTTAAACTGGAAGGCTAATAATTTTAAGCTATCAATTAATTTTTTATTATATTTGGTTTAGAATTGCCTAATCCTGAACTATCACAATTACGGTCATATCCGTTTTTTTCAGCAACTATTGTTCATTTATGTGCAAAAATCAAGTATATATCTCTGAGAGGAGATGCTTGAACAATGTACCCCTTCATACATGATCAATTATTAAAACTAAACCATATGAAAGCTAAATTTTATTTAAACCTTTTAATCGCGATAATTGCGTTATCAGCCTGTAAAAAAGATCATAAGCCGATTACTATTTCAAAGCCCAAACACGATACAGCGGTTTATATAGTAGGGTTTGACGCTTTTAATACGCTTGATTCAACAATAGCTTGTTACTGGAAAAACGGCGTAATTACAAAATTAGCCACCATGAACAGCTATGCTTTCGCTGTTGCAGCAAAAGACAGTAATATTTATATTGTAGGATACACAAGTATTTTCCCGTCAGCACCTGACAACGCGGCTTATTGGAAGAACGGAAAAATAAATTACCTCCCCAACGGTTCCATTGGCTCAAGAGCATGTGCAATAACGCTATCAGGTAATGATGTGTATATCGCCGGCGATCTTGAAAAGAATGCCGTGAGCGGGCAAGCAGCTTATTGGAAGAACGGGGTATTGACCACACTTACCGATACAGCAACAAGGTCATATACAACAGGTATTGCTGTTAGCGGCAATGATGTATACGTATCGGGCAAACTTTTTAGCCCAACCGGCAACTCTACACCTGTGTATTGGAAAAATGGTGTAATGACCAAACTGGATAACGAATCGGCATTTGCCAATGCTACAGCCGTTGCCGTGAACGGTAATGATGTATATATAGCTTATTATACTGCCACATCCGGTGATCTTATCGGATATTATTGGAAAAATGGTAGCGTTACCCAGCTTGTTAATAGCAGACAGCCGCCTATTATTACAACAGATATCACTATAAATAATAATGATGTGTATATAACAGGGTTTGTATCCGTTGTGCCACCGGGCCGCTCTATTGCCACTTATTGGAAAAATAATGTACCCCAGCTGTTGTTCATTACGGGAGACTCTGATGGCTACAATTCACACATTGCTAATCAGGTCATCGTCTTTCAAAATAACATTTATACTGTAGGGTATTACACATTACCCCCAACCGGCATAACCAATGCTTATTACTGGAAAAATGGCACCCCCATAAAACTTAGTAATGATTACTCCTATGCAAATGGTGCTGTTGGAGTAGCCTATTAGGGTTGATGGTCATTCATACGCAATCAATTATCAGTCAAATTTAAACCTATGAAAACTAACTTTTATTTAACCCTTTCAATCGCAATAATTGCATTATCAGCCTGTAAAAAAGACCATAAGCCCATTATTTCACCCCCCAAACATGATACGGCGGTTTATATAGCAGGGATTGACGGATCTAACGCTGATACAACAATAGCTTGTTACTGGAGAAACGGCTTAATTAAAAGGTTAACCTCCCTCAACAGCTATGCAAGCGCCATAGCTGCAAAAGACAGCAATATTTATATTACAGGATACATAGGTTTCAATCCGGTATCCCGACACGCGGTATATTGGAAGAACGGAAAAATTAACTATCTCTCTGACGGTTCAGTTGGTTCAGAGGCAACTGCAATTACGCTATCGGGTACTGATGTGTATATTGCCGGTACGCTTGAAAAAGATGATGAAAGCGGGCAAGCAGCTTATTGGAAGAACGGGGTGCTAACGACACTTTCTGATGCAACCACAACGGCATATACAACAGGTATTGCTGTAAATGGCAACGATGTATATGTAACAGGTTATATTTACGGCCCAATTTATGGCGATGCACCGGTTTATTGGAAAAATGGTGTGATGACGAAATTAATTATCGAAGAGGGATCAGCAGATGCTCGCGCTACATCTGTTGTGGTGAACGGTAATGATGTATATATAGCGTATTATAACAACGGGACAGCGTATTATTTGAAAAATGGTGTTGTTACCGGGCTTGCAAATGGCAATACTTTCGGGGTCAGCACAGCAGGCATTACTATAATTGGTAACGATGTGTATATAGCGGGGCTTTCAGAAGTCGAAGAATCCCTGAAGTTCACTGATATTGCCACTTATTGGAAAAACAATGTGCCGCAATTATTACACATTGCAGGTGAAACAAATGACCACAATTCAACCCTTGCCAAACAGGTCACTGTCTTTCAGAATGATGTTTATGTTATAGGTAATTTTGAATTCTCCGCCACTGGTATTACCAATGCCTATTACTGGAAAAATGGCACCCCGGTAAAACTTAGTAATGATTATTCCTATGCCAATGGTATTGTTGGAGTAACCTATTAGCGCTCCCAACGTTGCTAATTAATACTTCTACACTTTGTTAATACATGCTACCAAAAAATTAAAGAAATTGATCCCTAACGCATATCTTCGAAAAAGCATGGCATTAGTGTTGATATCAAACAGATAGGATGGTAACACTGTCGATCTAAAATTTAAAGGATATCATATACAGAAGAATAAATCAATTTTCTATTAAAGTTAGATAATCTGTTATAGATTTGAATTACTATGAACGGACAGAACAGAAGCGATATTTATCCCGGACTTGAGGTTGACATTATACTTAAACAGGACCAGCGATCGGCCAAAAGAACACGTGGGATAGTAAAGAATCTGCTAACAAGTTCGGCCTACCATTCACGGGGCATTAAAGTAAGATTGGAAGATGGGCAGGTTGGCCGTGTAATTGAAATTATTGAAGAAGACTAACTAAAATTATGACAAAAAACATAATCCCCGACAGGCGGATATTTTTCCGGATAGATGCACACATTCGTTTAATGATAGCAATTGCTGTAAGTATAATTGTTTTTTTCTGCTTCCGCGATTCATTAACATGGCCCGAATTGGCATTATCCTGCTGGATAGGCTGCGGATTAACTATCATCATACTCAACTGGATCATTATGCTTACCTCGCATCCCCGCGAAGTAAAAAAGATAGCCAAGCTGCAGGATTCGAGCCGTTCCATTCTGTTTGTATTTATTATAACTGCAGCAGTAGTTAGTTTGGTAGCTATAATTTTCCTGTTAAAATCATCACATGGCATTTCTGCTGCAGCCAAAAACGCGCATATATTACTCGCCATATCCGCAGTCGGGGTATCATGGTGGCTGGTTCATACCGTTTTTACATCGCGCTATGCGCATATGTATTATGATACCGATACCGATGATGGCAAAGTATTGCCCGGTGGTGGACTTCAGTTCCCTGATACGGAAGACCCTGATTACCTCGATTTTGTGTACTTCGCCTTTGTTGTTGGTATGACGTTCCAGGTATCCGACGTGGTAATTACACACCGCTCCATCCGCCGCCTTTGCCTTATGCATAGTTTGATATCGTTTGTATTCAACACACT
Organism: Mucilaginibacter xinganensis; assembly: GCA_026225055.1. Lineage (GTDB taxonomy): Bacteria > Bacteroidota > Bacteroidia > Sphingobacteriales > Sphingobacteriaceae > Mucilaginibacter > Mucilaginibacter xinganensis_A. The sequence goes on along the minus strand of JAMFSA010000155.1, from coordinate 20,101 downwards.
GATAGTTGCGTTGAGCATCAATGTGATATCGGGGATGGTATCGCAGTAAAAGAACCAGGATTCTTTTGATTTTTGGGATTTACAGGATGTTGCTCAGCAAGCTGAATTCCGCATCCTGAAAATCCTTTAATCTCATAAATCCTGGTTCTGATTTTTGATTCTGATTAAAACAGTTCTGGTTGTTTGTCTCTGTCAATAAACTGCGGCCTTGCCAGTTGTGTGCCCAGCTTTTTGTTAAACTGTTCTACAACATAGTCAGCCAGTTCGGGCGAGTAACGTTCATCGTGCTGGTGCATAAAAAACCATACCGATTGCAGGCCCTGCGTTTGCCATTGTTGTATCCTGGCAACCCACTCATCAACACGGGCGTAATCCGTTTTATGCAGGCTGTTGCCTACAAAGCGTATAAAGGCATGTGGCGTTGGTAAAGTCATGTGTACAACATCTCGCCTGCCGCTGGCATCTGTTATTACCGCGCCAATGTTCAATTGCCTGAAAAGCTCAAATACCTGGTCACGGTTTTCGGGGATAGCGAACCAATCCTTATGGCGCAGTTCAACAAAAACAGGGATATCCGTTGGTAAACTTTGCAGATAGATTTTAAGCTCCGGAAAGCTCTTAGGCGTGTAATTATCGCTCAACTGTAAAAACAGCGGACCGAGCTTATCGCCGAAGGCCAAAACACCTTCATAATAGCTGGTGGTAATATCGTCGGCATTTTTTAGGCGACGAATATGGGTAATACTTTGCGAAAATTTGGGGCAAAATTTAAAACCGGGGCTACTCTCTGCTTTATCCTTCCATTTCTTGATAGTATCCGGGCCATAAACATTATAAAAAGTTGCATTCAACTCAATACAATCGAAGTGCTTAACATACTCATCCAAAAAATTGGCTTCCTTAGTTTTTAGCGGATATATTTTTCCTAACCATTCCTTGCGCCCCCATTTGGCACAGCCTACATGTACCTGCAAAGGCTTATGGTTTAATGCTGTATTAAGCGTTTGCATAGTTAATACGGCATCAGCCGGGAGCGTAAAATCAACTTCTAATAATTCTTCCGGTGTTACCCTGCCAAATTCCATGCTGTTTAAGTTTGTGGTTTACAATAGTAAAAATAATAAGAAGAGCCCTTACTATCATCTAGCAAGGGCTCTTTTATTTTTCAGATCAGGGATCTGTTTGTTAGCAAATACTTAGTACTGCCACAAGTTAAGTTCCCAATCCATTAAGGATTTCTTTATCTTTTCTGATTCGTATAACTTGTCTATACCCTGTGCATAATCCTTTATACGCTCGTCCTTTTCGTTTGATACTTTAACAATGTAGCTATTAAACAGACGCTTCATAAATACATCATCATAGCTTAAGCCTGTCGCGTCGCTGTTTTTGCTTACAACTTCTTTGGTAACTAATATAGGGCGCGCATCAGGGAAATAGATCCAGAATGCCGGCTGGTAATCAATGTCAAGGCTACCTGCTTTTGGTTTTATCATTGGCGCAATACCTATGATGCGTGGCTCAAAAACAGACCGCTCTTTATCAAAGATCCAGTCTTCTTTTATACGGAACTTTACAATACTATCAGCGTTAAACTCTCCTGCGGTTAATACCGAGCTAATTTTGTTGCCATCCTTGTCAAACTTGTCAACAACTGAGCTATCGGCCATTTTGTTTTTAGCCTCGCCTGGTGTTAAAGGATGTGCAAAGCCATCACCGTCAGGATCATTTTTAGGATCAGGAGAAGCGTCATAAGCGGTTAACTCACCATTTTGAATAGCGGTCATTAAAATGTCAATCAGGCGTTGTTTTGGCGACGCCATATATTGGTTCATTTTATCGCGTACGTCTATTTCGCGCCAGATGCGTTTTGCATAAGCCACATCAGCCTCACGAATGTTTGGATAAGGTGTTACCCTGGCATTCAATATGTCTGATTTTTTATAATAGCCATCCAATGGTCTGTCAAAAGGCTTTAATGGCGCTCTTTTGCTTGTATCAGATGGTTGCGCGCTCAAAGCGGTGCTCGGCGTATAAGTTGGTATAGGTGCCGCCGTATGAGTGGTAGTCGCTGCCTTCTTTCTTCTTGTACGTTTCTTCTTTTGTGCAAAAGAAGCAGTACAAGCTAAACATAATACAATAAGCAAAATTTTCGTCTTCATAATCCAATCCTTTTAGTTTGCGCTTATTACAATCGGGTCAAGTCCGCGTGGCGTACCATCAGGGCCAACTGCAACAATATCTTTAAAAACAATAGTTGTACCAGGTGAAACCGTGCCCAATGCCGAACGCATAGCACCTGTCAACTCATTACCACTGCCTGATAATATAACAGCATCCTGGCGTGGTTTTACCATTAGCATAGTAAAACGTGTTACGTTAAACTTAGCGTCGAAATCAAAGTTATCCAATTTCGCGAATACTCTGTCCTGGCCACGTATGTTAGCCGCGCTGGTAGTACCACCGCTTTTGCCTGCAAACATTGGCTTTGGATCAGGTATACGTTTTACACGGAACAGTGATGTACCTAAAACCATACCTTTTTCACCTAAAACAGTGATCTTGGCATCGCCTATAGTGTGTACCTGTACGGTATATTTACCATCAGTGCCACCGCTAAGTGAACCACCTGTCATGCTTAATTTTAAAGCTGAAGTAGCTACACCTGGTGCTGATACTGTTACCGGGTTAGGTACGCCTATATAAAATACATTCATCTTATCAGGAGATACCACCGCAGATGGTTTTGCAACCATGTACTGACCACTCACCGGGTAAGTTTTTGCCGGGCCATCAACCTGTTTAACAGTTAATGTACCAGTCCATGTATGTAAACCCTGGCCACTTGCAGTTGTCGTATAAGTACCTACACCATTAGTAGTCGGTATGTTTGACCCATCAATTGTAATGGTTGGGTTTGAGTGTGAATCATAAGCTGTTAAATAAATATCAGCTTTGTATTGCTGCCCTTGTAGTATATAGCTACTTGGAGCAACTGCCACACCTTTGAACTGGTCAAGCGTAACCTGCGCTACATCTATACGACCTAAGATCTTTTTAACAACCTCGTTCTCAGAGTTTTTAGCGTCTGATTGTATTTTTACTAAAGCTGTCATCGCGGCAGCCATTGGGATACCTTCGCCAAAGTTTGCGTTTTCCCAGTCTTTGTTAGGGAAACCAGCTCTGTGCGGAGGTGCCACAGCATCTAAAGAAAGGTTTACACCTTGTCTTTCAGATGGTTTAAGTAGGGCTAATAATTGCGTTCTGGTATCATCGATCTTTTTATGCAGATCGTAAGCATATTTCTGATCGTTGATCATCATATGTGTTGATACATCCATATCCTCGCGGCCTTTATAGTCATTTGTTGCCTCTTCAATTCCACCTGTTGCAGCCTTAAATTTATCTTTTAAGGTTTCAACATAAGCGTTAAGATCATCTGCCAGTTTCTTGGCTTTTAACGCATCGTTATGTATTGTTTGTGCCCTATCGCCTTCTTGTTTTAATTTTGTTGCTTCAAACGTGGTAAAAGCTTGATCTATACCTGTTTGAACGTTAGTTTTTGATGCAGTTAAGCTATCACTTATATTTTTGAACGAGTCCAGCAAACTATCGGGTACATCCAGTGCAATTAGTCCCAGAAGAACCAAATACAATATACCCATCATTCGCTGCCTTGGGGTTTGTTTACCTCCAGCCATGTGATTTAATCTTAGTTAGGTTAAAATAATTTTAATCAATTAATTAGGTATTAATGTATTAAGCACGAGGCTGACTCATTGCTGATAGCATATTGCCATAAACAGCATTTAATGAAGACAAGTTCTTAGCTAATTTGCCAACTTCAGTTTTAAACTGTTGTGAGCCATCCAATGATTCGTTAAAGTTTTGCATGGTTCCTTCCATGTCTTTGTAAAACTTACTCATTGATTTTAAGTGATTACTTGAGTCATTCAATTCCAGTTCGTAAACTGCATTTAATGCTGCAAGATTTTTAACCATTGTATTTACCTGCTCATGATAATTTTTTGAATCATTGCTTGAGCCTGCCATTTCAGCCAGATTTGCAGAGGCTTTTTCAAATGATGTACTTAATTTATCATAGCTATCAGTTGCTGATTTTATTTTTTCAGTGAATGCGATAGTAGCATTACCTGCATCAGTAACTTTAGAGATCGCGTTAACTTTATCACCAAAAGTTCTTAAGCCTTCGCCCAGGTTCTGGATAAGTTCAGGACCAATTTTAGCGTCACTCATCATTTTATCTAAAGCTGCGGTATTTGAGAAATTGCTTGGTGCAATTGCAGCTCTTTTAGGTAACTCGCCGCTGTAGTCATCAGCTAATTCAGGGTAAGCGCGGGTCCAATCCACCTCTGTAGTATCTCTCTGAAAGCCTAATATCAAGAATAGGAAAGCTTCCATTCCTAAACCCAGTGAAATGAACAAGCCACCATAAGGCCAGTGCTGAATTTTGAATAATAGTCCAATAATAACTACCGTAGCGCCCCATGATACGATGTTGTTTATTCCGTAACCTTGTTTTTTGCCAGCCATAATTTTTAAAAAAAAGTATATTAAATTGTGAGTTAAGTGAGTTGAACTTTTAGTGTTTGTCTCTTATATCGCGGCCCATAAAGCTTGTTACGCAACGGAAGCCGATGTAAGATTTTGCTGTGTCCTGGTATTCGTAACTGCGTGATGAGTTTTGCAGGAAGTAACCTACATCTTTCCATGATCCGCCTTTTACTACTTTACGTTTTAGTTCTTCAGGATCGCTTGCTTTAGCCTCATACTCATAGGTAGGTGACATATCGCTCACGAATGTTGAAGCTGACGGGTTAAATGTTGATGAGGTCCACTCAGCAACGTTACCCGCCATATTATATAAACCGTAATCGTTAGGGAAATATGATCTTACATTTACTGTGTAAGCGCCACCATCATCAGAGTAGTTACCACGGCCTGGTTTAAAGTTAGCCAATAAACAACCTTTGGCATTTTTGATGTACGGGCCACCCCAAGGGTAATCGGTACCTATCCTGCCACCACGTGCAGCATATTCAAACTGGGCCTCTGAAGGTAATTCGTATGGCAAACGGTGTGGTAAGTGATGTGCATCTTTATAGCTATCATTATAACGTGTGCGCCATACGGTGAAGGCACGTGCCTGGCGCCAGGTTACACCAACAACAGGATAGTTCCTGTAAGCAGGGTGTGAAAAATACCCCTGTACCATTGGCTCGTTAGCAGCGTATGAGAAATCGCTCAGCCAAACTAAAGTATCAGGATATACCTGTACTGTATCGCGCAAAATGAAATCAGAGCGTCTTTTTGATTTATCGTTCTTATAGTTGGCAGCGTTACGCAATACCAGCATTGAGTAGTTATATTTTAATAAACGCACATCTATCTCATTACGATCAAACACACGGTCATCGCCCTGGTAGTACATACCATCAAGCTTAGCGCCATTGTTACCTTGTCCTTTACGTGCGGGGCTCCAAACAGGATACCTTTTTACATAATCCCAATTGATGTATTTTTTTCCATTTGATTTAGCTGTTGTTGCACCTTTAGGGTGGATGTAGTATTTATCATCATTTAAATAGTTGGTGATAGCGATTGAATCGCGTACCCAAAATACAAACTGTTTGTACTGGCTATTTGAGATCTCAGTTTGATCCATGAAGAATGGAGGGACAGTAACCTGTTTTGTTTGGGATATTTGAGAGTAGGTAATATCCTGGTCTGTTTGGCCCATTAAAAAGGTTCCGCCTGGTATGTAAACCATGCCATAAGGCACTTCCGCCCTAAAGTTACGCTGAGGAACGCCGGTTAATTCACCCCCACCACCGCTGCGACAGCTGCTTAATGCTGCCAGTGTAACCATAATAACAACTAAAGAGTATATCTGCTTCATATATATAATTCAAAAATCCAGTTATATAAAATATATAACGACTAAATGTAACCCCCGAATATAACAAATGATTATAAATACTGAAAATAAATCATTTTTTTTCAGCACTTGTTGATAAGCTATCAACACAGCATACTAACTAATTAATAATTAGCGAATTATGTGTTAACAACCTTCAATGAATATCACTCGATTAGAGGGCTATTATCAGGCTGTTTTACGGGAGGTTGTAAAAAAAAGTTACAATAAGTTAAATAAAAATAGTTAAACTTTATTTATTTACCTGTTTAACGTATTGTTCTATTGCCATTGTCATAGACGGGGCTTGTGGTGTGGGTGCCGGAATATCCAATATTAAACCCGATTCAAGCACAGCTTTATGGGTTGTTGCACCAAAGGCAGCTATACGGGTGTTATTCTGTTTAAAATCAGGGAAGTTTTTATACAGCGACTGGATACTTGATGGGCTAAAGAAGGCGATAACGTCGTAAAAAACTTCGGCCAGATCGGAAAGATCACTGCAAACGGTACGGAAAAGTACTGCCGGTGTAAAGTTGTAACCGTTTTCCAGCAAAAACTTTTGCGTTTCTTCGGCTGCTACATCCGAGCATGGGTATAGGAATTTTTCGTTCGAATGCTTTTTTAGCACCTCGGCCAGGTCGGCCGCGGTTTGTTTGCCAAAGAATATTTTTCTTTTGCGGTACTGTATATATTTTTGAAGATACAGAGCTATGGTTTCTGAAAGGCAGAAGTATTTCATTTCTACAGGCACCTCAAAGCGCATCTCTTCGCAAATGCGGAAAAAGTGATCAGCAGAATTACGGCTCGTAAAAATCACCGCGGTAAAGTCCACAAGGTTAATTTTTTCTTTACGAAAATCCTTAGCCGGTACGCCTTCAACATGTATAAAAGCTCTGAAATCAATCTTCAGGTTTAGCTTTTTAGCCAGTTCAGCGTATGGATTTTTATCGTTCTCAGGTTTTGGCAAAGTAACCAGTATACTTTTAACCTTTTTCTTTCTATCTTCCAATATTCAATTTTATAACTGCCTAAATCCTATAAGTTAAGTACCTTAATCAAAATTAAAATAGGGCAAATTTCGAGGGCACAAAGATAGATAAATAAATAAAATTTGTGAAATCGAAAATTAGAAATAATGTTTACACTGCTTCGCAGATAGATCCAAACGAATATAACTACGATTAAAAACAAGGCTACAGCCAGCAGGTAAGGGATAAACTGGGCCGCCATTAAGCTAAAGCATACAGCAACCGGTAAAAACACAAACGCTATATTAAAATAGGTTAAATATAGTGTTGTGATGTATTCGCTAACTACGCGATTAATATCAAACAAAAAACCTATAATCTTCAGTAACAGAAACTTAAATGCGAAAAGCGATACTATTATAAGTGAAAGCGCTATAAACAGCTGCATACCGCTATAACTAAAATACACACTTTTATAAGAAGCGTATTGATATAAAAACAAACCGAACGTGGCGCTAAAAAGCAGGAAAAGGCCAACAAATGTGCGAAAATTCAGCTGCCGTTCGTCCTTATCAAACTGGGCCGCGCGTTTGGCATAAAATGATTGAAATATAGTTTTTATATCGCTGCCTAATGAAAAATTGAGTAAGGCGGTATACAAAAGCAGGATAACGATGATAACCAGTATCCATGGGTCGCGGCTTTTACGAATGTGCCCATCCAATGTAGTTTTGGATGATTTAAAAGGCAGATCCAGAAAATTATGCCCTTTGTATAAATTCCCTATCAGCATTGCGGCCAATTGGTTAACCCGGTTTGAATCGGGGTAAACATACAGCTTAGCCAGTGAATCACTTACAAACTTTGCACGTAATGTTGTAGCCAGCGCTACCGAATCAAGCAAAGCCATGTGCTGCGGAGTGCTGGTTACGTTAGAATCAGCAACTTGCGAAGATACTTTACCTGTTAACCCCGGCTTATTTGCAGGCACAGAATCCTGCTGCGCATAAACACCTGAACAGATAATGAGTGTAAACAGAAGCACCAAAACAATAAAGCGCATTATAAATAAGGTTGCTTATTTTTTGTGCGAAAATACCGCATTTATTGGGCTTTTTATGCATTTGCGCTTTATTTTAGTGTTAAATTAACAGCGAGCCCAATCCAAATATTATTACAATTATTTTAACAAGATAATTGCTTATCACCAAACCAGGCATCAACACTAAGCGTAACTATATAGGCACTTAAACGTAACAAATAAATTACCAGTATACATAAGCTCATATTCGGGTTTTTAAACCTGAATTTTAACCAGTTAGTATTTAATATTAATTGATGGTAAATGTTAATAAAAATGTCACCAAAAAAATACAAGTAATGCTTCCGATGCCTTTAAAGTGTTAGCCTAAAAATGATATATTTGATGGTATTTAAACTAACAAATTATAGGCTGCAGGTAGTGCAAGCAATCAATATTAGTGTTAAAGAACTCCCCCCCTGGAAAATTTAACCCAAACTGTTGGCGATCATTTTATCTGGACAGCTATTAGCAGACCCTTTTAAAGGTTTTAACTATATTTTTTGTTACGAACACTACAAAAAAGACTTGCACAGCTTAATTAATGACTTATTTAGAGGGGACTATTACTGACTTTTCGCGATTAAATATTACAGATCTTTTTGAAAAGAGTGTATTAGCCCATAGCGAAAATATCGCCCTGGTTTTTAATGACGACGCGATAACTTATGCCGAATTAAATGCGCGGGTAAATAAACTAGCCAATTACCTGGTTGCTAAAGGCGTAAAACACGAAGACCTGGTACCACTTTGCCTAAACAGCAGTATTGAACTTATAATAGGCATAATCGCGATACAAAAAACAGGTGCAGCCTACGTACCGGTTGACCCCGAATACCCTACAGAAAGAATTTACTACATACTGAACGATTGTGCCGCTAAATTTATAGTTACCGACAATGATTCAGCGCCGATATTCAACAATACTTCGGCTGAGCTAATTGTATTAGATAAGGCGCTGACCATATCAGCTAATCTTTCAAAAGAAAACCCTGATATTGAAATTGCTGCTGAAAACCTGGCTTATGTAATCTATACTTCGGGCACCACAGGGGTACCAAATGGCGTAATGATCACACACGGCAGTGTGGCAAACAATTTAATATGGGCCCAAAAATATCTTAACCTAACAACCACCGATGTGGCATTGCAAAAAACTACTTTTTGCTTTGATGTTTCGGTATGGGAAATTATGGGCCCGCTGATTGCAGGTGCCCGGCTGGTAATTATGCCTAAAGATGATTATCGTGATATAAGCAAACTGAGGCAGATCATAAAAACCCGGCAAATAACAACAGCGCACTTTATTCCTACTATGCTCGAGTTCTTTTTACTGAGTATTGAGCAGGGGGAATTCAGCAGTTTAAAGCGGGTAATTTGTAGTGGAGAGGCTTTAACCCCTTACCAGGCAAACCTGTTTAAAAACAAACTGCCGCGTGTGCTGCTCTACAATTTGTACGGCCCTACTGAAACTACCATCCACTCCTCCTACTGGATGATGCCTGATGATGACGCTGTAGTTGAAAAAGTGCTTATAGGTAAACCTATTGATTATACCGAACTGCTGATATTGGATGAAAACGGCCAATTGCTTGGTGATGATATGGTAGGTGAAATTCATATAGGCGGTTACGGCGTTGCCCGTGGCTATCTGAATAAACCAACCCTTACCGATAAACGCTTTATTAAAAATCCGCTAAGTGATACTAGCGAAATTGTTTTTAAAACCGGTGATTTCGGCAGGTATTTAAGTGATGGAAATATTGAATATTTAGGGCGTATAGACGATCAGGTTAAAATAAATGGCTACCGGATTGAGCTGGCTTCGATAGAGAGCGCTATTAAAAACAGCGGAATTGTAAAACATGCCGTAGTATTAACTAAAAAAAACAAACTGGGCTTTTTGCAGATCACAGCTTATGTTGTACTGCTGCCTGAACATACTGTACAGGATCTGTGGGATCACCTGGTAACTAAGCTGCCCGGATATATGCTGCCAACCAGCATTAAAGCAGTTGATTCGATACCATTTACATCCAATGGCAAAGCAGACAGGGAGCAGTTAATCAACTCCATATCTAAAGACGAAAGCGCAGCTACATCTGTTGAGCCTACAACACCTTATGAAAAAACTATCCATGAGATCTGGAAGCGTGTGCTTCATCACGATTCCATAAATATTTATGATAATTTTTTTGAGCTGGGCGGCAACTCAATTATGGGCGTACAGATGCTTTCGTTATTAAAAAAAGAAACAGACAAGCATATTTCATATATACAGCTTAACCAATACCCTAACATTGCATCGCTGGCCAAATTGTTTGACAGGCCCAGTTTAATTGATATCCCCAATATATTAATAGCAATAAAGCCCGAAGGCACCAAACCACCTTTGTATCTTATAAATGGCGGCGGATTGGTTTATGACGGTTTTTTCAACCTGAGCGACGGGCTTGATGCAGATCAGCCTGTATATGGCTTCCAATCAAACGGTTATAACAACCAGGGGAAATTATTTGAAAGCATTGAAGAAATTGCCACATACTATGTGAATAGTATTTTGCGTGAGGGCGCAAATACCCCATACTACTTAGCCGGTTTTTCGCTGGGCGGAGTTATTGCCTACGAAATGGCCAAACAGCTAAAGGCCCTGGGTAAAGAAGTAAAATTACTGGTTACCATTGATGGCTTAACCCGCGATCCATCTTTGATCAAAACAAAATATTCAACAATTACTTTTTTGAGGCTTATCGCTTATTCGTTTTACAGGCTTAAATACGGCCCTGCAAAGGCGTTCAATTATTATAATGGCGTGTTTAAAGGTATCAAAAGGGCTATTAAAACGCGCCTTAAAAATAAAAAAAGGGGCGGTTCCGCGCCGGAAAAAAGCCAGGAAAGAAATACAGATATTGACTTTGATATTTTCAGTTTACATATAAAGGCTTATTTAAAATACAACCTGAGCCCATATGACGGCAACATGGTTGTTTTAAGGGCCAAAGAAAAAACTTTTTACATGGATGATTTTATTTACCTGGGCTGGAAACCCTATGTAAAACAGATAAAAAGCATCCCGGTTAACGGCAACCACTACAGCATGTACGATAATACCAATGTAGAGGGCTTTGCTAATAAACTTCAAAACCTGCTGAACGAAGGGTTTTAAGTTGTGTATAATATTATTGATATTTAAAAAGTATACAACATCACTCATCGCCCCTAAATAAATGACCAGGCTTATTTATGTAGAAATACAGAACTTTGATAAACATAAGTATGAAGAACTGCTAAGTCTGTTTTCTGAAAAAACGCGGAACGAAGTTTTAAAACTCAAAAAGTGGGAATCAGGCTATATTCGCTTGCTAAGCAAAATGCTTCTTTTAAAAGGGATGCAGTGCTTTAATATGGTAGATTTTAGTTTTGATCTGCTTCAGTATACGGTATACGGTCGTCCTTTTTTTAATGATAGTATTGATTTTAATATATCACATACTAACAACTGCGCGGTTTGCATAATAAGTGATTCATTAAAAGTGGGGGTTGATGTAGAGGAAATAAGAAATATTGATCTGGATGATTTCAGCGAATCCTTTGATGCCGGTGAATGGAGATCGTTAACCGAAAGCCCTGCTCCCATCCATACATTTTTTAATTATTGGACCCGTAAGGAAGCCATTATAAAGGCTGATGGAAGAGGAATGAACATGCCTTTATCAAGCGTTAATGTACAACACGACCTGGTGAAAGTTGAAGATAATTTGTGGTATTTAAAGGAAGTAAAATTACCTTCGCCAAATAATATAGTTCATATAGCAACTAATAGATTGCTTGGGGATAATGAGTTGGAAATAATCAGATTAGCTGATTATTAATTAGTAAAATTATGGCAGGCATCTACATACATATTCCTTTTTGCAAGCAGGCTTGCCACTATTGCGATTTCCATTTCAGCACTTCATTAAAATACAAGGACGAACTTTTGCAGGCCCTGATAAAGGAAATACAGCTGCAAAAAAATTACCTAAGCGGCGAAACTATTGAAACCATTTACTTTGGTGGTGGCACTCCATCCCTGTTAAGTGAAAGCGAAATTGGGCTTATTATTAATACAATTACCGGCCTGCATACCGTAGCCGCTAATGCCGAGATCACTCTTGAGGCTAACCCGGATGACCTGGATAAGCTTAAATTACAATCGTTAAGGCATACGCCGATAAACAGGTTCAGCATTGGATTACAATCTTTTTTTGATGACGATCTGCAATGGATGAACCGCGTACACCGTGCCGCAGAAGCTGAAGCATCGGTAAAAAGAGCTCAGGATATCGGTTTTGAGAACATTACTGTCGACCTGATATACGGCTACCCCTTACTCACCGACTCAAAATGGAAATTTAATTTAGATAAGGTTTTTGAACTCGGCGTGCCGCACATATCAGCCTACTCCATGACGGTTGAGCCCCAAACTGCCCTGGCATCCTTCATCCGCAAGAAAAAACAACCGGCCATGAATGATGAGCAAAGCGCCGCGCAGTTTGTTTATATGACCGACGCTATGCAATTGCAGGGCTTTGAGCATTACGAAATCTCGAACTTTTGCAAACCGGGCTTTTATTCACGCCATAATTCCAATTACTGGAAAGGCGTAAAATACCTCGGCATAGGCCCATCGGCACACTCCTATAATGGCGAGACCCGGCAGTGGAACATAGCCAATAACGCTAAGTATATTGAGGGGATTTTTGCCGGTAAGCTGCCCTCGGAAACGGAAATACTAACAGAAACCGACCGCCTTAACGAATACATCATGACCTCATTACGTACCATTTGGGGGCTCGATCTGGATAAGCTGAATAATATCGCCGCCTCATCGGCCAGCCAGTTACTAATTGCTGCTGATGAATATTTTAATAAAGAGTGGCTGGTGAAAAATAATAATATTATTTCCCTTACTGCAAAAGGAAAACTATATGCCGATCATATAGCTTCGGAGCTGTTTTTCTGATCCTTGAAAGGTGCGCATCTACGAATATTATCCCCATACGGTTTAAAACTGCTTAGCGCTTTTGGCTATTGGAATTATCCGGAGATAATAAAACTGCCCTGTGATAAGCACCGTATCTTCTATCAAATAACCTACAAATAGAAGAAAACAACAATGAGAAAATTAATTATCGCGGCGCTTGCAGTAGTAGCTATTGCAATTTCACCTAACACGTATGCACAAACTAAAATGGTTGGTGGTGCAGCAATGTATCCAACAAAAAACATAGTTGAGAACGCTGTAAACTCGAAAGACCACACCACACTGGTAGCCGCTGTTAAAGCCGCAGGCTTGGTTGAAACCTTAGAAGGCCCGGGCCCGTTCACCGTATTTGCACCAACCAATGAGGCATTTAACAAACTGCCTGCAGGCACTGTCGACAATCTGGTTAAACCAGAAAACAAAGCCACTTTAACCAAAATTTTAACTTACCACGTAGTTGCAGGCCGTTTAAGCGCTGCAGACTTATGGGCCAAAGTTAAAGCAGGTAACGGCACTGCAACCTTAACAACTGTTGAAGGTGGCACATTAAAAGTAATGGCAAAAGGCAAAAAGTTATACTTAGTTGATGAAAAAGGCGGCACGTCATGGATCACTATTTCGGATGTTTTCCAGAGCAATGGTGTAATACATGTAATAAACACCGTTTTAATGCCTCAATAATTGGTTTGCAGTTATATACAAAGGTGGTTTGTTTAACGGCGTAACAAACTGCCGCTGCAAACTTAAAAAACTATTAAATCTACCTGAAAGATAAAGCCCGGCTGCATTAAGCGCCGGGTTTTTTGTTTCGTTTTTGAGAATTGTAATGCTGAGGACCGAAGCATCTATTCTACAAGCGAAATTTAAACGCGGGCAGGTTCTTCGCTATTACTCCGCCACTCACAAATCAGCGTCATCCTCCAATCAAAAAAATCAGCGGTTTAACAATCTACCGCAATAATTTCCGTTACTTTGCTAAACTTCGGTGTTTTCGGTACCTAAGGAAACCCCTTAAGTTAATACGGACGTCCGATAAATTTAACATAGCATGAGTTTTATCCTTCGTCCGATTGATACTGTTGAATCGATTAGCCCTTCCGATTTTAAAAAGAACTATTTAGATAAACGCCGACCGCTCATCATCAAAGGCTTAACCAAAAACTGGCCCGCCCGTGAAAAATGGACTGCAGAATATTTAAAGGAAGTTGTTGGCAATAAAGTGGTGCCATTGTACGATAACTCAAAGGCCGACCCTTCAAAACCCATCAATTCATCAGCTGCCGAAATGCCTTTTGATGAGTATATAGATCTGATAAAATCTCAACCTACCGAACTCCGTATATTTTTCTTCAACATATTTAAGCAAGCACCGCAATTACTGGATGATATTGTGTTGCCTAAAGACCTGATGGGCGGCTTTTTAGAGAGCATGCCTGCTATGTTCTTCGGCGGATCTAACTCGGTTACGTTTTTGCATTATGATATCGACCTGCCGCATATTTTCCATACCCATTTCGGTGGCCGCAAGCATGTGATCCTGTTCGAGAACAAATGGAAACGCCGCTTATACTGCATCCCTAACGCCACCTACGCACTGGAGGATTATGATGTATCAAACCCGGATACCAAACTTTTCCCGGCCTTGGAAGGCGTAGAAGGCACTGAGTGCTTTTTAGAGCATGGCGATACCCTGTTTATGCCAACCGGCTACTGGCACTGGATGAAATACCTCGACGGCTCATTCTCGTTAAGTCTGCGCGCCTGGGATGCATCGCCCATACGTAAAGCAGCAAGCCTGTATAACCTGGCTATAAAAGGTGGATTAGATAGTCTGTTAAAGATGACCTTTAAAGCCAGATACGCAAAACGCCGCGAAAAATTAGCGATAAAATGGGCCGACAGGGCTTTGGCAAATGGAAAACCTTTGTAAAAAGACTAATTAATTTACTTTAACGCAGTAGTAATAATCTTTTCAATTGTTGCCTCATTTGTTGATGAATAACCTTCCAGATGGGTTATTACCTTTCTGTTATTGTTTATAAAATAGATTTGAGGAATAAACCCTAAGTTATACTGATCTGTTATACGCTCCATATCAACATTTTCAATTACTAACTGTTGCCAGGGCATATTTTCTTCTATAACAGCCTGTTTCCACTGGCTTTTGTCCTTGTTAACGGAAACACTCACTATTCTGAAGTTTGGATCTTTGAATTCAGTAGCTATTTTTTTAAAAGATGGTATTTCTGCTCTGCAAGGGCCGCACCAGCTTGCCCAAAAAATAATCATATTTAATTTTTTGGTAGTATCAATAAGCGCGAATCGGTTTTTATTGGTGTCTACTAAAACGGAATTGGGTTTTGCTGCGCCATCGTTAGGCCTTTTGTTTAAAAACTCGTTTATTTTCCGGCCATTATATGCCGTTTTTACATCATCATCAAATCCGTTATAAATACTCCTGAGCTCATCATTAGTTAAAGAATACTTTAAATTACCCAATGCAAACATGGCGTAGTAAGCGTCGGGGTTGTTTATTACAAGTTCTATAAGTTTGCTTATTTGTGATCGCCTTTTAGCAGGATCTTTGCTTAAATAGATATAAGGCAAATCGTGATTCCTAAAATAGAAATCATTTTGTTTACCACCAGTTAATGTAATACCCTTACTTTTTGTAAGATCACCGGTTAAATTTACGACACCAGGTTCTATGTATAGACCAGCATTTAAATCTAACTTTTTACTGGTTGAGGTTATGGGATTAATAACACCCAGAATTCCAGCATAAGCAGGCTTAGTATGATAAGCTATGTAACCCCAATGCGGTTGGAAAGTAGTATCAGGATGAAGATTAAATTCAAATTTATTATCAACCACCCGAGCTGAATCGATCGGTTTGCCTCCAATTCTGAAAGGTCCGTACAAGTAAATCCAGTTAGCATTAAGGCCTTTTATATTGCCTTTAATAGTAATGGTTTTATCATTTTGCTTGCATGAAACAAGCGAAGTAATAACAAGTAAATAATATAAGTACTTAATGTACCTGAAATGGTTCATAACTTGGATTAGGTTTAGTTACCCCAAGTTACTACTAATTTCTACAACAACAATTTATACTATTATGCTTTTACCAGTTCCTTAACCGCATTCTCCACCTTAGCAAAATCAAAATTGGTAAGCAGTTTATTAAACCCTGCTTCAATATGCTCGTTGCCGAGGTTGCCTATGCTGCCTTCGTGTGTGTGGCTTACTTTTTTATCGGGGTTAAACTCGCCGTTTTCAATAGCTAAGCCTACTTGTTTATACGCATCGCGGAATGGTGTGCCGCTTAATGTTAACCTGTTTACTTCCTCAACGCTGAACAGGTATGCATATTTAGGATCGTTCAATATGCCTGTATTTACCGTTACATGCTCTAACATAAATTTAGCCATGTGCAGGCAGCTTTTCAAATCGGTAAAGGCAGGAAACAATAGTTCCTTCAATAATTGCAGTTCGCGGTGATAGCCTGACGGCAGGTTAGTCGTCATCATGGTAACATCATTAGGCAGGGCCTGTATGCGGTTGCATTTGCCACGCATAATTTCCCAAACATCGGGGTTCTTTTTATGCGGCATAATGCTGCTGCCGGTGGTCAACGTATCCGGGTAGCTCACAAAAGCAAAATTCTGACTCAAATATAAAGCCTGATCCATGGCCATTTTAGCTAATGTAGCGGCAATGGAAGATAAAGCCTGGGCAATTATTCTTTCGGTTTTACCCCTGCCCATCTGGGCATAAACAACGTTATAATTAAGGCTATCGAAGCCTAACAGTTTCGTGGTTAAAGTACGGTTCAACGGGAACGATGAACCATAACCCGCTGCTGAACCCAGTGGATTTTTATTGGTGATCTTATAAGCGGCCAAAACAAGCTCCAGGTCATCAGCCAAACTTTCGGCATAAGCACCAAACCATAGTCCGAATGATGATGGCATAGCTATCTGCAAATGCGTATAGCCGGGCAGCAAAACATCCTTATGCTTTTCGCTAAGCGCGATCAACTGGCGGAATAAAGCTTCAGTTTCCTCAACAACCTGTTGCAATTCATGCCTGAAAAATAATTTCAGGTCGACCAGTACCTGGTCGTTACGTGAGCGGCCGCTGTGGATCTTTTTTCCGGCATCGCCAATGCGCTGGGTAAGCAGCATTTCTACCTGCGAGTGTACATCCTCTACACCCGGCTCAATGGTAAAATTACCTTGTTCAATATCACGATAGATAGCCTTCAACTCGCGCTGAACGTGTTGCAGATCGTCGTTATTCATTAAGCCAATGCTGTGCAGCATTTGGGTATGGGCCAATGAGCCCAATACATCAAAAGCAGCCATTTGCTGGTCAAATTCCGTGTCGCGGCCAACGGTAAAGTTTTCCACCAATTCATTAACGGTAATAGATTTTTGCCAGATCTTACTCATGGTGCAAATATGCTATAAATATTTTATTGATGGTGGTGCGGGGTTTCTAAAAATGTTGAGGAAATGACGGATTGGAATAGCATTTCTTATACCTGTCTCATGGTATCGCTTTTCGCTAAGAAGTCACTTTTTTCGCAAGTTGTTTGTTTTTAAAAGTGCTCAAGAGGGCTCCGCCGTTTTGTCTTGATACAAAAAGTAACCAAAAAACCGACCGGAGGGAGCTCATGAATACCTATTAAAAACAAATAATAGATGAATAAATCAAGACAACAAGGATGCTTCCACGCTCCCTGCCGGTTCTTTACGCTCTTTTCGCTGTTCAAATACTTCGTGTTTTCACATCACACCAAAAGCTAAACCGTCATTCCCGCCTTTACGCCGGCCCGCCCTTGTTGTCAGGGCCTACACTCTTTCTTTAATTGCGATCCATTTAATGCTTTCTTTTAGAAAGATGCTTTTTTACTTTCCTTTTTCCCGTCAGTAGAACAGCTTCGGGCGAAATCAGGCAAAACGATGGTGGCCTTGTGTGTAATGGCAGGGCATTAGCAGATTTTTACAGAAGGGTAAAGGCCAAAGTGCGTAGCGACAGCGGGGTGAAAATATAGCAGCCCAGGTTTTGCCTGATTTGCAGCGCAAATGCATTGTGCGGCGAAGAAGCATTTCTACTGACTTGATTTTTTGCTACCTTTTGTATCAAGACAAAAGTAGTAGCCTCCGCGGCAACGAGCGGCTTCATGCGATATTCACGCCTTGCACATACGCCCTTTACAGCCGGGGATTGCTTCGTTCCAATAACACTTTACAATCAACTTACTTCAAATCCTGCACACTAACAACCGCTGTAAGATCACTATCCAACCTAAACTGTGTATTATGCAATACTATCGCGCCAGCAATGTTTTTAGTATGATAGCTATGCGCTATAGCCCATCCTTTTATCGGCCCTTTAAACAATAATTCATTCGATCGGATGGCCTTAGATAAACTACCTGTATCAGCCTCATACTTCATCTGCCTTTTCAGGGCTTCCATATAAGCAACTTTTGAAGTAATTATCAGGTTCATAAGGGTATCTTTTATTTTATCAACCTTCTGCTTTGCTGCAATATTTGCGGTTTTTAAGCTATCGTATTGTTTAGTTTCGGCGAAGCGTTTAAAAACGGTATCAACATCGCCAAAGCTAACCGCATCATAACTGGCGGGGTCACTTAAATGAGTGTCGAGGTAATTTTTAACTAATTTTTCTGCTTTATGTTGATTGGACGCGCATGAAGCCGTCAGGAGGCACGCGCTAATCAGCAGGATATTCTTTATCATTTTCATCGGGGTTAATGAACTTAACAATACGTTTATGTAAGGTACTATTTTTTATAAACGGATGGATGATATAATGTATTTTAATGTAATAGGATTGGTACAGGGATAGGGATAAAACTATGTCATTGCGAGCGATAGCGTGGCAACCTCATCGCATTCAATATGCAAGCGACGAGGTTGCTTCGTCGTTCCTCCTCGCAATTGACATGATATTTATTTACACTATCTGCTCCAGCATCTTCACATACAATTCAATGCCTTCCCGTATCTCATCTACATAAATAAACTCATCAGCGGTATGTGAGCGGGCTGAATCACCGGGACCAACCTTGATGGATTGGATATCCAGCAGCGACTGATCAGATGTTGTTGGCGAACCATAAGTTGTACGCCCCAGCGCGATGCCAGCCTGTACTATAGGGTGGGCGCTATCAATTGATGATGGCTTTAAGCGGATGGAACGTGGTTTAACATCGCAGCTTACATGCTGGCGGATGATCTCCAGTACTTCTTCGTTACGGTAAGCATCTGTTACACGCACATCAACCGTAAAAACGCAGCTGGCTGGCACCACATTATGCTGCGAGCCTGAGTTTATAATAGTAACCGACATTTTTATCGGCCCAAAAACTTCCGACTCCTTAGGGAACTTAAACGTACGGAACCACTCAATATCAGGCAAAGCCTTGTAAATAGCATTCTCCCCTTCTTCGCGGGCGGCGTGGCCTGCTTTACCATGGCTGGTGCAATCCAGTACCATTAAGCCGCGCTCAGCAATGGCTAACTGCATTAAAGTAGGCTCGCCAACTATGCCAAAATCCAATTGTCCTAATTCGGGAATGATCAGTTCAAGACCATTCACGCCTGAAATTTCCTCCTCGGCGGTAGTGGCCAAACAGAAATTATATTTAAGGTTTTGTTGCTCGTGAAAATACAGGAACACTGATATCAGCGATACCAGGCAACCGCCTGCATCATTACTACCCAAGCCATACAGCTTGCCATCTTCAATTTTGGCATCATATGGGTCGCGGGTATAGCCGGAGTTGGGTTTTACCGTATCATGGTGAGAGTTAAGCAGTATGGTGGGTTTTGCCGGATCGAAATATTTGTTCCATGCCCAAATATTGTTCAGCTTACGGTGTGTTTCAACGCCGTGATTTTGTAAAAAAAGTTCGATCACATCTGCTGTGCGGTCTTCTTCTTTACTGAATGATGGGATGGAGATGAGTTGCTGCAGGAGTTCAACTGCCTGCTGAAATAGTGCTTTTATATCGGTCATAAAATATGTGCCCAAAAATAATGTTTTTATAC
>JAMFSA010000154.1 GCA_026225055.1 Mucilaginibacter xinganensis | reverse complement strand
ATTGAGATTTTAAAACTTAGCAATTACAGTTTATATAGCTTAAATGGACAGCAATAAAAAATACTGGAAAGGTTTAGAAGAACTGAACAAAACACCAGAATTTGTTGAGAAAAATAAACATGAGTTTCCTGAGCCTATTCCTATCGAAGAGGTTTTGGAAAGTGGTGGCTTATTGGGTAAAACTCCCCGTCGCGACTTTTTAAAGGCCCTTGGCTTTGGTGTTGGCGCAGTTACCCTGGCAGCTTGCGAAAAAGTGCCGGTTCACAAATCAATTCCCTATCTGATAAAACCTGAAGAGGTAACTCCGGGTGTAGCCAATTATTACTCATCAAGTTATGATGGCCATGCTATTTTAGTTAAAACCCGCGAAGGCCGCCCTATTAAGGTTGAAGGTAACCCTAACGATCTTTTATCAAAAGGCGGTTTAAGCGCGCAGGCACAAGCCTCGGTATTGTCTTTATACGATGTAAGCCGTATAAAAAACCCAATACAGGATGGTGCCGACAGCGATTGGGATCATATAGATGCTTTTATTAAGAATGAGCTTACAGCTATTAAAGCTGGCGGCAAAAAGATTCGCATCGTATCATCTACTATCTATAGCCCGTCAACATTAGCGGTTATTGCTGATTTTGTTGCACAATATCCAACTGCAAAACATATTAACTACGATGCGGTATCTTATACAGGTATCATCCAGGCTAACCAAAACAGCTTTGGCAAAGCAGTAGTTCCTCACTATAATTTTGATAAGGCTGACGTTATCGTAAGCTTCGGCGCTGATTTCCTGGGTACCTGGATCTCTCCAACCGAATTTATTGGCCAGTACGTTAAGAACCGTAATAACAAATCGCTGCAAAGCAAAAAAATGTCTCGCCACATTCAGTTTGAAAGTGGAATGAGCAACACCGGTTCAAACGCTGACGTTCGTATCCCTATCAAATTATCAGAAGAGGGTATCGCGTTAATAAACTTATATAATGCTATCTCGGGCACAACATTAGCAGGTTCAAAAAAACTGGATAATGATGCTGCTGAAAATGCAATAACCCTTGCAGGTAAAGAATTATTAGCTGCTAAAGGTAAAGCGCTGGTAGTTTCGGGCTCAAATGATGTTGCGGTACAAACCCTGGTTAATGCCATCAACTCATTATTAGGTAGCTACGGTAATACAATTGATCTGGATAATGCTTCAAACCAATACGCAGGCAACGATGCTGAATTTGTTGAGTTTGTAAGCGATATGGATAAAGGCGATGTTGACGCGGTGTTCTTCCTGGATGCAAATCCGGCATATAACTACCACAGTGGCGACGCTATAAAAACCGCTTTAAAGAAAGTACGTTTAAGAGTATCATTCTCTGATTATACTGACGAAACTGCTTCTTTATGTAATATCATAGCTCCAAATCATTACTATTTAGAGTCATGGGGTGATAGTAACGTTATTGAAGGTTACTACACTATAGTACAGCCAACCATTAACCCTGTATACAACAGCCGTCAGGCTGAGCAAAGCTTACTGGTATGGTCTGATAACGCGGTTAAGGATTACTATACTTATGTTAGAAACAACTGGGATAAGAATCTGTTAGCTAAAGGCGGTCTTTCAGGTCAAAAAGGTTGGGAAACATTATTGCAAACAGGCTTTGTTAAGGCTGATGCTAAAACAGCAGGCTCTTACACATTCAGTCATGAGCTTTCAGCAGTTGCCCAAACTATACTGGATCACAGCAACGAACTTGCAGCTGCTAATGGTGATAAAACTAAGGTTCAGTTGCAGTTATTCCAAACTATTGCATTGGGTAATGGCAGCAGGGCTAACAACCCATGGTTACAGGAGTTACCTGACCCGGTTTCAAAAGTTACCTGGGATAACTTCGCTGCCATGTCACCACGTTATGCTAAAAGCTTAGAGCTTGAGCAAGGTGATGTGATCACTATTACAGCAAACAATTATTCAATTGATCTGCCTGTATTGATACAGCCTGGTCAGCCAGCCGGTACTATATCTGTAGCTGTTGGTTACGGTCGTACAAAAGCAGGTTTAGTAGGTGATAAAGTGGGAGAGAACGCTTATCCGTTCTATACTTTCCGCAATGGTACTTTCCAAACTACAGCTGTTGCAACAATAAGGCCAACAGGCGAGCAGTCTGAACTGGCACAAACACAAACACACCACTCATACGAAGGTCGTAACAGCATCATCCGCGAAACTACCTTTACTGAATATAAAAAGAATCCATACGCGGCAAGTGGTCATTTTGATGAGCACAAAACGTACAGTTTATGGGATGAGTACGAGCGCCCTACCTACAATTGGGTTATGGCAATCGACTTAAATGCTTGTACCGGTTGTGGTGCCTGCGTAGTAGCTTGTAGCGCTGAAAATAACGTTCCTGTTGTTGGTAAAGATGAAGTACGCCGCCGCCGCGAAATGCACTGGATACGTATTGACCGTTACTATAGCTTTAACGAAAAAGGTAGCCTGATAACTAAAGAATCAGAGATTAACCAGTTAAATGATGCTGATCTGGATAACGTATCGGTTGTTTACCAGCCAATGCTTTGCCAGCACTGTGATCACGCGCCATGCGAAACTGTTTGCCCGGTATTAGCTACCGTTCACTCATCTGAAGGTTTAAACCACATGGCTTACAACCGTTGTATAGGTACACGTTACTGCGCTAACAACTGCCCTTACAAAGTACGCCGCTTTAACTGGTTTAACTACTGGAACGATGCACGTTTTGATAACTATT
>JAMFSA010000153.1 GCA_026225055.1 Mucilaginibacter xinganensis | reverse complement strand
GCAAAAATTAGCAGTCAATAAGAGATGGGTTTTCGGATTTAAATTCAATTAGGTATTTTTTTTAATAATCTTATAAGCCATTCATTAATAAAATGTTGTATAGAAAAATGAAAAGAAGAAAGGCCTTCAAAGAGCCTGACGAGCTTCAGAAAACATATAAACGGGCTTCTAAGGGACAGATAAAGGTATGTTTTGAACAGGTACGTATACAAACTGGGGATGAGAAATTCTTGAGCGAATTAATTGAGTATATCAAGCTGAACATATCAAACCCCACTCTTTCTGTTGAAACAACCAGTCGTGAGATGAAAATGTGCCGGGTATCGCTGTATAAGAAACTTAAAATGCTTACCGGTAAATCGCCCGTAGAATTTATACAGGCAATCCGCCTGCAGAAAGCTGCCCATTTACTCGAAACTACAGAAATGAAAATTAACCAGGTAGCCAGCGAAGTTGGGTTTGAAGCACCTCAGTATTTCGCAAAGCTCTTTAAAAAGGAATACGATATCCTCCCCTCTGCTTACGTTCTTTTTATCCGTAAGGCTAAAACTCAGGTAATATTAGATACTATGGGCTGGCCTCGGCCTAAAATAGCAGGGGTTAACAAAAATGAATATGAACAATAAATTACAAACTAAATTTTAAATAATCAATGCGTATAAAATTTTTGATAGCACCCCTTGCCACACTGTTCTTGTTCGGAAATGTTTCGGCCCAGAAGGCGAAACAGATACCATTACAGCACAAGATAAATGATATGCTTAAGCGAATGACACTCGAAGAAAAAATCAACATGCTGCATGGTAATGCCTTGTTTTCTTCAGGGGGAGTAAAACGTTTGGGTATCCCCGAACTAACGTGCGACGACGGCCCATTGGGTGTGCGCGAAGAAATAAAGCGCTTTGACTGGAACTCGGCAAACTGGACGACCGACTCGGCTACTTTTCTACCCAACGGCTCGGCGATAGCAGCAACCTGGAATCCTGGTATGGCCCGTAAATACGGAGTGGTTATAGGAGAGGAGGCAAATGCCCGTAAAAAGGATATCATGCTTGCACCGGCATTCAATATCTGCCGCATGCCGTTATGCGGGCGTACCTACGAGTATTATTCAGAAGATCCTTATCTGAACGCGCAATTGGCCGTGCAGGCGGTTAAGGGCATCCAAAGCCAGCATGTAGCGGCGTGTATTAAACATTTCGCGGCAAATAATCAGGAAACAGACCGTAACATGGTGAATGCCATAGTTGACGAACGGGCATTGCGCGAGATTTATTTCCCGGCCTTTAAAGCGGCAGTGCAGCAGGGAAATGCTTACACCGTCATGTCAGCTTATAACAAGCTAAATGGCTATTGGTGTTCGGAGAATGATTTTTTGCTGAATAAAGTATTAAAAAAGGAGTGGGGTTTTAAAGGTGTTGTTATGTCCGACTGGGCCGGCACACACCATACGGTAGCGGCGGCAAATGCCGGGCTTGATATTGAAATGGGATCGAGCGGGCCGTATGATAAATGGTATTTTGCCGACCCTTTGCTTGCCGCGGTAAAAGCGGGCCAGGTTTCTGAAAAAACGATTGATGATAAAGTGAGGAGAATTTTATGGCTGATGTATCACACTTCTATGAGCCAGGATCATCCCAAAGGAAGCATAGCCACCCCAGAGCATGGCAAAGCCGCTTATGAAATTGCCTCAGAGTCTGTTGTACTATTAAAAAACGATGCTCATTTATTGCCTTTAAATACAGCCAATATTAAAAGTATAGCAGTAATCGGCGATAATGCTACACGCACATTTGCTTTGGGCGGTTATGGTGCAGGGGTAAAAGCCAAATATGAAGTTACAGCATTGGCCGGTATCAGGTCGGGGTTTGGCAAAACTGCCGATATAAAATTTGCACAGGGTTATAAAGCCAATTATTTGGCCGGTAATACCGATGAACAAAACGCCGGCTCTTCGACCCCCGATCAGCACTTGATAGATGATGCAGTGGCCCTAGCAAAAACTACAGATGTTGCCATTTTATGTATCGGTTCCAACCGTGAATATGAAAGCGAGGGGCACGACCGCAAAAACCTTGAACTTCCCTTTGGGGAGCAGGTATTGGTTAATGCAGTTACCGCTGCCAATCCTAATACCATTATTGTGATCATGGCGGGTGCTCCTTACGATCTCAATGAAATTAAAAAGTCAAATCATACCATTGTTTGGTCATGGTTTAACGGGTCGGAGGCCGGGAATGCATTGGCCGATGTTCTAAAAGGCGTAGTGAACCCATCCGGCAGGTTGCCTTTTACTTTCCCCGTCTCGTTAAGCGACTCACCAGCTTCTGCCTTAAATACTTATCCGGGTAAGGACCTGACTGCTGAATATAAAGAGGGCATACTGGTTGGTTATCGCTGGTACGATACTAAGAACATTGATCCTTTATACTGTTTTGGTTATGGATTGTCGTATACCAATTTTACATATACTGATTTGACTACCAACAAGAAAACCTACAAACCAGATGACAAAATAACCGTATCGCTAAAGGTTAAAAACACAGGCAGCGTTGCTGGTAAAGAGGTTGTACAGCTTTACATCAGTAAACTAAACTCTTCAGTTTTACGGCCGGAAAAAGAATTAAAGGCATTCAAAAAGATCATGATTTTACCGGCAAAGACAGCTGCTATTTCAATAGATATAGATGTAAAAGATCTCGCCTATTTTGATAGTAAATTGAGTAAATGGACGATTGAACCGGGCAAATATCAGTTAGTGACCGCTTCGTCTTCAAAAGATATCAGGCAAACAGTCGGGTTTAATATTAAATAATTAAAAACGGAAAGCGAAAATAACGGCTTCGGCAATCGTCAAATTGCAATTGAGGAACTTAAATGGCATGCCTGTTCAAGCTGCCGCGTGTTGTATAGTATTAACAGGCCCCTGGCTACATGGGTCGCATATTTATAAAATGAAAAGGAAATATTTACTACTTGTTTTGGGAAGCTTACTTTTAAGTAATGTATTTGCACAAAACAAAGATCAAAAAGGTATTGCCGGCGCTGAAAGAATTATTCAGGTCGATTTTAATAAAGAAAAAGGACCGTTAAATACCGCGTTTAAAGCGTGTGTAGGCGCCGGTCGCGCAAATGAAGGCCTGAGAGCTGACTGGCAACAACAGTTAGCTATTGCGAGGAAAGAATGCGGTTTCAAATATATCCGGATGCACGGGTTGCTCACCGATGATATGGCTGTTTACAGTGAAGACCGTAATGGTAATCCGCAATATAATTACCAGTATGTTGATGCTTTATATGACTACATTATTAGCATCGGCATGAAGCCATTCGTAGAGTTAGGGTTTATGCCGGGAGCACTTGCCAGTGGGAGCAAAACAATTTTTTGGTGGAGAGGTAATGTAACGCCGCCCAAAGATTATAAAAAATGGGCAGATTTAATTAGTAACCTGACCCAACACTTTACAGAACGGTATGGCGTGCAGGAAGTAAAAACATGGTATTTTGAAGTTTGGAACGAGCCGAATTTGAAAGACGGTTTCTGGACTGGTTCCCAGGCAGATTATTTCAAATTATACCAATACAGCGCACAGGCAATAAAAAGCGTCAACCCTGCTTACAAAGTTGGCGGGCCCGCCACAGCGGGTGCTGCATGGGTGCCTGAAATGATAGCTTTTTGTAAAAATAATTCGGTGCCTATTGATTTTATCAGCACGCATGCTTATGGCGTAAAGCAGGGGTTTCTGGATGAGCACGGATCGTCGGGTACCGTACTTGACAAAAACGAATGGAGCGTTAGCGGCGATGTTTTAAATTCACGAAAACAGATTCAAAATTCGGCCATCCCCGGACTCGAACTACATTATACAGAATGGAGTTCGTCCTACACACCCGCCGACCCGCTCCATGACAGTTATCACGAAGCAGCATACATACTTAAAAAATTAAAACAGGTTGGATCGGCGGCCAATTCAATGTCATACTGGACCTTCACTGACATTTTTGAAGAGTCGGGGCCACGTTTTACTCCTTTTCATGGCGGATTTGGCTTAATGAATATCGAAGGAATCAAAAAGCCTGCATTTTTTGCCTATTCCTTTTTAAACAAACTTGGGGAAACTGAATTGGCTAATCGCGACAGTTCTTCCTGGGTATGCAAAAATCACAAAGGTGATGTTCAGGTTCTATTGTGGGATTACACCTACACTTTGCCAGATTCTGTAAATAACCAGGCTTATTATATTAGAGATTTACCTGCTAAAACGAAAGGCAAAGTAAAAATCAATTTATCGCATATCCCGACTGGAAGGTATACGATGGAAATTTATAAAGTGGGCTACCGGATGAACGACGCATATACAAGCTACGTGGATATGGGCAGGCCCGGTCAGCTGAGTTTGCAGCAGGTTAAAAAGCTGAAAGAACAAAATGGTTCCCCGGCTGCGGTTCAGCAAATTGAAATAAAACCCGGCTCCGGCTTTTCCCGTGAATTTGATATAAGGGAAAATGATGTGGTGCTGATCAACCTGAATAAACATTGAACCGGTGGATTTATGGTTGAAGCCGAAGACTGGCCAATAATATTGAAAAAAAACAAGATCTTACTTAAGGGAATGATTTAAGCACCGTAAGCGACGAAAAAAAGAAATATAACTACATACCTTGCAATAATCCGATGAAAAAAATAAAGCATAAATTCTTTTTAATATTTTCCATGCTGTTGCTGACCGGCTTATCGGTTAATGCGCAGACATTATACGTGGGTACCAATTATCATCCACATGATAATAAAGACCCGGAAAAAATAAAAAAGGATATTATGCTGATGAAGGCTGCCGGATTTAAGGTGGTCCGGATGGGCCATTTAGCCTGGGACAGTTATGAACCAGCTGAAGGCAAGTTCGATTTTCAATGGTTTGATAACGTGATGGATCTGATGAATAAGGCAGGGATCAAGGTAATTCTTGATATCGCCATCCGCCCGGCACCTATCTGGCTGCACCATAAGTATCCCTCGATAGATGTGACCAGCCCGGCCGGCACCGTAGAATATCCGAATCATCGCTATATGGTTGATATAGGTGATCCGATGTACCAGAAATATGCGGTGCGCTATGCGGATACACTTACAAAACATTATGAAAAAAACCCGGCACTTTTAGCTTTCGGTATCGACAATGAATCCGGTGACGGGCCCATTTCCTATTCCGAAACGGTAAGAAAAAGGTTCGTTGTTTGGCTGACAACCAAGTACCTGACCACTGATAATTTGAACAAAGCCTGGGCTACGCAGCGTTGGTCCAGGCGTATCAATGAATTTGATGAGGTTGGACTACCCGTAACCGGTGAAAAAAACGGTGCTCCGGAGAAAATATTGGATTTCAGGCGCTTTATTTCAGACGAAGTCAACAAGATATTATTCAAAGTAATCGACAAGGTCAATACCAATGCCCCGGGTGTACTTGCAAATACAAATGCCTGGTATTACAGCGCCATGAAATATTTCGATTATTCAGAAATTGCTTATTCAGGCAAGCTGACGCGGGAAGGTGCAGGCTTTTATCCCGGGAACTCGCTGACAACAAATTGGGGTTTGATGAACGCCCTGTTTGGAATTTCCCGAATTCAGTTTGAAAGTACAAATCCTTTCTGGTGCAGCGAATTTACAACAATGACTGCCGTTCCCAATTCGATCAGGAAATCAGCCTATGCCACACTGATGTACGGCAATCAGATGGTTTGCGGATGGACCTGGCAGAGCATGTGGTCCGGCGAAGAGCAATACCTGGAAGGCATGCTTGACTGGGATGGAATTCCCAACCGTAAATATGATGAATACCAGAAGATAGCCACCGAGTTTAAGAAAATCGAAAAAATCTTTCCTTACAAGCCCAGGCCGGAAGTTGGTTTAGCATTCTCCTTTCCCAGTCAGATAGCCAGCAGCTCTTTCCCGGAACAGCAAGATCAACAGTTACAGACCTGCTGGAATTTGTTTTATTACCGCAATATGGATTCCCGTGTTGTTGAGATCAGCAAAAGCCAATTGAACTATAAATTACTTTTTGTGCCTGGCGTAACGGTAATGGATGAAATAACTGCCAATAAAATCCGGGATTTTGTAAAAAATGGCGGGACTGTTATTATGACAAGTAATTCCGCCGTGGTTGACGAAACCGGGAAGGTATTTGCATCCACCCATCCGGGGCGTTTGAGCGATGTATTTGGAATACGGGTTGCAGGTTATGAAGAAACAGAGCCCATGAACGAAATATCCCGTGACTCGTTGAGCGGCAAAAAAATTAAATTAAATTATCAAGGGAAAACTATTGGAACTGAGTCAACCCGCTTTGACGTCATCGAATCCAAAGGAGCTGAAATTCTCGGAAGTATAACCAGCCTGGATAAAGATTATCCGATTATTACTTCTAACCAATACGGTAAAGGCAGGGCAATTTATGTCGGTTTACCTGCAAGTGGCGAGGTACTGGGCCCGTTGGTTGATAAGCTGATTGATGAGTTGGGTATCAAAAAAGGACCCCAGGTACCCGATGGAATCATGGCAAGGCAGATCGACAAAAATCATATCCTGTATCTCAACACAGGCCGCAGCCCAGCAGAAATCAAGCTGAAAGGCACTTTTAAAGGCATACTTACCGGCAAGACCTTTGTTGATAGCTTTACACTTCCGTCTGAAGAGCCTGAATTGGTCGAAATTAAAGAATGAAAACATGCAAGTGTATTAAGAGTAAAGAAATTATATAGACAAATGTTTAAAAGATATAGCGGCATCTGCCTTTTTTTAGTGTTGTGCGCGATAAAAGGAATGTCGCAAAATACACAGCAAACCGGCCTTTCAAAAAGATCGAAGGAGTGCTTTGATTTTGACTGGCAGTTTCATAAAGGTGATATAGCCATTAAACGGGCAGTGAAAGCTGCTGGTTATGGAGGGTTAACGGATGTAAATGTCAAAGTTGAGACAAATAAAGAAGTCGTTATCGCTTATACTGATGTAGATAAGGCGGCTGCGTTCAAAGCCGAAGACTGGAAAGAGGTAAATCTTCCACATGATTGGTGTGTGGAGGGGACGTTTGTTAATGATAATTCAATTGGGAGCCAGCCTGCAGCCAATGGATATTTGCCCGGTGGAATAGGCTTTTATAGAAAAGAATTTGAGATACCTGAAACCGATAAAGGAAAGAAAATATCTATAGAATTCGACGGAATTTTCAGAAACAGCACCGTTTGGGTCAATGGCCAGCTTCTTGGGAATCACCAAAGCGGCTACACCCCTTCAAACTATGATTTGACTGACATTTTGCGTTACGGAAACGAAGGCAAAAATGTGATCCTGGTAAAGGTTGACGCTACCGAATATGAAGGTTGGTGGTACGAAGGGTGCGGAATTTACCGTCATGTTTGGCTCAATAAAACGAACCAGGTACATGTTGACCGGTTTGGCACTTATGTTACCACGCCCTCCATTTCGGCTGATGAAGCTGCGATAAGCATAAAAACGAATATCAAAAACGAATTAGGCGTAGTAAAAAACATTACACTCACCTCTAAAATTGTTGATAACAAAGGCGTTGTGCTCGACACAAAAACCTCATCTCAGGCAATTGAACCGTTCAGCACTACGGAAATTTCCCAAAAAGGGACTATTCAAAAGCCTTTCCTTTGGTCGCCGGAAACGCCAAATCTTTATAAAGTATTAACCGAAGTTTCAGAAAACGGAATTGTAATAGACAACTACCAAACTACTTTCGGCGTAAGGACAATCGAAATAAACCGCAATGGGGTGTTTTTGAATGGAAAACTTTATCCGGTGAAAGGCACCTGCAACCATCAGGATTTTGCAGGCATCGGTGTAGCGCTTCCTGATAAAATAAACGAATACAAATTAAAGTTACTGAAGGAAGTGGGCTGCAACGCTTATCGTTGTTCCCATAACCCGCCGACCCCGGAACTGCTTGATATGTGCGACAGGATGGGCTTGCTTGTCCTGGACGAAAATAGGATGTTATCAAGTTCAGAAGAAGGAAAAAATGATTTGACAACTATGCTGTACCGCGATCGTAACCATCCCTGCATATTTATGTGGAGTATGGAAAACGAGGAACCGATTCAAGGCACGGTGACCGGGGCGAGAATACTTAAAACTCTGGTTGATATTACGCATAGAATTGACCCTACCCGCCCTGTGACGGCTGCCATGAATCATGGACGGAACGACGGCGGATACAGCGACGTGCTAGATGTTGTGGGCTATAACTATGGCGACAAGGGATTGGCTTATGTGAAAGACCACGAAAAATATCCTAACCGGGTGGAGTTTTGTACTGAAAGCACCAGTTTCGTTTCTACCCGTGGCGAGTATAATAACGACTGGGGAAAAGGTTTCGTGTCGAACCTTGGGTTATGGCAACCCAACTGGGGCCCACTACCAGGCGAAGACTGGGCGGATATTGTTAAATATCCGTATCTGGGAGGGCTGTTTGTATGGACAGCTTTCGACTACCGCGGCGAGCCAACACCTTATCAGTGGCCCTGCGTTACCTCTCATTTCGGTTTCATGGATATTTGCGGCTTTCCAAAAGACGGGTATTATGCGTACAAAGCTGCCTGGACAAACGAACCGGTAGTCCATATCTTTCCACATTGGAACTGGCCCGGCAGAGAAGGAGACAGTATACAGGTGCATTGCTACACTAACTGCGATGAAGTAGAGTTGCTCCTCAACGGCAAAAGAATAAGCATGCAAAAAGCAATTCCCTATACTAAACTGATATGGAAACTTGTTTACAAGCCCGGAAAACTGGAAGCCAGGGGTTATAAAGGCGGAAAGTTAGTAACCACGGATGTTGTTGAAACAACAACTGCCCCTTCAGCAGTAGCTTTAAATAGTGATTGCACCACATTAAAAGCTGATGGTTGCGATGTGTCGGTTATCAAGGTCTCCATAAAAGATTCAAAAGGCAGGGTCGTTCCGGTGGCTGATAACCTGGTCACATTTTCTATAGAAGGGCCTGGTAAAATCATTGGTACGGGTAATGGCAACCCAAGCAGCCACGAACCAGATAAGGCCAGTGAGCGTAAGGTTTTTAACGGGTATTGTTTGGTGTTGGTTCAATCATATAAACAGGCCGGAGAAATTAAGCTAAAGGCTTTTTCCAAAACACTTAAAGGAGACGAATTGACAATTAAAGTTCAATAAAGTGAAAGCGAAGTATGCTTCCTTAAAAAAAAACAGAACATTATGAAACGGTATAATAATATTGAATATTACATAAAAACGATTGCTACTGCTTTTTTGCTTTTGGCTGGCAATATTTTATGTAACGCACAAAAAACCGATAAAATTGAGCGAAAACAGCTATTTGATTATAACTGGAAATTTTATCAGGGAGATACAGCAGCGGCAAAATCAAAGGAGTTTAACGATATAAGTTGGCGGAGCATTGATTTACCCCACGATTGGAGCATTGAAGGCAAAATAAATTCTAAAAATCCGACCGGGGGATCGGGTGGGTACTTGCCCGCAGGTATTGGTTGGTACCGAAAAACTTTCAAGGTTCCGAATAAATGGAGAGGTAAAAAAGTTTCTATCTATTTTGAAGGAGTCTATATGAATTCAGAAGTTTTCATTAATGGAAAATCTCTTGGAATCTATCCTTATGGCTACTCATCATTTAGTTATGATCTTTCACCTTATTTGAATTTTAATAATGAAAATGTGATAGCTGTCAGAGTAGATAATTCGCAACAATTGAATAGCCGCTGGTACAGTGGTTCCGGGATCTATCGTCATGTTTGGGTGATGGTTACCGATGCAGTGCATATAGCTAATTGGGGTGTTTCAATCACGACTCCCGATGTTTCTCCGAAAAAAGCAACCGTTCAAATCAAAACATTAATAAAAAACGAAACCGGTTTACCTCAAAGCGTTGTTGTTAGCACCCGCTTGCAGGACGCAAACGCTAAAGATGCAGGAAATAATCAAATAAGTGTCGAAGTGGAGCCTAATAGCGAGAAGGAAATTCACCAAAACATAACTGTAGTAAATCCCCGGTTATGGACACCGGAAATACCCTATTTATACGATGCCAAAACGCAGGTGGTGCAAAATAAAAAAGTAGTTGACGGCACTAAGACCAATTTCGGCATACGCTCCATGAAATTTACGGCAGAAAATGGTTTCCAGCTCAATGGAAAAACAGTGAAGCTTAATGGCGGATGTATGCACCACGATAATGGATGCCTGGGAGCTGCTGCTTTTGACCGTGCTGAAGAACGAAAGGCGGAATTGCTTAAAGAAGCGGGATTTAATGCGGTGAGAACTTCTCATAATCCCCCATCTGAAGCCTTTTTAAATGCGTGCGACAGATTAGGATTATTAGTTGTTGACGAAGCCTTTGATTGTTGGCGGTCAGGAAAAAACAAACATGATTATGCACAATATTTTGACCGTTGGTGGAAACGCGATTTAGATGCAATGGTTTTGCGCGACGGCAATCATCCTTCAATTATTATGTGGAGTATTGGCAATGAAATAGTGGAGAGGGTTAGCCCCGAAGCTGTAAAAACAGCCAAAATGCTCGCGAATGCTATAAAGAAAATAGACACTATCCGCCCCGTTACATCCGCTATTGTGGAAGATGGTAAGGAGTGGGCAACGCTTGATCCCCTTATGGCGGCACATGACGTTGGCGGCTATAATTATCACCTGGGGAGCGCGCCCTCGGATCATCAGCGGGTTCCTTCGCGGGTTATTATGCAAACAGAGTCATATCCCAAGGATGCTTTTGCCAATTGGAAATTGGTAGAAAACAACAATTATGTTATTGGAGATTTTGTCTGGACGGCGGTGGATTATCTCGGAGAATCAGGAATAGGCCGTTGGTATTATTCAAATGAGACGCCTGGTGAACACTGGGAACATGATCTTTTCCCATGGCATGGTGCTTATTGCGGTGATGTAGATTTGATAGGGTGGAGAAAACCCATATCCCATTACAGAAGTATGTTGTATAATAACACCGAGAAACTTTACATGGCCGTACGTGAGCCTAATCCGGAACCTTTGGAAATTAAGAACACATGGTGGTCGGTTTGGCCTACATGGGAAAGCTGGACCTGGCCAGGATATACAGGAAAGGACATTCAGGTGGAAGTTTATTCAAAGTATCCCAAGGTCAGGCTATACCTCAACAACAAACTCATTGGCGAAAAGCCAACCACTGATGGACAGGAATATAAAGCTGAATTTACAGTAGCCTATTCACCAGGCGTGCTTAAAGCAGTAGGGGTGGAGAATGACAAGGAAGTTGAATCAACCATATTGAGAACTTCCGGCGATGCTGCAAAAATTCAATTAACAGCTGACCGAAAAGAAATAATAGCTAATGGACAAGACCTGTCGTATGTTACCATTGAGATAATGGACAAGGATGGTATATTTCAACCCAATGCCACAAACCGGCTTAACTTCAATATTGAAGGCCCTGGCACTATTGCAGGAGTAGCCAATGCGGATATGAAAGACACAGACTCCTATGTAGGAAATACCCGCAAAGCGTGGCACGGACATGCATTGGTTGTAATCAGGAGCACCCACGGTGTCGGTGATATTAAACTAACAGTAAGTTCATCAGGTTTATCCGGGGCTGCTTTAAATATCAAATCATTACTGAAAAAATAGCTCATGCAAAAGAAAACGAAAAGGTGTTCTGGTATGGCTGGTGTCTTAGTTTAAAAAATAAAAAAATGAAAATGTCTAAAATTGTTAAAGCCTGTCTATTTACAGCCGTCTTTTTCCTATATAGTTTTGGCAGCCGTGCGCAAAAAAATGCACCTGCCCCGTGTGGACCACTCCCTTCGGTAAATCAAATGAGGTGGCAGGAAATGGAATACTATGCCTTTGTGCATTTGTCATTGAACACCTATACTGACCAGTCCTGGGGATACGGTAATGAAGATATTAACCTCTTCAACCCAACAGCATTGGATTGCCGCCAATGGGCCCGCATTTGCAAAAATGCCGGCATGAAAGGAATTATAATCACCGCCAAACATCATTGCGGTTTTTGCCTGTGGCCTTCTAAATACACAGAATATTCTGTCAAGAATGCTCCATGGAAAAATGGTAAAGGAGATGTGGTTCGTGAGATGGCAGATGCCTGCAAGGAATATGGTTTAAAACTCGGCATCTACCTTTCGCCATGGGACAGGAACCGGGCAGATTACGGCAAGCCCGAATATATCAAGTATTTCCGCAACCAGCTGACAGAGCTGCTTACCAATTACGGTCCGATTTTCGAAATTTGGTTTGACGGCGCCAACGGCGGATCGGGTTATTATGGCGGTGCTAATGAAACCCGCATGATTGACCGTAAAACCTATTATGACTGGGCCAACACCTATAAACTTGTACGTAAACTACAGCCTAATATTGTCATCTGGAATGATGGCGGAGATCGGGCTGATTTACGGTGGGTAGGCACTGAAGGCGGATCCGTCGGCGAAACAAATTGGAGCCTGCTAAATGCCACCGGTGATGTACCATATGATATGTTGCATTATGGGGTGGAGAATGGCGATGCGTGGGTGCCCGCAGAAGTAAATACTTCTATCCGGCCTGAATGGTTTTACCACCCTAATGAAGATAAGAAAGTGAAATCTGTGCCGCAGCTTATGGACATCTACTACAACTCCATCGGTCATAATGGTAGTTTACTCCTCAATTTCCCAATTATGCCCAACGGCCTTATCCATCCAACAGATGAAAAAAATGTATTGGATTTTGCAGGAGCAGTAAAAGCTGCGTTCTCCGTAAACCTGGCGAAAAACAAGCCAGCAACAGCGTCTAATGTACGCGACGGAAGAAAAGGTTTTAGTGCAGGCAATGCGACCGATGATAATAAAAATACTTATTGGGCCACAGATGATAATATTAAAGCAGCCTCGCTTACCATAGATTTAGGCCGGCCAACCAGGTTTAATCGTTTTTTGGCGCAGGAATACATTCAATTAGGGCAGCGTGTAAAATCTTTTACAGTGGAAGCACTAATTAAAGGACAGTGGCAGGAATTGGCAAAAGGGACAACTATCGGCTATAAGCGCATAGTAAGCTTCCCGACTGTGAAGGCCACTAAAGTCCGGCTTCATATTTTAGATGCCAAGGCCTGCCTGCTTATCTCCAATGTCGGGATTTATTATGCTCCGCAAATACTCGCCGCCCCCTCCGTTATCAGAAACCAGGCAGGTGAAATAACCATAACACCGGCTGATAAGGAATCGATAATTTACTATACGACAGATGGCAGTATGCCAACCTTTGGTTCAATAAAATATAAAGGTCCTTTCCTGGCGGGCGGTAAGCCGGAGATACGTGCGATCGTTTACGATCCTTCTAATCATCAAAGTAGCTCCGAAACGCATGAAAAATTTGATACAGAGAGGGAAAACTGGAAAATTGTTGGCATTGATGACGAAAAAGCTTATGCTGTTTTAGACGGCGATCCATCTACTGCATGGCATCAAGGCAAAGACAAAAAAATGCCGGTTGATTTGGTTATTGATTTAGGAAAAGAAGAAAGTCTATCCGGTTTTAAGTATCTGCCGGATCAGGGTCAATGGGGCGGCGGTATTATTGCTGGTTACGAGTTTTATATTTCGGACAATGGCGCAGACTGGAAACTGGTTAGCCATGGTGAATTTCCTAATATAAAAAATAATCCTTTGTGGCAAATCATACAGTTCAGCCCTCAAAAAGCGCGGTACATCAAGCTGAGAGCGATAAAAAATACTGAAAATAGCAATGAAACTGGGTATGCAGATATAGATATAATTACACAATAAGGATAGCACGTATTAAACCACCGAAAGAAGATTTATGAACGCTTTCAAAATAACCGTAATTATTGGAACATTGTTTTTTTGTCCGGCGCGTTTGCTATCGCAAACAACCTTTTTCGTCTCTCCTCACGGAAAGGATAGCAATCCGGGCACAGAAGCAAAACCTTTTGGTTCTATTTCAGAGGCTTTGAAAGAGGCCCGCAGCCATCGGGGTAAAATTAATCTATACTTGCTAAGGGGAATATATCGCCTGGATAAGCCTGTGGTTTTTACTGCTGAGGATTCAAGGCCCAAAGGCAGCACGCTTACGCTAACCAGCTATAAAAAACAAAAAGTGATTATTAGCAGCGGCACAGTGCTTCACTTAAAATGGGTACCTTACAGGGATGGCGTTTGGAAAGCAAGCGTAGACCAGAATGTTCAGTTTGACGAACTGTTTGTCAACGGTCAATTACAACATATGGCCCGCTATCCCAATTATGATCCTTCTGCCCATTATTTGGGCGGTACCGCAACCGATGTGCTATCGCCGGAGCGTGTCGCTCGTTGGAAATCGCCAGAGGGCGGCTATATACACGCATTACACCCGTCCCAATGGGGGGATGTCCATTACCGAATTACAGGGAAAGATAGCAAAGGAGAACTTGTGCTGGAAGGCGGGTGGCAAAACAACCGCCGCATGGGTATGAGCGAAAAATACCGGTTTGTCGAGAATATTTTTGAAGAGCTGGATACAGCGAATGAATGGTATTATGATAAAAAGGATAAGATGCTGTATTATTTTCCACCCGTTGGTCTAAACCTACAAACTGCGACATTTGAATCGCCACAGCTTGCTAACTTGTTCGAGTTCCGGGGCACGGAAACAAAACCCGTGAAAAATATTACCGTATCGGGCTTGGTGTTCACGCAAACAACGCGAACTTTTATGCAAAATAAGGAGCCTTTGTTGCGTAGTGACTGGACCATCTACCGGGGAAGCGCCGTCATGTATGAAGGAGCGGAAAATTGCAGGCTCGACAATTGTACGCTGGTTAATGTCGGCGGCAATGCTGTATTTTACAGTAAGTACAACCGTAATTGCGAGGCATCGGGGTGTCAGATTTCAGAGGTTGGAGCAAGCGGAGTTTGTTTTGTCGGCGATCCGGGCGCAGTTCGTTCTCCTCGTTTTGAATATAACGAGTATGTTCCAATAGCGGAAATGGATCGGACACCAGGCCCCAAAACCAATAATTATCCCAAGGACTGCAGCGTATATAACAACCTGATGTTTAACCTTGGATTGGTGGAAAAACAATCTGCAGGTGTAGAATTGTCAATGTGCCAAAGTATCACTGTCAGCCATAATACCATCTATGATGTACCCCGCGCTGGCATAAATGTCAGCGAAGGAACGTGGGGAGGTCATATGATTGAATTCAATGATGTTTTTAATACGGTTAAAGAAACCGGCGACCATGGAGCCTTTAATTCCTGGGGCAGGGATCGTTATTGGCATCCCGATAAAAAAAGACTGGATTCGATTGTGGTGGCATACCCGTATTTGGCGCTGCTTGATGTAACTCAACCAATTATTTTACGCAATAACAGGTTTCGTTGCGACCATGGGTGGGATATCGACCTGGATGATGGCTCCAGCAATTATATTATTTACGACAATATTTGCTTAAATGGCGGCATTAAACTAAGGGAGGGTGTGAACCGTGTTGTCGAAAACAACATCATGATAAATAACACGTTCCACCCTCATGTTTGGTTTAAAAACAGCAACGATATTTTCAGGCACAATATTGTCGGCGCGGGTTATCTACCTATCGGGATTTCCGTATGGGGGAAGGAAGTTGACTATAACATATTTCCTGACACTGCTTCCTTAACCGAAGCACGGGCGAGAGGAACTGACCTGCATTCGGTGTGCATGATGCTGGTGTTTGTAAACCCGGCAAAAGGGGATTACCGGCTTAAGCCCGGCAAAGCAGTATCCTCAGCCGGCTTCAAAAACTTCGCGATGGATAGGTTTGGCGTAGTTTCTCCTGTATTAAAATCAATGGCGAAAAAAGTAAGTTTTCCAGTGATTACCATGACCACGAAGGGGACCGATGACCAGGTAATTGATTTTGTGGGCGCGAAGGTAAAAAAACTGAGTACCCTGGGAGAACGGTCCGCAACCGGAATGGATGATATCCGGGGTATTTTGGTAACAGCAGTAGCCTCCGGGCATACCAATGCCGTTTTACAGGCAAATGATGTAATCCTCTCACTTAATGGAATACCAACAAACAGTTTGAGGGATTTGCAAAAAGCGAGGATGTCGGTTATTGGGACAAGTGCAGAAATTGTTATTTTCCGCAACCAGCGAGCGTATATCAAAAGAATCGGGTTCAATGACCCTGACTAAGGTAGCTGAGCACGGCAGCGAAAGAACTCCAAAATTCTAAACCGATAAGACCCGGCATCCTATACCGTCAGTGTAGTCAGGAGTTTTATTATATATAAATAATTCTTTTTCAGGCGCTTGTGGGCTGTTGTACATTTGGTCTATATTTTTATTCATCCCTGCCCCTTCCTTTTTTTAAGTTACCATAGCTTCACGTCCCGGAATTTAATTTAAATGTGGTGTATTTCAAAAGCGCCCATGTTGAATGCGGTTCCTCCAATTATTTATTTGAACCAACATCTAATTTATTTTTTTATTCAGTGATCAACTGACCCTGTTAAGTTTTTTAATGATATGTTAAAAGATCTACTAACAAGCCGTAATAAGCTTTTTGATGCTAAATTCCTGCAATCGATTGCAGACGCGGCTGTTAAATGTGTTCTTTATTGCAAGTCATATACAGCCAGGTATTCATATTCTCAAGACCCCTAAATAATCAACCAATTAATCCACTTAAATTTTAAATTCATGAAAAGAAAACTACTAACACGATTCCTGATTTTTTTCGGGATGATCTTATCAATTGTCATGATAAGTCCGCCGGGTTATTCCCAAACGGGGAAAATTACAGGAAAGGTTTCAGACAAAGATGATGGTTCCCCCATGCCCGGTGTAACCGTTAAATTAAACGGCACGGCAGAGGCCGTAAGTACAAATGCCGACGGGTCCTATTCTATAAATGCTGCCCAGGGAAGTATATTGATTTTCTCTTTTATCGGCTATGATAAAAAAGAAATAGCCGTTCCGGCATCGGGTAAACTTGATGTAGCCTTGGCTAAAGCACCTAATAATCTTAACGAAGTAGTCGTAATAGGCTATGGTACCGCCCGCAAAAAAGACCTGGTAAGTTCTGTTAATGTCGTGGCCGCAAAAGATGCAGGTTCGACTACATCAGTAAGCCCCGCGCAATTATTAATAGGCAAGGCTCCTGGCGTTCAGGTGGTACAGGCAAGCGGTGTGCCGGGCGCAAACGCACAGATTATTATACGTGGTACAGGCTCATTTACAGATGTTAGCCCGCTTTATGTCATTGACGGTATACAGGGAGATGCTAACCTTTTTAATACGATCAGCCCACAGGATATTGAAAATATAACCATATTGAAGGACGCTGCCTCTACGGCAATATATGGTGTTGCGGCAGCTAATGGAGTTGTTATGATCACCACAAAAAAAGGAAAGGCGGGGCCCACTCAAATATCATTTACGTCGCAGGTAGGTATTTCAAATGTGCCGAAGGAGCTTGATCTCCTAAACTCCGCCGAATATGTAAAGCTCCTTCAGGATATTGATGCTTCGAACAATGTTCCGGTACCGGCAAAACTTACTACACCTTATGTTTTGGTTGACAGGACCAACTGGCAAAAGGAAATCTTTAAAACGGCTATATCAACTCAAAACGATCTAACCCTAAGTGGTGGAAGTGATAAAGTTACTTATAACTTGTCGACAGGATATGTAACGCAGCAGGCCATAGTTAAAGATTATGATTTTGACAGGCTTAACAGTCGCTTTGGGCTGGAAGAAAAATTAGGCCGTTTTCATTTCGGGGAAACTTTAAATTTAAGGTACACCGTAACCCAGGGACAAACAGCGGGTATAGGTAATGCCCTTACCTATGCACCTTATCAGCCTGTGTATGATTCATCGATCCCGGGCGGTTACTCAATTCTTACCAATGTGGATGACAATAGCAATGCTGTAAATCCTTTGCAACCATTAGGTGTACAAACAGAAAGCAGCCATGAGATGGTATTATTTCCACAAGTATTTGGCGAAGTAAGGATTATTGATGGTTTAACTTTCCGTTCGCAGGCATCAGGGGTATATGGCAGCAGTGTAAGCGATTCTTATCAGATACCCTACGTTACTTCCAATAACCTGGCTTACGACCGGCAGGCGGGCCGCAGTTATGGCAACTTCTCCAATTATACAATTGAGAATTATTTATCTTACAATCATAGCTTTGGGAAAAATAATATTTCATTGACAGCGGGCACGAGCTATATCGATGCCGGCAGTTCTAAAAGTCTTAGTGTATTAGGTACCGGGATGCTAACCGACGCTGTAAAGGACATTGGTGTGGCCCCAACCATAACCAGCACGGGTAATTCCTCAGGTTATTACACTGAATTTGGCGATGCACAATCTTATTACGGACGTTTGATTTATTCTTATGACGATAAGTATATTTTTTCAGCTAGTATAAGGCGGGATGGATCTTCCAACTTTGGTCCTTTAAGCCGTTATGGTAATTTTCCGGGTGCAGGTTTCGCATGGCGCTTCAGTCAGGAAGACTTCATCAAAAAGGCTTTGCCATTTATCAGCGATGGTAAACTGCGCGTTGGATGGGGACGGACAGGTAACAATAAGTTTGGCCTGACAAATACCAACGTATTTACCTTTAGCGGAACGCCTACCGGAAACCTGGTATATTCTTTAGGCCAGAACGAACAGTTTAACACCGGAACTACGGTTACCACAATCGCAAACCCGTCGTTACATTGGGAAACAACCGACCAAACCGATGCCGGAATTGATTTGGCGTTTCTCAACAATCAAATAACATTTACAGCCGA
Source organism: Mucilaginibacter xinganensis (assembly GCA_026225055.1). Lineage (GTDB taxonomy): Bacteria > Bacteroidota > Bacteroidia > Sphingobacteriales > Sphingobacteriaceae > Mucilaginibacter > Mucilaginibacter xinganensis_A. Next base: position 3,712 of record JAMFSA010000153.1, on the reverse strand, counting down.
TTACTATAACCGGAAAAGCAGTGGATTGATAGTAGCAATACCCCTGCCACCAAGTTTAGGAGTGGGTATAAATACTTCAGGTAGCAGCGAGATAGTGAACGCTGCGGATGCACAAAACAAAGGTTTTGAATTTCAGTTAGGTTACCGCTCTGAGGTTAAAAATGGCTTTAGCTATAATGTGAGTGTCAATGGTGCCTATAACAATAATAAAACACTATCGCTAGGCACCCAGTCGCCAACCCCTATAATTGGCGGAGCCTCCGGTGTGGAGACATTGACCCAGCCGGGCACACCTATCGGCGCATTTTGGGGTTATAAGGTTGCTGGTTTAGCCAGCACCCAGGCTCAAATTGATGCATTAAATAAAGCGGCACAGCAAAAAACCGGCAACCCAACTGCCGTTTATCAAACCGGGTTGCTTCCAGGCGACTTTATATATAAGGACCTGAACGGAGACGGGGTCGTTGACTCGAAAGATCAGCAATATTTGGGGAGTTCTATTCCGAAGTTTATATATGGGATTAATTTAGGTGCCACTTACCATAATTTTGACCTTAACGTCGTATTATCAGGCGTGCAGGGTGTACAAATTGGCAATTCGCTGCTAACCACCCTGGATTTCGCAGCAACAGGGCATAATGCCTCAACCGCTATATTAAACAGGTGGGAACAATCCGGCGACAATGCTGCCTTGCCGAGAGCAGGTCAGGATGCAACCGCTTCCGGAAATTTAAGGCCTTCAGATTTCTTTATACAAAATGGTGCTTATTTACGTGCCCGTAACGTAACTCTTGGTTATACGCTTACAAAAGCTGCCTTACAATCATTTTCGGGTAATGTTTTAAGCAGACTACGCTTATATGTTGCTGCGGAAAATCTGTTTACCATAACCGGTTATAAAGGGTATGATCCTGAATTAAGTACCGTTAACGGTGATAACAACACCTACGATACTATTTTTAACCGCGGTATTGATACTGGCCAAATTCCGCAGCCGCACACATTTTTATTCGGGATACAAGCAGGATTTTAAATAACATTTTAAAAATACTATTATGAAAAAATATATAAAATTCCTTATGACGGGAGGGCTATTGATCCTCTCCATAGGGTGTAAAAAAGATTTAAGTCTGGTTAATAAGAGCGCTTACACTTATGATACTTATTTTACCAGTGATGCTGCCATAAACCAGGCTGTTATAGCCACTTATGCTGGTTTATTGCATACTGGTTTGTGGGCACGCGAGTGGTATTATACTTTTGATTTACTGGGTTATGATGCCAAAAACAACCAGCCTCTGGTAGGTGACCTCCTGCAATTGGCCCAGTATAATTTTGGTCCGGATATTGACATTATGGACGAAAACTGGTCATCTTTATACCAAATAATAGCGCGCGCCAATGTCGTTATTGATCGTGCGCAGAATGCCTGGAAGCCGGCTAATCCCACAGAAACAACTGACCAAGCGCAATATATTGCCGAGGCCAAATTTTTGCGTGCTTATGCTTATTTTCAACTCGTTAATTTGTACGGGCGGGTGCCTTTGCGTACACAGTTTATAGAGCAGCCAACACCTGCAGAGATTAACCTGGGAAGATCACCAGTTGCCAACACATGGGCATTTATTGAACAAGACCTGCAAGATGCAGAGAAGGGGCTTCCCGTAACATACGCTACTGCCAATTATGGACGTGCCACACAAGGTGCAGCAGTGGCGCTTTTGGGTAAATCATATTTATATGAGAAAAAATGGAGCCAGGCACAAACAGAGCTTATGAAGTTGACACAAGCCCCTTTCAGTTATGCACTGGCGCCTGTATATAACGACCTTTTTGACGATCCGAACCAGGATAGTCCGACTTTGAACCCTGAAACCATCTTCCAAGTGATGAACCAGCAATGGACAGATTGGGGCATAGGTAACCAGTACGCCGCATATGGAGGCCAGGAAACCTGGGGAGGAAAAGCAACTCAGTCCACCCGTGCGCAGGAATACGGTTTTAATGATTGGAACAACACCTATATAACCACAACTGCTGTTAAAGCATTTACCTATCCTAATCCGCAAAATCCTTCTGTGAATTATGTAGATCCGCGTGCTGCCTATACCTTTTATGGTGATGCTGCCAGTGGCGGCCAAACACAATATTGCCAGCAATGTTCTACAGGACCTATAGCTTATCCTTACGCCACAAAAGGGTACGAGTGGCTTAAATATGAATATTATAATAAAGTAGCCAGTTTTGGCGGACCGACAAGTGGTATCAACGGCCAGGTAATACGCTATGCCGATGTTTTGCTTATGCTTGCCGAAGCCTACATACAGCAGGGTAATACAGGAGCGCAGCCCTTGGCTTTAATTAACCAGGTTCGCAGCAGGCCAAGCGTCAATGCTCCGCTTTACACCTCACTGGGTAGCCAAACTGAAGCCATGACCATCTTAATGCGGGAAAGGCAGTTAGAACTGACCGGTGAACAAAGTCGTTATTTTGACCTGATACGTTGGGGCATCGCGAAGCAAACGATAAACGCTGAAAGACAAATTGAGGACGGTACTCAACCATTTCAGGATAAAAACGTGCTGTTTCCAATACCTTTAGCCGAGAAAAATGCAAATGCTACGGTTGCAAAAGATATTTCAGGTGACTGGAATTAAATATTCATAACATAATTGATAAAGGGTCTGCGACATTCACTGTTGCAGACCCTTTGTAACTAATTTTAAACTTACTATGTAACTTAATTAGAGCTGCTAAGCGCCAAAGGACTTGCAGATAACCAATCAAGACATCAATGGTCATCAAATCAGTTCTGAAAGTTATAAAGGCGTGTCCCCAGCTGCTATTGCAGGTGTCGGAACTTGTAATATAAGCACAGAATTCAAATCGCCCAGGATGAAGTCGTTTTTGACCTTACCGGTCACATTGGCGATACTGGCAAAAAAATAAACATTATTTCAACAGGGTATTGTATCCAATACCTCTTAATTGGCAATGAAAAATAAATATATAATCAAAGGAGCCCACCTTGTACTGTTACTTTTAATGATAAAAATAGGCATACATGCACAATCTTCAATACTTTCATCAAAACGCGAGCATTTGTCTATGGATAATAGTTGGCGGTTTGCGCTGGGACATGCCTACGATCCCGCAAAAGATTTTAACAATGGCACGGGCGGTTTCTCTTATTTTGCGAAGGCCGGATATGGGGATGGCGCGGCGTCGCCGCAGTTTGATGATAGGGCTTGGCGAACAATCAACCTGCCGCACGATTGGGCGGTTGAGCAGCCCTTTAGCCCCAAAGGCAGCACGAGTCATGGATCAAAGGCTATAGGGCGCAATTTTCCAGAGGCAAGCGTAGGCTGGTATCGCAAAGCATTTTTTGTTCCGGCTGCCGATCTTGGTAAACATATTTCGATTGCTTTTGATGGTGTTTTTCGCAACAGCATAGTTTGGGTTAACGGTCATTATTTGGGTACCGAGGCTAGTGGCTATAACAGTTTTGAATACAATATTTCCGAGTATTTAAACTATGGAGGTGACAACCTAATCGCTGTGCGGGTTGATGTAACAATGGAAGAGGGCTGGTTTTATGAGGGAGCTGGCATATACCGCCATGTGTGGCTCAATAAAACAGATCAATTGCATATCCAAACCAATGGAACGTATGTTACAACCCAGGTTAAAAACAATACTGCGGATGTTTCAG
>JAMFSA010000152.1 GCA_026225055.1 Mucilaginibacter xinganensis | reverse complement strand
GGGGGTCGCAAGTAGCTCGTAGGGCAAAAGTAACTGGGACATCAACTACAAGGAAAATATAATGTAGTTGATGTCCCACTCGTACCATTGGTTAAATAACCGACTCCCCGCGAGCTCACGCTCGCCCGTCGTCTTCTTCATCTGTCTGCCCCGTATGTCAGGCTGCCTCCCTCCCTCTCTGCGGCGCTCACTCCGTTCGCTGTGTAATGGGCGAGTACCGCCCCCCAACTTCGTTGGGTCCCCTAGTATTCCACAATCTCATCCTCCTCGGATTTAACTCTCACTTTTGGATACACTTCACTCAAAACCCCTTTTTTTTCAAACCTTTCACCAAACATCACTTACGTTCATCAAACCATCTTCTCAACATATTCATACAAAAAACTACTAACTTCTACTACAAACTACTACCTTCTCACACCATCCTCTACCCAAGTATATCCTCATCCGCTCTCTGCTTACCTAAGCTCCCCACCCTTTCATTCACGCCGTCCACAAACTCATCCTCCCCTTCCACACTCCCTCGCTTACGACCAATCCACCACCACCAACTCCACTCTTCCCCTCCTACCGCTTCTCCACCCCCCCGGCTCACAATCGCATAGCTGTGCCAGCGCGTAAGCGCGGCTAAAGCGTCCACGCCTGTCGTGAGTGTGCCCACACACGATATACTGCAAGTATACACGAACGACAGTCCTTCCACCTCTCACACATCCACACATAGCTCCTCCCTCACCTCTCGTAACCTCCCCACCTCTCCGTCTCCAACATAAGCTTTCACCGACAACGAGATCCTCGTTGTTTGTTTCATCAACAACACCGCCGACGGTTCAGGAAACAACCCCGACTGCTTCACATCCCACTCCACGAACTCCAGCAGCCTCAGCGTCTTCACATCCGACACCTCCACAAACGCATAAAAGCTCGCCACACCGGCTCGTGCCATACCCCGTCCAACACTACCGTCCCGACGAAAACCATCCACCAAACTCCCATTTGGAATACACATCCACGACATCACCGTCCCGACATCAGTCGGCACCACCTCAGCATCACCACTCCACGTCACGAGGAATCCCACCCTCGACATACTTAACCCTTCCTCGACTTCGTGACACTACGTCGCCCACCACTCTCTTAACTTCCCTTTCCCCTTTCCTTTCCCTTCGTAAACCCGAACAAGACCAATCGCATTCACCGCCCAAGAATGCCAAACCACACCCAAAACTTACACAATATTCTCGTTGACAACAATATCAACGCTGCTTGAAAAAGATCAAACTGATCAAATAGATCCAATCTATCCAATGAACTTCCAAAAGGTTTCTCTCGAAAGGTGTCCAGAAGGTGTCCACAAGGATGGCCAAAATGAATCGAAAGTGATCGCGAAAAGCTCTCGAAAGAAATGTGGGCGACCGCCCCATTATATAGTTGGGCGTCGCCGCCCAAAGTAGTAAGCGGCCCCCGCTTAACACCTACGGGCTTACGTACATGGGTTTACGTAGAAGGATTTACGTAGACGGGTGCATGAAGAGCACGTGAGGTTCGCGTAGAGAGCGAATCAGAAAGTGGTCCATCAACATGATGGACCACCGGTCCAGTACAAACCAAACGTATACAGTTTGTATGGGGGTCGCAAGTAG
>JAMFSA010000151.1 GCA_026225055.1 Mucilaginibacter xinganensis | reverse complement strand
TTGGTAGTTCCTATAGCAGGCTTTATTATTTCACGAATAGTTAAAAGGCTTAAATCGCAGGCAATTGCCGCCCAGCAATCCTACGCCAACATGATCAGTTATCTGGATGAGGCCCTTTCGGGGATTAAAATTGTAAAGGCATTTAATGCTTCCGGCTATATTAAAAACCGTTTTGATGAGGAAAATAAGCGTTATACCAAAATATTGCGCTCTATGGCCAAACGCCAGCAGGCAGCCTCACCGGTATCAGAAACGCTTGCCGTTACCATGATATCGTGTATAGTTTTGTATGGCGGTTACCTGATCCTTAATAAACGCTCGGATGGTTTAAGCGGGGCGCAGTTCATCGCGTATATCGGTATCTTTTCGCAGCTGATGCGCCCGGCAAAATCTATATCCGATTCATTTGGAAACATACACGCGGGTATTGCAGCCGGCGAACGAGTGTTACAGCTTATTGATGAAAAACCTACTATAGTTGATGCACCTGATGCTAAACCTGTACCCGAATTTGAACACGCTATTGAATTAAGGAATGTAACTTTTGCCTACGGCGAAAGGACGGTATTGGATAACATCAACATAATCATCCCGAAAGGTAAATCAATCGCATTGGTTGGCCCGTCGGGGGGTGGTAAGTCTACATTAATTGATCTTATACCAAGGTTTATAGTCCCTCAATCGGGGCAGGTATTGTTTGATGGCGTTGATATTGAACACGCAATTACCGATTCAGTACGTGCGCAACTGGGCATTGTAAACCAGGAATCGATTTTGTTTAACGATACCATTTTCGGTAACATAGCTTTCGGCAAAACAGATGCTACTATGGAAGAGGTAATGGCCGCGGCCAAAATTGCCAATGCCCATAACTTTATCATCGAAACAGAAAAAGGTTACCAAACCAATATAGGCGACCGCGGCGCCAAGTTATCAGGTGGCCAGCGCCAGCGTATTTGTATAGCCCGCGCGGTGTTAAAAAACCCACCGATCATGTTGTTGGATGAGGCTACCTCGGCACTGGATACCGAATCGGAAAAACTGGTGCAGGATGCTTTGAACAACCTGATGAAGAACCGTACCTCGCTAATCATTGCACACCGCCTCAGCACCATTCAAAATGCTGATAGCATCATTGTGCTGGAAAATGGCAAAATAGTGCAGCAAGGTAACCACCAGGAGTTAATGAACCAGGAAGGTTTATATAAAAAATTAATCAATATGCAAACTTTTAATGCGGATTAATTAACTCTTTCTTTATGTGATTTTTGTTCAAAAATGAACTCATTGTAAAAGATCCTTTACACTAATTGCAGTCCAGCTATGTTAAGTTAGTGCATCAAAATTGTTACTTTTATTAGATAAGATTTTTACGAACTTTCTGTTCAATATCAATTTATCTATTAAACCCCTGTAACATGATCAACTTTGACGAGACTTCTTATCAAACAAAATCAGCTGTATTATTTGTCATATTTAACCGGCCCGATACTACTTTAAAGGTTTTTGAGCAGATTAAATTGGCGCAACCCGCCCGTTTATACATTGCTGCTGATGCCCCGCGTGCTGATGTTCCGGAAGATAAATTATTATGTAAACAAGCGAGAGCCGTTGTTGATATGATAGATTGGGAATGCGAGGTAAAAACGCTTTTTAATAAAGCAAATGCCGGGTGTAAAAAAGCGGTATCGGCTGCAGTTACCTGGTTTTTTAATAACGAAGAAGAAGGGATAATTTTAGAGGATGATTGTTTACCTGCCAACAGTTTCTTTAAATTTTGCGATACCCTGTTAGAAAAATATCGTGATGACCTACGCATACGCCATATTACAGGCTGTAATCTTCAGCATGGCAAAAAATGGGGTAACAGTACTTATTATTTTTCAAACATGACCTATGTTTGGGGCTGGGCAAGCTGGAGACGGGTTTGGAATGATTATAAAACCCTGGATAATTTTAACAACGAAGAAGAGGTAAAAGAACACCTGGCTAATATTTTTAATGAACCATTATTGGTTGATAGCTGGTTAAATATATTTGAACAGGTAAAAGCCGGAAAGTTGAATTCGTGGGGTTACCAGCTTGATTTTGTAAATTTTTTTAATAACGGGCTTACTATCGTGCCAAATGAAAACCTGATATCAAATATAGGTTTTGGCCCGGCGGCTACGCATACCCTACAGGCAAATAGCATAAACGCCAGCATACCGGTAACAGAAGTTACCGAAATAACCCACCCCGTGTTTGTATTGCCCGAAAAGCAAGCCGATATGTGCATACTAAGCCGCGACTTTAATATTGAAGAAAGGAAGCGCAGGCAAAATTTATTTCGCCGTAAGGCAAAAAGATGGTTTAAGCAAGTACTAAGAACCGCAGCCACCTATATGTTCATTAGCTAAGTACAGGCAGCGGATTATAAACTTCACTATTCAATTTATTTATCTGTGTAAGCATCGCCGCCAAGCCGTTGCTTTTCAAACAGGTATGTAAAATGTAACTTAATGGGTTGATGGTGTAGCTACAAGTTTTAAATAAAAGTTATAAATAACCTTGATTTTGGTTAAATATATCCTGCTTTTTTAGTCATTTTTAGTTAATTTAGCGGTTAATATCAACCTACCTACCTTATCGTAATACAAAACATGGGCCTTAACTTCATTAAGAGAATATCTCAAATAAGAAATTCATTAAATACAATACAAAAAAAAATAGATGACGATAAAGGGTTTACAACAACCCAGTTTTTAAATGAGCATTTATTTAATAACCCTAAATACCTATCCTCAAAACGTTTAAACAAACATGAATATCAGGTGTTCTCTCAAAATGGAGAGGACGGTATTATTCAGGAGATCTTCGACCGGGTTGGTTACACAAACAAATATTTTATTGAATTTGGTGTTGAAAATGGATTGGAATGTAATTCAACCAACTTGCTATACAAAGGATGGAGCGGTTTGTGGATTGAAGGAAGCGAACAACAATGTGAAGGCGTAAAAACCCGGTTTAGCGATTTGATCAGCGATGGGCGTTTGCAAATTCAAAATGCATTTATCAATGCCGAAAATATCCAATCTCTTTTTGATAAAGCTAATACGCCTATTGAGCCCGACCTATTGTCGATTGATATTGATTACAACGATTATTATGTATGGGATGCTATAACTAAATATAAACCCCGCGTAGTAATTATTGAATACAATTCCATATTCAGGCCCGATACTCATTTTGTAGTTAAATACAATCCCAACAGAATGTGGGATAAAACCAGCCATTATGGAGCATCATTATTGGCTTTGGAACAATTGGGCAAACAAAAAGGATATTGTTTAGTAGGCTGTGTTTTTTCGGGCAGTAATGCCTTTTTTGTACGTGAGGATTTGGTTGGAGAGCAATTTGAATCTCCCTTTACTGCAGAGAACCATTATGAACCTAACCGGGATTTTCTTTTCTACAAGGCGGGCCACCCCCGCAACCACGTACCGAATTGATTAGTGGCTAACCGTTCAGTTTGTCTTTTATATACTGCCAGTCGGTACTAAGCAGGCTTTTTGTTTTGCCGTATATTTTTTGCTCGGCATTTTTCACAAACTTTTTTGCTTTTCTGAGCAGGAAATTGTCCCTCACAGGCATAAGTATGTCATGGCTGAATTGACGTTTGCTGAACAGGTGTAAAAATTTGCCGTCGCTATAAAAATTATACCCTAAATGCTGGGCTATGTAAGCCAGCGAACTGGTGGTATAAAACGATATATGCTGCCCGGTTTCAAGTGATAAATACGCCCAGTCTTTAAAATCAGCAATTTTATCAGGTTGGATCTCGGTAGTGAAAAGCAGGTTATCTGAAAATTTCAGTATATTTTTTATTTCTTCAACAGGATCTGGCAAATGCTCCAGCACCTCAAAGGCAGTCACCAGTTCAAAACTTGTTTCGGCCGGCAAATCGGCAAGCGAGAAATGCTCGGCAAATAAATTGGGGCAATATTTATCGGTATTGTAAAAGTTGAACCCTTTATCGCGCATTAAACGGGTAAACAGTCCGTAGCCACCGGCGTAATCTAAAAAAAGGCCTTCGTATTTAAACTTTTTTACTAAAAGCTTGCTTACCCTATCGGCTAAATAAACATTACGCGAGGCCAGGCCAATATCCAGTTTAGTTATTACTGATGAATAGGCTTCCTCCAACCAAAAAGGTTCTTCGGTTTGTATAAAACCTGTTTCCTTGCATTTATAGTACTTAGCCTCGTATTTATTCAGGATTATTTTAGTGAATAATAATGTAGTTTCACCGCCGGTAATTTTGCTTTTCATAATATAATAGAGGGGTGACTTTGGGGGTAGCTGCTCACCATTTTGCTGATTTGGCTAAAAGTAAATTTAATTTTATACTTTTAAAATTTTATGCTGTAAAGAAGTTATAACATATAGCTTGCCCCGCATAATTTATAAGATAAATGCTATGACTGAAAGTAAACAAGTGGCTGTGGTGATCCCCTTCTATAAACCAACGCTCACTGATTATGAAAAGATTTCGTTACAACAATGCCACAAAACTTTAGCTAATTACCCCATCATAGCTATTAAACCCCAAAGCCTAACGTTACTCACAGATGCAACGGCATACCCATTTTATAATACCATATCATTTAACGATGAATATTTTAAAAGTATACAGGGCTACAACAAGCTCATGCTTTCGGCAGAGTTTTATGAGGCCTTTATACAGTACGAATATATTTTAATATACCAGCTTGATGCTTTTGTTTTTAAGGATGAGTTGAGCTTTTGGTGTACGCAGGGCTTCGACTACATCGGTGCCCCCTGGCTGCGGAAAAAAGAGTACCCCAACGTCTTTAAAAAACTAACATCAATAGGCTTGCAATACCTTGCACGGCGTTATGATATAAAGAGACATGGCGGCTTGCCCAGTAAAAAACAATTGGATGATAACGTAGGTAACGGCGGCTTTTCGTTAAGGAGGGTAAAACTGTTTCGCGATCTGTGCCTGCAATACCCTGAAAAGATTGCCGACTATAACTCGCGTTACACTCATCATTATAACGAGGATATTTTTTGGAGTATTGAGTTAAACCGTAAGCGAAAAATATTAAATATACCGGGTTATAAAAAAGCGCTCCAATTTGCTTTTGAACTGGAATCCGAACGCGCTTTCAGGATAAATAATAATCAGTTACCTTTTGGCTGCCATGCCTGGGACCTGAACATTGATTATTGGCGGCCGGTGTTTAAAGAGCTGGGTTATACTATTTAACAGCTACAGCGAGCAAAAAAATGGTGAATGTTAAACTTGTTATAAGTTCGTTTAACATTCACCATTAAATAAATTTGGTTAAATTATTGGATCCTGAAACCTATGCCTATCTGGAAAACCTGGTTACGGTAATCACCATAATAGTAACTATCGTTTGAAGTAAGGTCGATAGTATATCTTGCACGCAGCTCAACCACCGGGTTAATATCAAAGCTAACACCAACAACACCATCTAAAAATGTATTGCTGCCATTGTAGTTGATATGGTCCTGTGTGGTTTCATCAACATCATGATAAGTGTTGGTTGTATTTGTCAGGAAGGATACCTGTGGGCCGATCAGGAAATTAAAGCCTGGTACCACATGGAATTTAGCCAGCAAAGGCACATCAATATAACCTGAGCGTGATGTAAAGTTACCACCATCAGATAATTGCCCTGAGAAACCTTTTTGTGAGTATAATACCTCTGGCTCAAATGATACGGGGTATGCAAGGGGCACATCAAAATAAAGCCCCGCGTTAAAACCTGCTATAGTACCGGTTGAGTAGTATGAATTATAAGCATCAACGGTATTGGCAAGGTTTAAGCCGCCTGTAATACCAACCTTAACTTTATAAAAGTCATCACTGGAGCGTTTTTGTTGTTGATGGCGCGGGTGACGCGGGCCATAATAATATTGCTGAGCGCTAACCGAGCCCGCTGCGAACAGGCAAATAGCCATAAAGAGAATTTTTTTCATAACATAAATGATTTTATAAGTATATAGAGTAAAATTAAACATAAAGGTTTATTTAAGGTTTAAATTTTTTATGCGGCACAGTAAAAATAATGTCACAGAAATTGAATTTAGCTACATTTGAACTATGGCCGGATACAGAAGGAACGCTTTATATGTGTTACTGTTTTTACTCAATTTTATTGCTGCGGATGCATTTGCGCAAAAAGAAACCTATATAGAATCGCTAAAAAAGCAAAATCATTGGGTTGATTCTGTATTTAAAAAGATGAACCGGAGGCAAAAGATAGCCCAGTTCTTTTTTGTGCGGGCGCATACCAATTTGGGGCAGGCTTATGAGGATTCTGTAGCTAAAGTTATCAGCGATGAGCAGGTGGGTGGGCTGGTATTCTTTCAAGGAGGGCCGGTTAGGCAGGCCGATTTGATCAACAGGTATCAAAAACTGAGTAAAACACCGCTGCTTATAGCGATGGATGGCGAATGGGGCGTAGGTATGCGGCTGGATTCGACCACATCATTCCCGTACCAGATGACCTTAGGCGCTATACAGGATAATACCCTTATATACAAAATGGGACAGCAGGTGGCCTATGATTTTAAGCGCCTGGGCATGCAAATGAACTTCGGGCCGGATATGGATATCAATAACAACCCCGATAACCCGGTGATCAACTATCGCTCATTTGGCGATAATAAATACAATGTGGCACAAAAAGGCATAGCCTACCTTAAAGGTATGCAGGATGAAGGCTTGCTAACCACAGCCAAACACTTTCCCGGCCATGGCGATACCAATGTGGATTCACATCTCGATTTGCCATCATTGCCATTCAGTCGGGAAAGGTTGGATTCATTGGAAGAATATCCTTTCAAAGAAGCTATAAAGGCAGGCATAAGCGGCGTAATGATAGCGCATATGGATATACCTGCTTTGGATAATACGAAGAACCTGCCATCAACCTTGTCGCGCAAAATTGTGACGGGTATATTGAAGGATTCGCTGGGCTTTAAAGGGCTTGTGGTATCTGATGCCATGGAGATGAAAGGTGTAGTAAAGTATTTCCCGAATGGCGAAGCCGATCTTCGGGCATTTATGGCAGGGAATGATATTATTGAGCTTTCGCCAAATTCGGCACGTGCCATAAAATTAATCAGGAAGGCGGTGCGTAAAGATCAAATAGCGCAGGATGAGTTTGATGCCCGTGTTAAAAAAATACTGGCTGCTAAATATTGGGCAGGCTTAAACGATTATAAGCCAACACCGCTAACTAACCTGGTGGCCGACTTGAACCGGCCCGCCGAACAAGAACTTGTACAGCAATTAAGTGATGCGGCGGTAACATTATTAAGAGGCAATGCGGCATCGGTACAGCTTAATCCTATACTTAAAACCGCTATTGTAAGTATAGGCGTAACGCAGTATACCGAGTTTCAGAAGGATCTTTCACGCTGGTATCTTAATTGTGCAATATTCAGGGTTGGGAAAACAGCATCTGTTAGTGATCTTAATAGCTTGTACACTGTATTAAAACAATACCAGCAGGTATTCATAAGTATAAATGATACCCGTACCCGCCCGCAAAGCAAGCTGGATTTCAGTAACGAGGTAAAGTTATTTATAGCCCAAATTGCTGCCCAAAAGAATACCGTAATAACAGTATTTGCTAATCCATATACTATTGCAGGTTTACCGGGTATTGAAAAAGCGGGGGCATTAATGGCCTGTTACCAAAATAGTGATGCTATGCAGCGCGCGGCGGTAAAAGTGATCATCAGGCGCATAAACCCAACGGGTAAATTACCTGTAAATGTAAATTCGTTTTTCCCGTATGGAACGGGGATTAGTTTGTAGAATAACTATTTAAAAAAATCATCTTTATTGATACCTAAATGATCTGCAACATCATTTAAGATAGATGACAATGTTCCTAATCTTAGTGGATCATGGTTAGGAATGGTGATATGATGATCGCCCTTATCAGAAAATTTGGTTAAACGAATGTGACTGCCTTTTTGCCGCGTTGGTTCATATCCGTATTTACTTAAAATTTTTATCAGGTCTTGTGCGGATAGGTTTCTGGGCGTTTTCATTTTTAAAAAGGGAATCAGTCTGATATTTAGCTATACAGCAATAACTTCTTCCTTCACCAAGTGCAAGCGGATGATCTTTGGTAATTTATCATCATCAAAATGGCAGTGTACAGCTTCACGAATATTTGCTTTTAATTCGTCCATAGTATCAGCTTCGGTAAATATCGATTCTCCTATTGCTTTAGCTGTATAACCACCTTCCAAAGCTTCTTCAACTAAGAAAAATATTTCGTTCATACTCAAATTTAAGAAATATTTTTCTGTTTTAATAATGATGATTCTATTGTTGCGAACATATGTTATATCATATTTGTAAGTAATAAAATAATGATACCAAACCGATCAACATGGAAACAAAAATAAAAGCCATAATAACAGGCGCTACCGGCATGGTAGGCGAAGGTGTATTACACGAATGCCTGCAACACCCGCAGGTGGAGGAAGTGCTGATCATTAACCGGAAACCCAGCGGCATAGTTCATCCTAAACTAAAAGAGATCATTCATACTGATTTTTTTGATCTGTCGGCTATTGAAGATCAGCTTTCGGGTTATAATGCCTGTTACTTTTGTTTGGGTGTATCATCAGTAGGGATGAAGGAGCCGGAATATTATAAGCTCACCTATACCCTCACCCTTAATGTTGCCCAAACGCTCAGTAAGCTAAACCCGGATATGACCTTCTGCTATATATCCGGCGGCGGCACAGATAGTACCGAAAAAGGCAGCTCGATGTGGGCACGGGTAAAAGGAAAAACCGAGAACAATTTAATGAAACTGCCTTTTAAACACGTTTATAATTTCAGGCCGGGCTATATGCACCCTACTAAAGGTTTAAAAAATGTCTTGTCTTACTACAAGTATATGACGTGGCTTTATCCGTTTGTGAGGAAATTTTTTCCACAGTTTGTGAGCACGCTAGCTGAATTGGGGCAGGCGATGATCAATACGGTACTTATTGGCTACGATAAATCTATTTTAGAGGTGAAGGATATTGTAAAGCTGGCGCATGCTGCTGATGTGAAAGATTGAAGGATTTATAGTAAATTTGAGATATGAACGTACAGACTGAAAAGATCGCATTGGCGAAACGTTTGCTCGAAACGGATGATGAGACAATTTTGCTGGAGATAAAGCAAGTTTTTGAAAGCCATCAAAAGGATTTTTGGAATGACTTGCCGCCTCATGTTAAAGCAGGTATTAAGCGTGCTAAAAAGCAAGCTAATGAAGGCAAGCTGACAGCTCATGATGAGGTAATGAAAAAGTATGCCAAGTACTTATGAGTTTAGCATTGTTTTGGACAGACGAAGCTATTGAAACCTTTGATAGCGTAGTGTTATTCATTGAAACTAAATGGAGCAAAAAGATGCAGATAAATTTGTTCAGCATACTCAAAAAATTCTAAGGCTAATCGCCGATCAGCCATATATGTACAAAGCTTCCTTGAATAATAATGTAAGGCAGGCTATCTTCACAAAACAAACATCTATGTTTTATGAAGTGCATGATGAATTTATAACCATATTATTCTTTTGGGATAACCGACAGGAGCCGATATTTTAGGTGTCTCATTTTATCCAGTTTTCTCGTTCTATAATCAGGCACGTTAATTTAGTGGGTCTAATTTTCTTATCTTTACTCATACAATATGCAATCATCCCTCAATAAATATAACGAGAAATTCCAGAACGCCTTAGCCAATTTAAACCCGGAGCAGTTAGCCGCGGTTAATAAAATGGATGGGCCGGTGCTGGTAGTGGCCGGGCCGGGTACAGGCAAAACACAGATATTGGCAGCACGTATCGGTAAAATATTAACGGATACCGATGCTCTGCCAAATGAGATCCTCTGCTTAACGTATACCGATGCAGGCGCTATTGCTATGCGCAAACGTTTGTTCGAATTTATTGGTCCGGATGCTTATCGTATCAACATCTACACTTTCCACGCTTTTTGTAACGAGATCATCCAGGAAAATTTGGAATACTTCGGTAAGCTCAACCTGGAACCGTTATCAGAACTGGATGGCGCAATGCTATTCCGTGAGCTGGTGGATGAGTTTCCGAACGATCACTTATTAAAGCGTTTTACAGGTGATATCTACTTTGATGCACCGCGCTTAAAACGCCTTTTCTCCACCATGAAAAGTGAGGGTTGGGATGCCGATATAATTGCCGCTGCTGTAAAGGAATATATAGATGACCTGCCTAACCGCGAAGAGTTTATCTACAAGCGTGCA
Source organism: Mucilaginibacter xinganensis (assembly GCA_026225055.1). Classification (GTDB taxonomy): domain Bacteria; phylum Bacteroidota; class Bacteroidia; order Sphingobacteriales; family Sphingobacteriaceae; genus Mucilaginibacter; species Mucilaginibacter xinganensis_A. The sequence goes on along the minus strand of JAMFSA010000151.1, from coordinate 19,326 downwards.
AATGCCAAAACAGGCATCAAAATAGGCGACCCTAAACAAAAGGATATTGATGCCGAGCAGGAAAAAATGCAAAAGCTGATGGCTGCGGTAAATGAATATAAGAACTATGCCCTTAAGATGGGCGAAAAAGGCTGGTATGATTATGACGACATGATCATATGGGTGCTGAAAGCTTTCCGCGAAAATGAAGAGATATTGCGAAAATACCAGGAACGCTATCAGTATATTTTGGTGGATGAATTTCAGGATACCAGCGGATCACAAAATGAATTATTAAAATTCTTGCTCAACTATTGGGAAACACCCAATGTGTTTGTGGTGGGCGATGATGACCAATCGATCTTCAAGTTCCAGGGGGCCAACATGAAGAATATCCTGGATTTTGCTAATGATTATGTTGCCACATTGCATACTGTTGTACTCAAACATAACTATCGCTCTAACCAGCAGATCTTAGATATTTCACGGGCTCTTATCAACAAGAACGAGGAGAGGCTGACCACTCAGCTGGCATTGGATAAGGACCTGCGCTCGTCGCACCCGCGTTTTAATGAGCTGGTGGTTGAGCCGGTGATCCGTGAATATGAAAATCCTGGTCAGGAGGTGGTGGATATCGCTTTGCAGATCAAAAAACTGATTGGAAAAGAGGTATCGCCCGATGAAATAGCGGTGATCTATCGTAACCACAGTCAGGTAGAAGATCTGTTGCAATACTTAGATAACCAAAAGATAGCGGTAAACACCAAACGTAAAATAGATATCCTTACCCAGCCATTTGGCGAAAAGATCATCACCATACTGCGATACCTCGCTATGGAAATGGATTCGCCATATAGTGGGGATGAGCTGTTGTTCGAGATCATGCATTATGATTTCTTCAGCATCCCGCCAATAGAGATCGCTAAGGCAAGCATCGCGGTAGCAAAGGAAAATTACGCCACTGCATCAAAAAATGAGCCTAAGACCTCGCTGCGGCGTTATATAAGCGAAATGCGCACCCCTGCTCAGCCGGGTTTGTTTGATAGTGTGCAAAATGTGGAAATGAAATTCCTCATCAACAATATCGATCTGTTGCTAAAAGACTCGGTAAGTATTACGTTGCAACAGTTTTTTCAGCACGTGATATCCAAAATGGGGATCCTGCGGTACATTATGCAGCAGCAGGATAAGGGCACGCATATGCAAATGCTCACCAATTTATTCGACTTTTTAAAGGATGAGAGCCGCAAAAACCCGGAGATCAATCTCGCCGACCTGATCCTGACCATCGACCTGATGAAAAAGAACAACATCAGGTTAAGCCTGAATCAGGTTATATTTTCAGATAACGGCATTAACTTTTTAACGGCCCACGGCTCAAAAGGACTGGAATATGAATATGTATTCTTCATCGGTTGCGATAAAAAAACGTGGGACAGCAAAGGCCGCAATAATGGTTTCAGTTACCCGGATACATTAACACAAAGCCGTGCCGATGATACCGCCCAAAAAGAAGAATCGCGCAGGTTGTTTTATGTGGCGCTAACGCGGGCAAAGCAATGCCTCATGATCTCCTATGCCTCCAAAGATAAAAATGGCAAGGATCAGGAAGCATCTCAGTTTATTGGCGAGATATTAGCTGATACGCACCTTGTTATGGAACATCCAAAAGTAAAAGAGGACGAAATGCTTGAGTTTTATGCCGCGCAGTTCAGCATTGAGGATAAGCCGAAGATTGAATTGCTCGACAGGAATTATATCAACCAACTCCTGCAAAACTATACCCTGTCGGTAACGCATTTAAGTAATTACCTCGACTGCCCGCTGCGGTTTTACTTCCAGTGTTTGATCAGGGTGCCATCGGGGAAAAGTCCATCGGCAACATTTGGGCAGGCCGTACACTGGGCGCTGAACCGCACCTTTAAAAAACTACAGGAATGGGGAGATGAATTCCCGCCGACAGAGGAGTTTATGAAAGAATATCGCTGGTATATGTACCGCAACCGGGATTCGTTCACCAAAGAAGAATTTAAACTGCGTGTGGCCTATGGCGAAAAGATTCTGCCGACTTATTATGAGCAAAGCATTCCGACATGGAACAAGGTTGCCGTTACCGAGCGCACCATAAAAAATATTGAGATACATGGCGTACCCATTAAGGGAAACTTAGATAAAATAGAGTTCGAAGGCAAAAATGTAACCGTGGTTGATTACAAAACAGGTAAGTTTAAAAATGCCAAAGATAAATTCGACCACCCCACAAATGAACAACCTAATGGCGGCGATTACTGGCGCCAGGCGGTTTTCTACAAAATATTGATCGACCACGACCGCACCAACGACTGGCAGGTGGTAAACACCATATTTGATTTTGTGGAACCCATAAAGGATGGCGAATACCACAAGGAAAAAGTATTTATTACCCCCGAAGATACCGCTACGGTAACTGAACAGATCACATCGGTTTACCAAAAAATTATGGCCCACGATTTTAACACCGGCTGCGGCAAAAAGGAATGCGACTGGTGCCATTTTGTAAAAAGCAATTTTAAACAGGCTGATGGGGTGTTGGTAGAGGAAATGGATGGGGAGTAACTATAAATATTGATAGATAGGTTGAAATAGAGAAGTTTTATTATTTTTAATACCTAAACCTGAATATAGTATGGCCTTCGGCTTCACCCCAAAATTTGAACAAGACTTAGATCTTAATGATTTAGACCCTAAACACTACCTGGCGATTGCCCTGGATGTAGTAAAGCAATTGGATTGGCGCGTAAATTATGTAAGTAAAAGCGGTTTTATTGCCTTTATCGGCGGAGGCTTCTTCTCGACAATGGAAGAGTTCAAGGTTGTAATTCATGATGGCAAAGTATTTATTACCAGTAAAAATGCTGGCAATGGAATGTTTGATTGGGGGAAGAATAAAAGTCACGTAGAGGAGTTTATTGATACATTTGTCAATATTCAATCCTCATTAACAGAAGAACAACTTAATGAAAAGGTGGCAGAGTTATTACCAGTGTTCGACTCATCAGAAGTAGATCAACTCGCATTACCTCCGGCTGATTTTAAAGACAATGTGAAAAGCTTTTTTTCCCTTTTCATTCCCAACAAAAGTTATTTCGTTACACCGCTAATAGTTGATATCAATATCCTTGTTTTTATTGTAATGGTAATTTCCGGGGTAAGTTTTATTGAACCAACTAATGCCGATCTAATAAATTGGGGTGCAAATTTTAGAGCTGTAACGCTTTCAGGCCAATGGTGGCGGTTAATTACCAATGTTTTTCTGCACATTGGTATAATTCATTTGCTATTTAATATGTACGCCTTGGTTTATATAGGTGTATTGTTGGAGCCTTATTTGGGTAGATTAAGGTTTGCAACAGCTTATTTGCTAACTGGTATCCTTGCAAGTTTAACAAGTATTTATTGGCACCCGGTTACTATAAGTGCAGGAGCATCGGGAGCTATTTTTGGGATGTATGGCGTTTTCCTTGCTATGCTCACAACCAATTTTATTGATAAATCGATGCGTAAGCAGCTACTAATAAGCATCAGCATATTTGTGGCGTATAATTTAATGAATGGTATGAAAGCCCAAATTGATAATGCGGCTCACATTGGCGGTTTGTTAAGTGGTTTAGTTATTGGTTATGCTTATTATCCAAGTTTACGTAAACCACTTGTAATAAAAATACAGTATTTAACAGTGGCATTGCTTACTGTTTTTGTTTTTTGTACATCGTTTGCGGTGTATCATAGAATCCCAAATGATTATGCCAAATACGATGTTTATATGAAAGATTTTGCAAACAGGGAGCAAATCGCTTTGTCTGTTTTTAAAATGGATTCAACCGCGGCCAGAGGCGAAGTACTTGCAGCATTGAATGAAAAAGGAATAAGGAACTGGAAGGCAAACTTGCGAATACTTGATTCTATGGATAAACTTGATTTACCGGCAGGTTTTTTAGTACGGGATAATGAATTAAGGAATTATTGTAATCTTAGAATAAAAGCTTATCAATACATAATCAAGGATTATGGGGATAAGGTTACTACTTATAAAAGTGCCATTGATAGTTGTAATACAGAGATGCAGACTATAATTGATAGTTTAAAAAATGGCAATTAACAGTTCTTCAAGCTATCACTAACCATTATTTCACGCTCTTCTTCAACACAATAAAATAGCCAGCTATAAAAACAACCGCGGCAACAATAAGGCTTACGAAAATCTCCTTAGTAAATAAATCAATAGTAATGGTTGGCATGCCACTGGCAACCGGAGTCGGGTCATGGCGTTTGGGTAGCACACTTAGTGCCAGCATAGGGTGTGAATAAGGGAACAAATAAGCATATGTCCATTTGTTACTGGCCAAAATAACACCGGTTATGGTAGCTACAAAACCAATACCCATCGGTTTTAAAAAATCGCGGAATAGCAGGCTCAGTAAAAATTGGATAGACAATATACCTAATGAGGATAAAAATAATTTTAAATAGAGCTGGGTTAAAGTGCTGGCCATGCTGTATTCACTAAATTTTAATTGAGGCTTTAATACACCCAACAAGTTGCCGAAACCAAGTGTGAAAAGCACAAACAATGCAAGGCATAAAAGCACCAAAAATAAGGCATAAAAAAACTTAGCCGAATAAACCGACAGCTTTGATATTGGTAAACTGAACAGCGTTTTCCAGGTGTCGGCCTTGTGCTCAATGCCGTTTACAGAGTAGGCTATAAACACAATGAGCATCGGTAATAACAATGAACCCATCACGCCTAAGATAGCGCCTGAAAACTGTACCCAAAGCATTATTCCCGGCAACCCAGCCAGCTTGTCGCTATGGGAGTAAAAGCCAATGAACAGTAACAGGCAAAGCAGTAGTGGTAGTATCACAGCGCTCCAAAAACCGGCAGTTTTCCGGGTTTTATAAAACTCGGACCTGAATGATAATATAAATCCTTTCATAATGGTTTAGGCGGTTTGGGTAATGGCTAAAAACAGTTTCTCCAGGTCTTGCTGTTGTTTGTTAATGCTGTACACAATGTAGCCCATTTGGTTAAGCATGGTATTTATTTCCCCCATTTGCTGTTTGGAGGTATAAGGCAGATATATATATTGCTCAGTAACATCGCTAACTGTAATATTATTCCGGCTCAAATAATTAGCAGCATCGGCAGTGTTGTCTGTTTCAATCTGTACCAATGGCTTGTTCATGCTTTCCAGTTCCTTAATACTTCCCTGGAAAAGCAATTCCCCATGATTAATGATGCCTACATGGGTAGCCATGCGCTCAATTTCGGCCAACAGGTGGCTTGATATAAAAACGGTTTTGTGATGTTCCTTAACCAATGTTATCAGCAGCTCACGTATCTCAATTATCCCGTTTGGGTCGAGGCCGTTGGTGGGCTCATCTAAAATAAGCAATTTAGGATCTGATAACATTGCCAGGGCTATACCCAAACGCTGTTTCATCCCTAATGAATATTGCCCGGCTTTTTTGTGGGCAGCATCAGTTAAATGTACCAGGTTTAACATGTCATCAACACGTTTTTCTGATATCTGTAACAGCAACGCTCTGTTCAATAAATTTTCCTTACCGGTGAGGTGAAGATATATGGCTGGTTGCTCAATGAGTGAGCCAATTTGCGAAAGTATTTCAAGGCGGTTACTTTTTAGTTCCTTACCAAAAATGTTTATGCTGCCTTGCTGTACCTGCAACAGGTTCAGCAATAATTTTATAGTTGTAGTTTTTCCGGCACCGTTTGGGCCTAAAAAACCATATATGCTCCCTTCGGGTACTTGTAGGGATAATGATTTAACAACCGTTTGGTTGCCAAAATTAAAAGTTAACCCGGTAGTATCTATTACCACACTTTCTCCTTATTAATGGAGCAAACGGTTTTAATTAAACTAACACTTTTAAAAAAAAGTGAGGTAGCCTGGTGGCATGAATTACATGCTATTGCAGTCCTTTTTTGTTGAAACTGGTAGCTAAAGCCCATGATTAAGGCAAACAGCACCGGTACCAGTAATAAAACAAAAGGGTTTGAGTTTGTTATCAGCTTTTTCATTGTGAGTGATTTGATGATACAAAGGAATATTAATTATTCCACCCCCTAAAAACATTTAGACCAAGTTCCCTTATTCATAGACGAACCCTTATTTACCCCGACAAACCCGTTGATAGGATATATTAACCCGTTCATCGGTAAAAAGTATGCCTATATATAAATTGTGCATGATAACACAGCCAAAATATTACATTTGGTATAATGGAGTTATGGTGTGATAACGTGAAAAATAGCTGCTCACAATAACTCCGTTACCCTTAACATGTAATTGACTAATGAAAAAAAGCTGGCAAATATTCTGGCATGTTTTCTTTTGGATCTGCCTTATCTCATTATTCCTGTACCTCGGTAGTGATGATACCCGGCTGGGCGTTAAAGGGTTGCTGATCATCTTTTTACTATACCCGCTAATCAACATCGGTATCTTTTACCTCAACTATCTCGTCTTCATCCCCAATTTTTGGGATAAGAAAAAATATAGCATATACGGCACTTTAATAGTGCTCACCATCATCATTTTCGGGCTTGGCAAGTACGGCGTTGGGCTTTATTTTAAGCAGTATGTGCTGATGCATGAAAAAGGTTATGTAATTGGGTTTTGGCAATACTTTTTAGGCACAGTTTTTACCAGTTTGGTATTCCTTTTCCTCAGTATTGTGCTGCAAATTACTACCGACTGGTTCCTGAATGAACGCGTACAGCGCGAACTGGAAAATCAACGCCTCAGTGCCGAACTATCCTTCCTGAAATCGCAGATCAATCCGCACTTTCTGTTCAACTCGTTAAATAGTATCTACTCGCTGGCTTACCAGCGTTCGGAAACTACTCCCGAGGCTATCCTGAAATTATCTGAGATCATGCGGTACATGTTGTATGAGTGTAACGATAATAAGGTTTTACTAAGCAAGGAACTGCAATACCTGCAAAACTATATCGATCTGCAAAAGATCCGCTTCGGCAAAAAATCATATATCGATTTTAAGGTGACGGGTCAGGTCGACGGCCAGAAAATAGTGCCGCTGCTGCTGATAGCTTTTATTGAAAATGCCTTTAAACATGGTGTGGTAAGCGATCCATTATCACCCATCCATTTATTAATTGAGGTTGATGACGATCATCTCCACTTTTACATCCAGAATAAAAAGCACAACAATAACCGCGACCTGATGGGCGGCATAGGTTTAAACAATGTTAAGCGCCGGCTCGATCTGCTTTACCCCGGCAAGTACAGTTTAGTTATTAACGATGAAGAGCAAACTTATACCAGCGAATTAGCGTTAGTACTATAAAACGACCAATTATTAGTTCAGTTACCCGTTTATTTGTAATTATAAAGCATTCTTAAAAGATTATAACAAAGTTATTGCACACTCTTTTTCGGGAATGTTTTCGAAAAACTAACTGTAGAAAATTTAGCTTAGAGTTAATCAAAATTTTATCAGCCTATGCGTTTTGCCTGTCTTATTATCACCTACACATCTGCAAAGCAAACCAAAAGACTGATAGAAAAATTGAGCAACGGCCACTTTGATTTTTATATCCACCTGGATAAAAAGATCAATATCAACACGCATAGCGAGCTGTTCAATATGCCCAATGTATATTTTGTTGAAAAGCGTATTGATGTTAAATGGGCAGGCTATACCATTGTAAAGGCTGCATTTAATGGCATAAAGCAAATAGCAGCATCAGGCATTCCATATGATTTTATTCACCTGCTAAGCGGGCAGGATTATCCTATAAGATCGGCTGATTATATTGCTGATTTTCTGCAGGATAAGGCAGGTAAGCAATTAATTAAATGCTGGGAATTTGAAACAGAGTGGACCGAAGCCATGCCGCGCGTTAGGAGATACCACCTTACAGATGTGGCTTTTAAAGGCAGGTACAAGATTCAGAGTTTAATGAACAGGTTCATAAATCGTAAACCACCACGGGATTTGCATTTCTATGGTACCAACTCTACATTTTGGACGCTGACACCCGATTGTGCAATGTATGTGGTGAATTTTGTGGAAAAAGAGCCCGGTTTAGCCCGATTTTTTAAATATACCTGGGGAAGTGATGAGTTTGTTTTTCAAACGGTGATCATGAATTCGCACTATAAAGATGCCGTTATCAATAACAATTATAGGTATATCGACTGGTCGGCCGGAGGGAGCAGGCCGAAAACGTTACTTACAGAGGACTATGGCAAAATAATTGCATCTGATAATATCTTCGGACGAAAATTTAGTATTGAAGTTGATGAACTTATACTGGATCTGATTGACGAAGAGAACCTACAAAGCAAGAAAGGGCTACTAAAAGATGGCATACATAGTTGATCTGAAAACATTTACCGACGAGCGCGGATCATTAAACTCGATAGACAAAGTTTTACCTTTTGAAATAAAGAGAATATATTACATATACAATGTAAATGAGGACCTTAATCGCGGCGGGCACAGGCACCTGGAAACCCGTGAAGGTTTAATATGTATGCATGGTAGTTGCACCGTAATGATTGATAATGGTAAAGTTAGAAGGGAATATATTTTACATACGCCATCACAAATATTGATGATGGAAATTGGCGACTGGCACGTAATGTACGATTTTAGCGATGACGCCGTGCTTATGGGCGTAGCATCAACTAATTATGATCCTGCCGATTATATCTACGAACCATACCCAACATCTAAAAATGATTCCTTACGAAAACCTGAAACGTTTAAATACGCCGTTCATTAATAAATTAAAGCAGGGGTTTGATAAGGTACTTGATAACGGGTATTATATTCTCGGCCCCGAACTGGAAGCCTTTGAAAAGGAATACGCGGCCTGGCACAATATCCCCTATTGTGTAGGTATTTCAAACGGACTCGACGCGCTCATCCTGTCGTTAAAAGCTTGTGATATACCCGTGGGCAGCGAAGTAATTGTACCATCCAACACCTATATAGCCAGTATTTTGGCCATACTCAATTGCCAACTGGTACCGGTATTGGTTGAACCTGATCTGGCAACTTATAATATCGATCCTGATAAAATTGAGGAAGCAATAACCCCCAATACCAAAGCCATAATGGTAGTGCATTTATATGGTAAATGCTGCCAGATGGATAAGATACTGGCAATAAAAGAGCAATACAATTTGTTTTTGATTGAGGATTGCGCGCAGGCACACGGCGCTACTTTTAAAGGCACACTTGCAGGTACATTTGGTGGGTTTGGGGCATTTAGCTTTTATCCCACCAAAAACTTAGGAGCTTTGGGTGATGCCGGTGCAGTAATATGTGATGATGAAACTCACAAAAATACATTGATGCAATTGCGTAACTACGGCTCGGAGCGTAAATATTATAACGACATTATTGGCTATAATAATCGCCTTGATGAAATGCAGGCTGCATTTTTAAGTGCGAAATTGCCACACCTAAAAGAAATGAACGCACACCGTAACAAACTGGCAAAGCTATATTTCGATAACCTGAGCGATCAGTTCATTCTGCCGGTTCAGGATGCGGATTATTATGATGTGTTCCATATTTTCAATATCCGTCACCCCAAACGGGATGATCTGCAAAACTACCTCGCCGAAAAAGAAATCGGTACGGTGATCCATTACCCGGTCGCTCCGCATCAGCAAAAGGCACTTGCCGAGGTTAAAGGTTTAAAAGATTCGTATCCTATTGCCGAAAAAATTCATAATACCACGCTAAGCATCCCTTGTTCTTTTTGCCATACCGAAGATGAGATAATGCAGGTGGTTGAGGCTTTAAATAATTATTAATAATACTAAATACTATATGTCATTTCGAACGAGGTACGAGGAGAAATCTTCTGTAATATGCAAATCGGACTATACAGGTAGAAGAAGTTTTCTCGCTATCGCTCGAAATGACAATTCTTTTGTGGGCGAAATGGGGGTTGGGTTTAGATTTAATCATATTTAATGGAGCCCATTGATATACTCATAGCAGGCAGCGGTATAGCCTGCACCACTACTGTTATCGCACTGTTCCGCAAGCTGATCCATTCACCTGCACAACAAACGATCTCCATCAGCATAATTGAAAAGCACCACGAGTTCTGGACTGGCATCCCCTATGGTAACCGTTCATCAGTAAATGCGCTAACCATAACCTCAATAGCCGATTTTTTTACAGATGAAAAAGAACGGGAACTATTTTTTGAATGGTTCAAGCTTAATCAGCAAGAACTGTTAACCGGTTACCTCGTCAATGGAGGCTTGACCGCCAGTGAATGGCTGCAACGCAATAAAATCGCCATTGATAATGAGGATTGGAAAAGCGTTTACCTGCCCCGGTTTATGTTTGGCCGGTATTTAAATGAAATATTAAAGGGTTTACTAAAGATAGTTGAAGACAGGAAACTGGTTAAACTTACGCTCATTAATGCGGAAGTAATTAATGCTGCACCAGTTAATGATCAATACGAAATAACGCTTGAATATCAAGATAAAACCCAATCAAAACTGGTAGTACGCAAACTGGTGATCGCCACAGGTTCAGCACCGGTTATAAATATCACGGTTGATGATAACGTTACGCTCATTAATAATTTATACGAGCCAACGGTAAACGATAATATTACTAAACTGAAAACCGCGCTTGCCAGCGTTACAAATGCGGCCAACAGGAATGTGCTGCTCGTAGGTTCAAATGCCAGCAGCATTGAGTTTTTATACCTGCTGGCTGGTTTACCGCACATTACCGGGTTAATTAATAAACTGGTAGTAGTATCAAAAAGTGGTTTGCTGCCTTACCACATTCTTGATAAAGAGTTGGCTCATTATCCAACAGAAAGCCTTGATCAGCTTAAAGAAAATGGAGGTTACGATATAAAAACATTGGTAGCCGCTGCCATGCAGGATATTAATGAAGCGGTGAAAGATGGCGTTATTATTCCGCATATCGACAGGATCATCAGTTATACCTTTGAGTTAATGGCACCGCTGGGCGAAGAAGCCAGAAAAAAGTTTATAGGTATCTACGGTATGCAGCTCAGTAACCTGTTCCGCCGTTCGGGTGCCGATTATAAGGGCGGCGAGGCTGTATTACATCAAACACAAAAATTAACCCTGCTTAAAGGTGCGTTTGTGAATGTGGAATCCGGATTTCTAAATTACACTGATCCGCCAACGGGTGAACAGAATAAGTACGATACACCCTTTAAAGTTGTTATCAACTGTACCGGGGCCAATGATCTCGACAAATCATCCAGTCGGTTAATATATAGTTTGGTACATAATGGTATAGCTAAAGTAAACCTATCGGGCAAGGGGTTTTATGTTAATGAGAATTTCGAAGCAGCGCCTAATCTTTATATAATGGGGCCGCTGCTGGGCGGTAATATGAATAGCCGGATCCATTTCTGGCACCTCGAAAACGCTTCGCGGTTAATATACCTCGCCCCATTTTTAGCAGGTTGTTTATTGCAGGATTTTTTTTGATCATTTTGTTCAAAATTATTTTTATCCGGGTGTAATGTTTCAGGTATTACTTACGTAATGGCTATAAAACTGCTGGGTTATGAAATACATTATTAATTATGTGCTGTTTATGGCCATTTGCGCCGTGATCTCATTTTTTTATAAAAGTGATGTTCATTCTTCTCCTAAACATTCACTTAAAACCAGCCATAATATTATCAGCGACAGCACAAATACAGATTATTGGGGTTTGCAGACCGATTTGTTGCCAGCCGTTATGAATAATAGCAACCAAGCTCTTACGCGCAATGCCTTACATTATTTTGGGGGTAATGTTGTATTAGAAGGCAGTTGGTGATACGTTGTACTGACTATCTTCTTAATTTTTGATGATTTAAAATCAGCGAATTGTTAAAAATCCTTCACTTTTCAAATTTTCCGGCACTACATCCTGAATAATCATTAGTTTTATGCCCATGATCAGATGCCTTGTTGTTGACGATGAGCCTTTAGCGCTGCATATAGTTGAAGATTATATCTCCAAAGTGCCGTTCCTGCAACTGGTTAAATCAACCACTAACCCTATTGAGGCTTTAACGCTGGTACAGCAGGGCGATGTTGACCTGGTGTTTTTGGATGTACAGATGCCCGAGCTTACAGGTATCCAGTTCCTGAAAATTGCCAACGGCAAGGCCAAAGTTATACTAACTACCGCCTACCCCGAGTATGCCCTGGAAGGTTATGAACTTGATGTGGTCGACTACCTGCTTAAACCTATAGCGTTCGATCGTTTTTTTAAATCGGTACAAAAGGCCCAGGGTATTCTACAGCCGTCGGCTAAAACAGTAGCTATCCCCGAACCGGTACAGCAACAATTGCAACCGCAGAACGATTTTTTGAGTGATTTTATCTTCATAAAAAGTGAACATAAAATTCAAAAGGTATATCTGCGCGATATTTTATTTATTGAGGGTCTGAAAGATTACATCTCCATATTTACCCCTGCCGAGCGTATTATCACCCTGCAGAACATGAAGAAAATGGAAGATGCCCTACCCGAAAGGCATTTTATCCGTGTACATAAATCATACATCGTATCGCTCAACAAGATCGATAGCATAGAGCGAAGCCGCATATGGATAGGCGACAAGATCATCCCCGTAGGTGATACCTACCGCGATCCATTCTTTAAGATAATTGACGGGAAGAATATTTAAGCCCTCAGTCCTGGGTAGTTAATTAAATTAAAGTGTCATTGCGAGCGATAGCGTGGCAACCTCGTCGTGTTCTATATGCATGCGAAGAGGTTGCTTCGTCGTTCCTCCTCGCAATGACATGTTTTTTTGAAAGTTGTATGAAATAGCTTTACTACGCTTTCGCCACCATAGGCACCGCCGGCGGTTGCCCCAGCGCTTGCCTTATGCGGTTCTCTGCCTCCAGCACCAGTTCCTCGGCGGGAATTTTGCCTGGCTCGATGGGGGGGAGAACATCAACAGTGGTTTTGATAAAGGTATTTATAGGGAAAATACCGAACTTCACTATCTTCCAGGAGTTGTTTATTACAATGGGCACCAATAATGCTTCGGGGCATTTTTTAAGTATGGTAGCTATGCCTGCGGCACGGAATGGTTTTACATTACCATCCTTTGAGCGTGTGCCCTCGGGGAATATCACTGCCGACCATTTTTTTTCTTTCATGCGTAAAGCCAGCTTAACTATTTCAGAGATAGATTGCCTTGAATCTTTACGATCGATATTGGCCGCGCCGCCATATTTTAAGTTGAAGGATATAGATGGGATCCCGCGGGTTAATTCAATCTTGGAAATAAATTTAGCGTGATATTTTCGCAGGTGCCAGATCAGCGGCGGTATATCAAACATGCTTTGGTGGTTGGCTATGAAAATTATGGGGCGCCCGATAGGCAGATCCTGGTTATTGGTGAATTTTACCGTATCACCTGCCAGATATAAGCTGCTCATGAGGCAAAAGTTAAGCAGGTCGACAGATTTTTTATGCGCATCGTAGCCGAAAAATTTATAGCATACCCATTGTATAGGATGAAAAATGCACAGTGCCAGAAAAAATACCACTGTAACAATTGGTGTTAAAATATAGCCGAGGAACTTTCTCATTACTTTTTTAGCAGGGCTAAATTATAAAATATTTTAATAACGCTTATCCCAGCTTATTTTCAAGCAACAGCAATTTAACTTTTAATATCGCAGCTACCGACATGGCATCGGTTATTTTGCCTTCGCAAACCATCTGGTAGGCTTCTTCAAAAGGTACTTTTTTTACAACAAGTTGTTCGGTTTCTTCAGGCTCGGCTTCAAATTGCTCAAGTCCGCGGGCAAGGTAAAGGATACTTAGCTCATCACTTACTGAGTTGGAGAGGTGGAGGCGCTGTATCTCTGTCCATTCACTGGCTTTTAGCCCTGTTTCTTCCAGCAACTCGCGTTTGGCCGAATCTATAGGATCTACTCCCAATAAACCGCCGCCTTCGGTTATCTCCCAGCTATATTGGTCCAAGGGGAAACGGTACTGCCCCACAAGGTAGGTATTCATATCCTCATCCAAAGTAACGATACCAATGGCCAGGTTTTTAAAATGCACCTTGCCATAAATCCCGGGATTGCCTGATGGGTTGAGCACCTGGTATTCAGTTAAACTGATCCACGGATTAGTATAAATAGATTTTTCTGAAGTGATGGTCCATGGGTTTTCTTCGGTGTGATGCATGGGCGTAAAGGTAATGATATGTGTTTAAACAAAAATAGCGATGAGCATCAACTCATCGCTATTTTTATATTAAAAATTGATTAGGTTAACTATTCACTCAATCAACATAATCAACTTATTCAACTACTTTTTACAATCCGAAAGCTGCTTTCACCTTATCCACATAATCCAGTTTCTCCCAGGTAAACAGTTCCACTTCTTTAGTAATGGTGTGGCCGTCATGCCCGGTGAAAGTTTTGGTTACAACCTGGCTCGGTTTGCCAAAGTGACCGTATGCAGCAGTTTCGCTATATATTGGGTTACGCAGTTTAAAGCGGGTTTCAATAGCATAAGGTGTCATGTTAAATATTGCTTCAACTTTCTTAGCTATCTCGCCATCATTTAAACCAACTTTGCCTGTTCCGTAAGTGTTTACGTAGATACCCATTGGCTGTGCAACACCTATAGCGTATGATACCTGTACCAATACCTCGTCGCAAACACCGGCAGCAACCAGGTTTTTAGCGATATGGCGTGTAGCGTAAGCAGCAGAGCGGTCAACCTTTGATGGATCTTTGCCCGAGAAAGCACCACCACCGTGCGCGCCCTTGCCACCGTAGGTATCCACAATAATTTTACGGCCGGTTAAGCCGGTATCGCCATGTGGCCCGCCGATAACAAATTTACCGGTTGGGTTAATGTGGTACTTAATATCGTTGTTAAAAAAGTGCGCGTATTTAGGGTATTTAGCTTTTACGCGTGGTATAAGTATGCTGATGATATCGCTGCTGATTTTGGCAAGCATCGCTTTTTCTTCATCAAAATCATCATGCTGGGTTGATATTACGATGGCATCAATGCGGGTAGGCTTGTTGTTATCGTCATACTCCAGTGTAACTTGTGATTTTGCATCCGGGCGCAAGTATTTGATCTCCGTGTTCTCGCGGCGGACAGCAGCAAGCTCAATTAATAAAGCATGGGCAATATCCAATGCCAGCGGCATATAGTTATCGGTTTCTATAGTGGCATAGCCAAACATCATACCCTGGTCGCCTGCGCCTTGCTCTTCTTTCGCCTGGCGGTCAACACCCTGGTTAATATCTGGTGATTGTTCATGTATTGCTGATAGCACACTGCATGAGCTGCCATCAAACATATATTCGCCTTTGGTATAACCAATTTTATTGATCACTTCGCGAGCAATTTTCTGTACATCTAAATAAGCTTTTGATTTTACTTCGCCCGCCAAAAATACCTGGCCGGTGGTAACTAAAGTTTCGCAGGCAACCTTTGATTCCGGGTCGAATGCTAAGAACTGATCTATCAGCGCGTCTGATATCTGGTCGGCAACTTTATCTGGATGTCCTTCTGACACAGATTCTGAAGTGAATAAATATGGCATATTTTTAAAATGATTTTACACTAATAAAAAACAAATGAAAGGAAATAAACTGGATCGTTGTGTAAAAAGAAGCATGGTTTTAGCACTTTTTTACGTGGTTGCAATCCGGCCCCGACTTGTTTTGATGACTATCAGAATCAATCGGGACAATTAAATCAGTCCACCTTTGTGGGGCAAAAATAAAACAATTTTTACAAAGCCGAAAATACATTTACTTTTGCCGCACTGAAATTACATGTAGTTGAAAAGGAAAGCCTTATTTATTATAAACCCGGTGTCGGGAGGGAAGAAGAAGGACGGTGTGCCGGATATGATAGACAAAAACCTTGACAAAAGTGTTTTTGAATATAAGATCGTTTATAGTGATGGCATATTTCACGCGCATGTAATTGCAAAAGAGGCTATTGCAAGCTATGATTTGATTGTTGCCGTTGGCGGCGATGGTACTGTAAATGAAATAGCATCGGCAGTAGCTGGCAGTAATACTGTTTTCGGTATTATCCCTTTTGGCTCGGGCAACGGCCTTTCACGATTTTTAGGTATCCCGATGGATACGGAAAAAGCTATACAGAACCTTAACGTATGGCATGTTGAAGCCATTGATGCCGCTACAGCCAATGGCGATTGGTTCTTTAATATGGCCGGTATGGGCTTTGATGCACATATAAGTGAAGTATTCTCCCATCAAAAAACACGCGGCTTCACTACCTATATTAAATCTTCGTTCCGCGAGATCAGTAATTATAAATCAGAAATATATCATATTGACATAGATGGTGTGGTTTATGAGCGCGAAGCTTTTATGCTCAGCCTTGCCAATTCATCACAATATGGTAACAACGCGCATGTATCGCCCTATGCTTCTATACAGGATGGTTTGCTGGATGTTTGTATCATTAGGCCTTTTCCGCTGTGGCGCTTTTTGGGGATGGGCATCCGTATGTTCACCAAAACTGCTGATAAATCAAAATATGTGGAGATCATCAGGGGGAAACATATTATTATAAAACGTACCGGCCCTGGTCCGTTTCACCTTGATGGCGAACCCCGCATATCCCCGGCGGTGGTTGATATCAATGTTGAGCCCTCATCATTAAGAATAATTGCCGGCAAATCTTTCCGGAACTCGTAGATACGCAACACTTTGCGTTTTATTGCTGTATGTTTTGCATTTAACAGCATCTTAACATTAAATATTATATAAGTTTTCATCATTTTCATAACTTGCAATCCCTTAAAGAGGCGAATAATATTTTCTTTAATGGATAGATAGGCACAGAATATTGTGCCATGCGGATAAAAAGAATCATGTCGAAGAAAAATAAGAACATTACAGGGGTAGTATATTCCACCGATCCGGGCTTCCAGTACCAGGAAGACGATCACTCGGTTGGTACATTACCACCCCAGCAGCAAAACCTTAAAATTTACCTCGACCGCAAGGGCGGGAGTAAGCTGGTTACCCGGGTAAGCGGCTTTATTGGCGCTGATGACGAACTGGAGGTAATAGGCAAAAAACTGAAATCGAAATGTGGTGTTGGTGGCTCTGTTAAGGATGGCGAAATACTGATACAGGGCGATTTCAGGGATAAGGTGTTAACCCTTTTACAAACAGATGGTTTTAAGGCAAAAAAAGCAGGAGGATAAAGGTTTTTTTTATTTCGTATAAAGTAAATAGTGTCATTTTTACACCCTTCAAAAAAAATAAATCAACCCTAAAATAATATATCTTTTTTTTGAAACAATGCCATATTTATAATGGTTAATATATTGAAAATATGCCACTTATACTTAGAAACAAAATCTGTCAAAACCGCTTAGACTCGATTATAACATTATAGTTACAAGTTTTTTATAAAGTATTTTTTGTTATTATTAAAAAAAATGGGTTTCATTGTAAAAAATACTTTTGTCGAAATACAATTTTTGGGTTTAGAAGCGTTATTCATACACCCAATTGCAACTTTGAGGCACTTGTAACGGAAAAAGGTTAAAGTAATAGCAGAAAAGATTTTTTTTTTTCATTTAAATTCTATTTTTGTTATTCCTAAAAAAAAGCATTTAATTAACATATTTATATAAACACTGACAAAAACTAAATTTTTAAAGTAATGGCAAATGTCCCAACAAAACCAACCGCTCCAGTAAAGAAAGAAAGCTCAAGTGCATCGAGCATTTTTGCCAGCCTGGCAATTATTATCTGCTTAGCTGTATCGTTGTTAATTTTCTTCTTCATATTAGCTGATCCGAGTCACTATAAAGGCGGTGATGTGCTAAACGGCGAACCATCTGATATATATGGTATCGTGCACAGAGGTGGTTACCTTGTACCACTGGTAATGGGTTACGTATTAATGGTTATCGTATTCTCTATCGAGCGTTTCATCGTTATCGGTAAAGCTACTGGTACCAGCAGCATCGAAACTTTCGTTAGAAAAATCCAAACCTTACTAAGCGCAGGCAACATTGATGGCGCTTCAGCTGAGTGCGACAAACAAAAAGGTTCAGTTGCTAACGTTATCAAAGCAGGTTTGAAAAAATACCGCGAAATGGAAACTGAAGCAACACTTGATGTTGATCAAAAAACTTTAGCTATCCAAAAAGATATTGAAGAAGCAACTGCTTTAGAAATGCCTATGTTGGAGCAAAACTTAACTATCATAGCTACTTTGGTATCTATCGGTACATTAACCGGTCTGTTAGGTACGGTTGTGGGTATGATCAAGGCCTTCCACGAGCTGGCAGGTAACGGTGGTGGTACTAATACTGGTGCATTATCAGCAGCTATCTCTGAAGCGCTTGTAAACACTGCATTAGGTATCAGTACTTCAGCAATATCAATTGTAATGTACAACGTATTTACATCAAAAATTGATAACCTTACTTACGCTATTGACGAAACTGGATTTAGCATTGTGCAAACATTTGCTGCATCACACAAAAAATAATAAGAGGTACAATTTATTTTTATACGCCTGTGGCCTCATAAGCCCGGCGTATAATTGAATTCATTATATTACTCATTTTAATAAAATAAATTATGCCCAGAGTAAAAGTCGCAAGGAAAAGTACAGCGATCGACATGACAGCCATGTGCGATGTTGCTTTTCTTTTGCTTACCTTTTTTATATTATCAGCTAAGCCAAAGTCGCAAGACCCGGTTAAAGCTGAGATCCCAGCGGCAACATCAATATCTACCATACCCGAAACTGATTTTGCAACCATACTGATAGGATCAGGAAAAGTGTTTTTTGGTGTTGAAGGTGATGATGTGCGCAAAAAAACGTTATCATTAATGGCCGAAAAATACAAATTGACCTTTACAGCTGATGAAGCTAACGCATTCTCAGGCTTACAGTCATTTGGTGTGCCAATAAACCAGTTACACCAGTTATTAGCCATGTCATCAAAAGACAGGGCTTCATTGGTGCAGCCAGGGATACCGGTTGATACCACTGCAACCAATGAATTATTTGATTGGGTGCACTCGGCACGTTTAGCCAATAAATTTTTGCACGACAAAGATTTGAAGATTGGTATCAAAGGCGATAGCCAGGAAGAATATCCTACGGTAGATAAAGTAATTTCTACGCTGCAAAAACAAAGAGTTGACAGATTTAATTTAATAACGTCGTTAAAAACGGCTAAATAAAAAGATATGGCAGAATTAGATACCTCCGGCGGGGGTAAACATAAAGGCGGAAAGG
>JAMFSA010000150.1 GCA_026225055.1 Mucilaginibacter xinganensis | reverse complement strand
AGTGGGACATCAACTACATTATATTTTCCTTGTAGTTGATGTCCCAGTTTCTTTAGCCCTACGAGGTACTTCCGACCCCCATACAAACTGTATACGTTTCGTTTGTACTGGACCGGTGGTCCATCATGTTGATGGACCACTTTCTGATTCGTCCTTTTACCGAATCCTCACGTGCTTCTCATGCACCCGTAGATGTAAATCCTTCGATGTAAATCCTTCCACGTAAACCCATGTACGTGAAGCGGGGCGCGCTTGACCGTTTCGGGCTGGCATGGCCATCTATAAGAGGGGGGCACCGCCCACTTTGATTTCAGAAGTCCTTCTGATTCACTTTCGATTCATTTCCCATCTGGTCATTTCCACATATACGCTCTCTACGAGAGCCCTTTGGATACGGTTGCTTCTGGAAGAAGGAGAAAACATTGATGTGAATGGTAGTCACATGTACGGGAAAGCATATTCTTGTTTGTTTGTTTGTTGGTTTGTTGGAAACTCTTTCAAAATTCTTTGAAAGTTCTTTTGTGTTTGGTTCTTGTGGATACGTTGGCATTGTTTACTAGGTAAGTGGACAGTGATGGGTCAGTTGATGTCTATGTCTGCGTTGGCGTGTGGAGCAGGCCATGTTCGCATGGATGAGGGTGAGGGTGAAGGTGAGGGCGATGGTTGGGATGGTGGCGAAGCGTCGAGGGAGGAGATTTTGACGTTGTTGGGGACGGTGGAGAGTGATGCGCGGCGAACGATGTGGTTGTTGGAGGCGGAGTCGGGTGCTGACGTGCGGAAGAAGGCGGAGGAGGATTGTGTAGCGTTGGACGCGAGGTTGGTGTTGGCGCGGCAGTTGCAGCAGAGGGCGAATGATCGCGGGGATGCGTGGACGCGGAGCCAGGATGGAGGGAAGGGCGTGGCGGTCGTGATGGGAAGTGCACGGCAGACGTTGGGGCGTCTGCGTAGTCGCCTGGTTGGAACCGGTGGAGGAGACGCAAGAAAAGGTCGGTAAGGTGGTGGGTAGAGTAGTTGTGGAGAGGGAGGGATTGAGAGAGAGGGAGATGTAGGTAGATTGGATAGCGGCAGGAGGAAGAGATTTGAAGATATACTTGGGGAGGTGAGTACGAGTACGAGGAAGTTGGAGAATTTAATCGTGAAGCATGAGAATGTGAAATGCTAGGGGACCCAACGAAGTTGGGGGGCGGTACTCGCCCATATACAGGGAGCGCAGCGACCGTCACGAGAGAGGAGGGCGGCAGCCTGAACGGTGAGGCATACAGAGGGGACGATGGGCGACCGTGAGGGAGCGCGGAGGAGTAAGCGATACCAATTGTTCGGAGATGTAAATATGAGTATGTTGGAAGTAGTGTTTGATGAATAGAAGTGATAATTGTTAAGAAGTTGAAAGTGAAAGTGAGTGTGAGATTTTGGAAAAAAAGGTTTTGTCAGTAAGTGTATGTAAAAATGAAGATATAATCCAGGGAGAAGGAGAAGATGTGGAATAATCGGGGACCCGTCGAAGACGGGGGGCGGTACTCGCCCATAACACAGCGAACGCAGTGAGCGCCGCAGAGAGGGGGGGAGGCAGCCTGAGATTTGAGGGAGAGATTAATAAGGGACGACGGGCGGAGCGAAGCGCAGCGTGGAGGACGGAAGTGACCAATGAGAGGAGTGGGACATCAACTACATTATATTTTCCTTGTAGTTGATGTCCCAGTT
>JAMFSA010000149.1 GCA_026225055.1 Mucilaginibacter xinganensis | reverse complement strand
CCGGGTTCTGTTCCGCCGGTTGAAGGGCGGTTTCTATCATTAATCTGGCCCTGCCATTGCTGACAGGTTCAAGCAACCTACCCATCCTGACGATCATTTGCCAGTGGCAAACAATCAAAAGCGAGTAGCTTCCGGTTCAGGACCTATTTGGTTTTTCAACTCCTGAGGTTTACCGCGATCCCGGTCGCCCGGAAAAGCCGTGAGCTCTTACCTCACGTTTTCACCCTTACCTATGATAAATCACAGGCGGTATATTCTCTGTGGCACTTGCTGTCGCCGGCTGCCGGCGCCTTCCCGTTAGGAAGCAGGATACTCTATGTTGCCCGGACTTTCCTCTCGCGGTTTTGGCCGTGAGCGATAGAACGTTTTGCAGAGGCAAAGATACGCATAAGAAGCAAGAGACAAGAATCAAGAGCCAAGATAGGAGGGAAAAGAATAAAGAATTAACAATCAAGAGCCAGGAAGAAAAAGAAAGACTGAGAATCAATATTCAAAAAGAAAAGAATGCAGCTTCCTGATTCTTGCATCTTGATTCCGGGCTCTACTCAAAAAAATACATTAGAAGAATACTCCAATGCTTCTCTTAGTTTATCGAAATTAAGCTCCAGAGGCTCGTTTTGTGATTGAATATAGCTAACCAGGTTTTCGGTAGCGATGTTGCCTGTAAGCTCATCTGCTGCCATAGGGCAGCCGCCGTAACCTTTAAGGGCGCTGTCGAAACGCGTACAACCACTTTTATAGGCAGCCTCTATCTTTGTTTGCCAGTTACCGGGTGTGGCGTGCAGGTGCAAGCCAAATTCTGTGGAAGGGAAGGTGTTTGTTAGTTGAGGGTAGATGTCGCTTACCTGTTCTGCTGTTGCGACGCCCACGGTATCAGATAATGCTATGATCTTAATGCCTTCATTAACCAGTTTTTCCGTCCAATATTGGATAATGTCAATATTCCATTCATCACCATAGGGGTTACCAAAGCCCATGGACAAATACACCAGCAATTGTTTGCTCTTGGATATTGATAGTTCATTTATCCTTTGTACAGCATCGAATGATTGGAGTATAGTACTATTCGCATTGCGCAGTTGAAAGGTTTCTGATATAGAAAACGGATAGCCCAAATAAGTGATCTCAGCATGCTGCGCTGCTTCTTCTGCTCCGCGATAGTTGGCTATGATGGCCAGGAGTTTTGATTTGGTATTGCTCAAGTCGAGTTTCTTTAAAACCTCGGCAGTATCCTGCATCTGTGAGATGGCTTTGGGTGATACAAAGCTTCCGAAATCAATGGTATCAAAGCCAACCTGCAGCAACAGGTTAATATAGGCTGCTTTTATATCAGTAGGAATAAAATCATGAATACCCTGCATGGCGTCGCGCGGGCATTCGGTTAATTTGATTTTTTGCGGCATACTTACTGATTGCTAAAATTTTGTATTATCGATAGCGCCTTTCTTTTCAATGGCCTGATACAATTCGCTGGTGAGCGAGCCAATGTATCTTTCAAATGAATCTAACACCTTTTTTGCATCCCTTGCAACCCGTTTTGATTGTGTGTTGGTGGCTTTTTCATACATATCATACAGGCCCAGTCGCCTGTTACCGGTTTCGGTAGGCATATAAAATACCACGTTACTGATAGTATACCGGTAACGCCTGTTTTTCATATCAAGAGTGATAGAAAACTGGACAGTATACGGGTCCACATTATCGCTCTCATCACCTATATAAACTTTATTGGTGTTGAGGTCCTGTGCAGTGGTGCAGATCAGTTTGCCTTCCTGGTCGTAGCCATAGTTTTGCTGGAAATTTTTGGCAGCGAAAAATTCAAGCGATCTTAAATAGATCATGCTTTCCATTATGTTGGTATCAACCTTAACTGTTTTTTGGTAATAGGCATTCGTGCCATCAACGTGTATCGCAATAGAATCGGTAATTACCGTATTACCCTGACACCTGGCCGTGAACGCCAGGAATATGAATGCAAAGCTTAAAAAAAATGTTTTCACTTCTTTAATATAATGAATAGGTTTATTCGCCTTTTGTTACTTTTTCGGTTGTGTGCGCCACCGGTTCACGTGTAAAACGCCTGATGATAAGCCTGCTGCCGCCGTTATAATTGATATAGTTGCCTATCCAGTTTATAAATACGATCACCCGGTTACGTGTTCCAACCAATGAGAACAGGTGCACAAAGATCCATACCAACCAGGCAAAAAAGCCCTGGAATTTGATCTTACCCAGATCAGCCACCGCTTTATTACGGCCAATGGTAGCTAGTGAGCCCTTATTGTTATAAACAAACGGAACGGTTGCTTCACCCTTTATCAAATGTACAATGTTTTTACCAACGTTTTGCCCCATTTGTATGGCAACCTGCGCTACGCCGGGATGGCCTTTCGGGGTTTCGTCGGTTATCATGGCGGAAACATCGCCTATGGCAAATACATTATCGAAACCTACTACACGGCAAATATTATCAGTTCGGATACGGTTTCCGCGTTCTACAAGATCTTTTGAGATCCCTTTTGGTATAACTCCCATAACACCTGCCGACCATATTACGCTTTTAGTGGTGATGCTTTTACCATGCTCGAAGGTGATGGTATGGCCATCATAGCTCTGTACTTTGGCATTTAACAGCAGTTCAACCCCCAGTTTATGCAGGTAATCCTGTGATGCTTTTGAGGCTTGTTCCGACATTGGGCCTAATACCCTTGGCAGAAAATCTACGAGATAGATCTTTACATCTTCCTTTTTAAGTTCGGGATAATCTTTTTCCAAAACGAAATTGCGGAACTCAGCTAATGCGCCTGCCAGTTCCACACCTGTAGGGCCGGCACCCACCAGTACAAAAGTTAAATAGGGCTCGCGTTCTTCTTTTACCTTTTTTAATACGGCTTCTTCCAAGTTTTGGAAGATGAGGTAACGCAGGTTTAATGCCTCGGGGATAGATTTCATGGGCATGGCATAATGCTCCACATCCTTGTTGCCAAAAAAATTTGTAGTTGAGCCTGTGGCTATCACCAGGTAATCATAGGTAATTTCACCTATGCTGGTATCTATTGTATTTTTTTCGTGGTTTACTTTTGATACTTCGGCTATGCGGAAACGAAAATTCTTTTGCCCGCCGAAATTCTTTCGTAATGAAAAGGCTATTGATTCCGACTCTAAACTGCCCAACGCTACCTGGTAGAGCAGGGGCTGAAAGGTGTGGTAATTATGCTTGTCGAGCATTAGAACCTCCACAGGTTTGTCTTCAAGCTGTTTGGCTACCTGCAGGCCGCCGAAGCCACCGCCCACAATAACAACTAAGGGGAATTTTGATTTGCCGGTAGATTCCATATATGATATAGTTAAGTGTTTCAGGTATAAAACAAAAAAGGCTCCAAATGTTCTTTGGAGCCTTTTAATTATAACGATTAAATTATTATTTCAGATCTTTCTTTCCAAAGTCGATGATAACCGGAGTCGCGATACAGATCGACGAGTATGTACCGAAACATACACCAACCAATAACGCGAACGAGAAGCCTTTAATGGCATCACCACCGAATATGAACAATACGATCAATACGAACAATACAGTTAAAGCAGTAATAATGGTACGGCTTAAAGTTTTGTTTATCGCGTCGTTAATAACCACTTTAGGATCATCAGTTTTTGCATGGTGGAGGTCAAGGAACTCACGGATTCTGTCGAATACCACTACGGTATCATTAATTGAGTAACCGATTACCGTTAATATCGCAGCTATAAATGCCTGGTCGATATCTAAGGAGAATGGAAGCACATTCTTAAACAAAGTGAAGAATGATAATACCATCAGCGCATCGTGTGCTGTAGCGATCATCGCGCCCAAGCTGAACTGCCATTTGCGGAAACGGATCAGGATATATGCCGATATAATAACAATGGCAAATATTACCGTCCATATAGCTGATTTTTTCAACTCATCAGCAATAGTAGCACTAACTTTCTCTGAGCTTAATATGCTCGATTTGGTAACCTGTGTTAACGGGTTAGTGTTAAGTGAAGAGATCAGCGTGTTTCTTACATTGTTTTCAGCAGCTACTGAAGTTTCGTTGATCAGGTAGTTGGTGGTGATGCTGTAATCAGTACCATAAGTTTTAACAACTGTACCGCGACCTAATGTTTTATCAACAGCATCATGTATGTTTTGCTCATTTACGGTTTTATTTTCAAAACGAACTATGTAAGTACGGCCACCTTCAAAATCCACACCATAGTTGAAGCCCTGTGTAGCCATTGAGATTAAGCCGGCAAGGATAAATAAGCTTGAGAAGATGTAGAACTTAAAACGATTTTTTACGAAAGCGTAATTAGCGTTTTTAAAGGTATGTGAGCTCCATGGGTTTGAGAACTTAATATCCCAGCCTTTACCTAACATCCACTCAAATATTAACCTTGAGATCAATAGTGAACAGAATAGTGAAGTAACGATACCGATCATTAATGTAGTAGCGAAACCTTGTATCGGGCCTGAACCAAAGATGAACAGGATTAAACCGGTTAGGAATGTACTGATGTTTGAATCGAGGATTGATGATAAAGCGTGTTTAAAACCATCTGATACCGCGATGCGAACAGACTTGCCCAAAGCCATTTCCTCTCGCACACGTTCATAGATTAGTACGTTGGCATCAACCGCTATACCCAGTGTTAATACTATACCTGCAACACCCGGCATGGTTAATACCGCATGTAAGCCTGTAAGTACACCCATCAGGAAGAACATGTTAACAACCACCGCTACTACGGCTACAGTACCTGCACGGTTGTAATAAGCAACCATAAATACCAATACAACCAGTAAGCCTAAGCCTTCTGATAATAAACCAGCATGGATAGCTTCTTCACCTAATGAAGGGCCTACTACGCTTTCAGCGATGATAACAGCAGGGGCAGGTAAACGGCCCGCTTTTAATACGTTGGCCAAATCCTTAGTATCATCAAGGGTAAAGTTACCTGAAATTGATGAGTTACCGCCTGATATTTCGTTATCAACACGTGGTGCTGAATATACATTGTCATCAAGAACAATGGCTATTGATTTTTTATTGTTTGCATCTGCTGAAGCTTCGCGAGTAATGGTAGCCCATTTTTGTGCGCCTACAGAGTTCATGTCCATAACTACGTTAGGCTCGCCTCTCTGGTCGGTTTCAGCACGTGCGTCATCAACAACATCGCCTGATAATGCAGGGCCGTTATCGGCACCTGTAAGCTTTACAGCGTATAATTCAAATACCTTGGTTTTAAATTCAGGATCTGGTTTTACACTCCAAAGGAACTTCATGTTTCTTGGAATGATCGCTTTTACATCGGCACTGTTTAAGTAAGAATTTACTTTAGCAGTGTCTTTAAGCGCGCTCCAGCCAACAACAGGTCCCGGGCGCAATTGCATCTGGCCCTTTTGATCCTGATAGCTTGGAGGGGATACCAAAGCGAACAAAGGGTTGTCCTGAGTAGCTTTTGTTTTGCCTGCTAAGTTGGTTGAATCTTTACCGGCATTTTTCTGCACCTTGCTTAATAACGATAAACCACCTTTAGCAGCAGTTGTGGTGTCTTTAGCAACGGAAGCTGGTTTTGCAGCAGCAGAATCTTTAGCAGCAGTTTTGTTTTTTGCGGCTAACAGGCTGTTGATGCTGGCCAAAGTTTGGTACCCTTCTAATGGGCGACCAGTTGCATCAGCGTTTTCAAAAGTTTGGTAAAACTCAAGCTTTGCAGTACCTGATAAAAGTTTACGAACACGCTCAGGGTCTTTATTGCCCGGTAGCTCGATCAATATACGGTTTGTACCTGACTGTAACTGGATAGTTGGAGAGGTTACACCAAACTGGTCGATACGCGTATTTAAAACCGTGTATGATTGTTTTACCGCGGTATTTGCCTGGTCTTTTAAATAAGTTTCAACTTCGCTGTTTGAAGCGTTGAACTTTAAATTAGCCTGGTTATCTTTTGTTGAGAACAAAGAAGCAAGTTTGCCGTTAGGGTTTAACTTTTCGTATTCGTTAACAAATAATGTGATGTAATCAGTCTGGCTGGTTTTGCTTTCAGCTTGTGCATTGTTAAGCGCCTGGTTAAATACAACATCAGGATTGTTATCAGCTAATTTTAGTACCAGCTCTTTCAAAGAGATCTGCATGGTAACGCTCATGCCGCCTTCAAGGTCGAGACCCAACGCTAACTCATTAGCTTTACAATACGCGTAATTATGACCTAACAGAGGATACACCGGCAGCGTGGACATAGAGTCCAGGTAAGCCTTTTCTTTTAGAATATCGCCCTTTGCATAAGTCCTCGCTTTTTCTTCAACACTGCGGGTAACCCATGTAAATGAAAGCTGGTACAAACACACAACCGCCAGCAATATGGCGAAAAATTTAACAACCCCTTTACCTTGCATCTTATATTATATATGTAATTAATTAGTTTATAAGCTTTTTTAAAAT
>JAMFSA010000148.1 GCA_026225055.1 Mucilaginibacter xinganensis | reverse complement strand
CTTCACGTAGATGTATTTCCGTACACGGGTTTACGTGGACGTACATGAGAAGGATACGCTGTGAGAGGTTCGCTTACAGAGGGTCTGCCCTGAAGGTTATGCCTGAAGGATCTGGTGAGATATTCTTCAATAGAGCGAATCATAAAGTTTTCCATCAACTTGATGGACCACCGGTCCAGTACAAACGAAACGTATACAGTTTGTCTGGGGGTCGGAAGTACCGCGTAGGGCTAAGGAAACTGGGACATCAACTACAAGGAAATTATAATGTAGTTGATGTCCCACCCCGTCTCATTGGACTCGCTTGTCCTCCGCGCTCGCACGCTCGCCCATCGTCCCTATTCTCTGCCCTGTATCTCAGGCCGCCGCCCTCCTCTCTCGTGACACTCGCTGCGCTCGTTGTATTATGGGCGAGTACCGCCCCCCAGCTGCGCTGGGTCCCCTATTTACTCACATTCTCATGCTTCACGATTTAATTCGGTTTTTTTGGTATATCTATCTCAAATCTTTTTTTTTTCAAAAACCTATAGTCACTTTTTTTTTCCAGCTCTAAATCACTTTGTTCATAAAACGTCCTTTTCAATCTACATACATATATCCATGCGAACAACTCCTAGCTTTTTGCATCACCCTCTAGCCTGACTCATTCTACATCCATTCCCAACTTATCTAAGCTCCACCGCTCTTTTTGCGCCTTCCAAAAATCATCTTCACTTTTTTTCCCTCACCTGTCCTCGCTTACCACTCACCATTAACCGTTTCCCAACTCCACCACTCCTCACAACTCATCCTTCTACTTCAAACTCACCACGCCTCTCGCCATTCCAACTTACTTCAACATTCATCCCTCTTCTCTAAAAGCTCCACATGTCTTTTCAACATCTCTCCTTGCACCTCTAACCTCTCTACATAAGCCACCACCCTCGCTCTCCACTCAAACAACTCAAACCACGAGGCCGCACGCCACCTCTCCGCCGCTCCTGGACTCCCGTCCCGCAACCTATTGTATCCCTCCCTCAAGTGCTCCGGCTTCTCCGGCCCCTCCATCTCTTCTTTGTCTTCACCCAAACATTCCTCACACAAGCGCGTCCGCCTCGTCTCCAGATGCTCCCGCATCCTCCGTCCCAAAACCAAAACATCCTCCTTCATTTCTTCCACCTCTACCTTCCCCAACCGAAAAGTCTCCACCAGACTCAACACCCTTTCTTCTACCAATGCACACCGTTCATTCACCTTCTCCATCTCCTCCATCATTAGGCCCGTCGAGCCTCCACGTGCCATCTCCACCTGATACATCTCCAAGAGTGCTTGCCACACGGCAAGAACACCACTCCACCTCTCTCGCCAACACCTCTCCTCAACTGGAAGCTGCACCTTCTCCAACATCAGCATTTTTTTCTGTTTTCATTCCAATTCATCCAACTTACCTCTGACATATCCAAAATGATCTCAATCGTAATCTCTCCACTCGTAACAATCCCACCTCCAACAGACCAGATAGGGGCTCTCGTAGAGAGCGTAGGCGTGTCTGGAAGGACTCCAGAATGAATAGAAAGTAGATCGGAAAGTGTTCCAGAATGAAAGTGGGCGGTGCCCCGACTATATAGATGGGCTGCCCGCCCAATGTGGCTAGTCTAACGTCGTTACGTCCACGTAGTCACGTAGATGTATTCACGTGGACGTATTCACGCGCACGTACATGAAAAGGTGCCCTGTGAGAGGTTCGCTTACAGGAGGTGCTCCAGGCTATGGGTAGCCTAAGAGGATTCGGTAAAAGGACGAATCAGAAAGTGGTCCATCAACATGATGGACCACCGGTCCAGTACAAACGAAACGTATACAGTTTGTATGGGGGTCGCAAGTAGCTCGTAGGGCTAAAGAAACTGGG
>JAMFSA010000147.1 GCA_026225055.1 Mucilaginibacter xinganensis | reverse complement strand
TAATCACTAACCTCAAATCACTGATCTCTAATAATTAATTCAAAAGGTATTGTGAAAAATTTAGAAAACCGTAAGTTTGCAAACTTAATTTTAGAATAGAAATGTCGAAAATGCAGGACAATACAAAAATTGTATTAGAGGATAACAAACTTGGTAAAAGCGGAAAGTTTGTGCTTGAAAACCAAAAAAGCTTGTTATTTATTATAGCAGCTGTTATAGTAATGGCCGCAGGCTATTTTATTTATCTTAAAGTATACCTTGCCCCACGTGAGGTAACTGCAGCTAACCAAATGCATGTTGCACAGGACTTTTGGGAGAAAAAAGACTGGGACAAAGCCATAAACGGTGATGCAGGTTACCCTGGGTTTGCAAAAATATTGAGCGAATACAGCAATACTAAAGCGGCTAACCTTGCTTACTTTTATTTAGGCGTTGCTTATTTAAACAAAGGCGAATACAGTAAAGCTGTTGATAATTTAACCAGCTACCACGGTGATGACAGCATGGTAGCCGCTGAAGCTTTAGGCTCTACAGGCGATGCTTATGTTGAGTTGAAAGATTACGACAAAGCTGAAACCTACTTTAAAAAAGCGGCAGATAAGGCTAAGAACAAATTTTTATCGCCTATGTACCTTAAAAAATTAGGCTTGGTTTACGAAGCTGAAAAAGATTACAAATCGGCTGATGAAACTTACAAAAAAATAAAAACAGATTATTTTGCCAGCACTGAAGCGCAAAATATTGATGCATACATTGCACGCGCAGAAGCGCAGATAGCTAATTAGTGAATGGTGCTTAGAGATTAGTTGTTAATTGACTAATCTCTAAGCACTAACCTTTAGCCACTAATCCCACTCCTCACGATGAGTACCCAGCATAAAAATTTATCTGATTTTTCAGGCAGCGAGATCCCGTCAGCGTCGGCATACAGTTTTGGTATTGTAGTGGCTGAATGGAATGCTGAGATCACCAACGCATTATACCAGGGCGCTTACGAGAACCTGATAAAATATGGTGCCGCCGCAGAAAACATACACACTTACCAGGTTCCGGGCAGTTTTGAGTTAACCTCGGGTGCCGATCTGTTGTTGAAAAACCTTGAGTTAGACGCGGTAATTTGTTTAGGCTGTGTGATACAGGGCGAAACAAGGCATTTTGATTTTATTTGTAATGCTGTTGCTAATGGGGTAAGTAATGTAGCTATCAAATACTCAAAACCTGTTATATTTGGGGTGTTAACTACTGATAATCATCAGCAGGCATTTGACCGAGCGGGGGGTAAACATGGCAATAAAGGAGATGAGGCGGCGTTTACTGCAATAAAAATGGCTCACCTTGCTGAAACATTAAAGGGCTAAATTTCGTAAATAGGTAAAATTTATAAAATAAAAAAAATACTTTACATAGCAGTTATCGCATTAACATTAGGCAGCCTGGCATCGTGCTCAAATAAATTATGCCCTGCTTATGCTTCTTATCCCCGCCACAGCCGGTAACATTTGAATATCATTTTTTATTCAATAGCTTAAAACTAATATAGCCTTACGCTGTAATTACGTTAATAGGCGTACACAAACAATAATTTTATGAGTAATTGGACATCGTTGGAATCAGCGAATCAGCTTGATGAGATCAAAAATCAACCTGGATATAGCTTGATTTTTAAACACAGCACACGCTGCTCTATCAGCATGATGGCAAAAAGGCGTTTTGAATTAGATTGGGATAAACTGCCCGCTGATATGCCCTTATATTTTTTAGACTTGATAAAACACCGCGATTTATCAGGCCAGGTTGCACATGATTTTCATGTACACCATGAATCGCCGCAAATGCTTTTAATTAAGGATGGCGAATGCATACTTGACCAGTCGCACGGCGAGATCTCTGTAGAGGAAGCGCTGGAAGTACTGGTAGCATAGCTTAAGTCAAAAGTCAAAATTAAAAAGTCAAAAAAGGATCGTCCTGCTTTTGACTTTTTAATTTTGACTTTTAGCTTATCAATCTACCAGCCAAAATCCATCGTCTTTTTCAGATCAGGGTGCAGGCTTACGGCTACCGGGCAACCCCAGGCAGCATTTTCCAATATTTTCTTTTCATCGGCAGTATATTCCTTCGGGAATTTAAAGTTTAGCAAAACCTCGGCCACGCGGCGCGGGTTTGGTGCCATAACTTTGGTTACCTCGCCGGTTGTGCCATCTATATCAATATTGTGCGCGCGCGCGATGATTGCCATTGTGGTTAAAGCGCAGCCGGCTAATGATTCGGCAAGCAGGTCGGTTGGTGAAAATGCTTCACCTTTGCCCTGGTTATCAGTTGGCGCGTCGGTAATAATTTTAGTGCCTGATTGTAAATGAGTGGCTTCCGTTCTTAAGTCGCCCAGGTAAGTTGTTTCTATAGTTGCCATAAAGCCCCCTAATCCCCTAAAGGGGAAATTTTTTAGTTAATTGTTGAAGCAAATTTAGTTTATCATTTCAAAAAATCGCACGAAACATCAATAAACTGTAATATTGATTATGTTCCCCCTTTAGGGGGTTAGGGGGATATAGGGTTTTTACCTACATTTGCATTATGATTGATTTGCCTGTAGTACCGGTTGAACAAAAACAACGTAAGCCCGATTGGCTTAGGGTAAAGCTCCCGGTAGGGAAGGAATACGCTCATGTGCGCAGTTTGGTTGATACCCATAAGCTGCATACTATTTGCGAAAGCGGTAATTGCCCCAATATGGGTGAGTGCTGGGGTGCCGGCACTGCTACCTTTATGATTTTGGGTAATATTTGTACCCGGTCATGTTCATTTTGTGCAGTTGCAACGGGTAGGCCGCTGGCTGTGGATATGGATGAACCTAATCGTGTAGCCAATTCGGTTAAATTAATGCAGGTTAAACACTGCGTTATTACCTCGGTTGATCGTGATGACCTGAAAGATGGCGGTTCTATTATCTGGGCCGAAACTATAAATGCCATACGCAGGGAAAGCCCTGAAACCACACTGGAAACTTTATTGCCTGATTTCAGGGGCGTATGGGATAACCTGGAACGTGTATTAGAAACCCGCCCTGAAGTAGTATCGCACAACCTGGAAACTGTGCGTCGTTTAACTAAAGAAGTACGTATACAAGCTAAATACGACCGTAGCCTTGAGGCTTTAAGCCATATATCAAAGGCGGGCCTGCGCACCAAATCGGGCATTATGCTGGGCCTTGGAGAGAATGAAGAAGATGTTTTAGAGGCGATGGATGACTTGCTAAATGCAGGTGTACAAATACTTACTTTAGGGCAGTATCTACAGCCAACACGCAACCATCACCCGGTGATAGATTGGATCCACCCGGATCAATTTAATTTTTACAAACAAATTGGGTTAGAAAAAGGTTTTAGATATGTAGAAAGCGGGCCGTTAGTTCGCTCGTCATATCATGCTGAAAAACACTTGTTTGAAATCTAAATTTTCTTTATATCTTCACCCTGTTGACTAGGAAAGGTAAAATATCACTCACCGAGGAAGAATTAGTGTTTTCACTAAGGAACCGGGAAAAGATTGCCATTGAGGCACTCTATGATATGTACTCGTCATCGTTGTTTGGTGTTATATCACGCATTATTGTTGACACGGCAGCCGCCGAAGATGTTTTACAGGAAACCTTTGTAAAGATCTGGCATTCATTCTCAAGCTATAGTACTGAAAAAGGGCGTTTATTTACCTGGATGGTGAATATCGCACGCAATTTAGCTATAGATAAACTACGATCTAAAGACTTTAAAAATCAAAATAAAAACCAGGAACTCGAAAATAACGTAACTTTCATAGACGAGCAAAGGAACACAGTTTACAAACCTGAACTATTAGGCATTAAAGACCTGGTTCAGACACTAAAACCCGAGCAGAAATCTATCCTTGAGTTAGTGTATTTTAAAGGTTACACTCATGTGGAAGCAGCCGATGAGCTTGGCATTCCTTTGGGTACTATTAAGACACGCTTAAGGATGGCTATAGTAGAACTTAGAAAACATTTTAATTGAAAGTTGAGTAGTGGAAGACATTAAGGCATATATTGAATCAGGCATATTGGAACTTTACGTTCTGGGTGATGTTACCCAGGAAGAAAAGTCCCATCTGGAAGCTATGATTTCAGAATATCCGGTAGTAAAAGCCGAATTGGATGAAATTGAGCGTTCAATGGAAGCCTATGCCTTAGAAAATGCCATTGAGCCTTCAGAAGAACTTCGCGGTAAAATATTAAACAGCCTCTTAACTAATTTTGGTGACGACGATACTTTCCCAACCAAAAAAGAACCTGTTAAAAAAGATAACGTTATTGCCTTCCCGGCGCCAAAACCAAATAGCTTTTACAAATACGCCTTTGCTGCCTGCCTGGCATTATTAATATTGAGCGTTGCCGCTTTGGTTGATATGTATAACCAGCTGAATACTGCAAATACACAATTGGTAGCCCTGAGCTCATCAAACCAGCATTTTAGCAGCACGGTTAAATTTATGGATCACCAGCTGGGCATTTACCGTGATACATCATTTAAGGTTATAAAATTAAAAGGTACTGCTAAACATTCATCAGCATTAATGTTGGTTGCGTTTAGCCCGATCAAAAAACAGGTAATGATCGATATGGCAGATCTTCAATTGCCACAAAACGATAACGCGCACCAATACCAGCTATGGGCCTTGGTAAGCGGCAAGCCTGTAAGTTTGGGTGTGTTTGATAAAACCGCATCTGATAGCGCTGATATGAAGCAAATGCAATCTATTGCCCTGGCGCAAGCATTTGCTGTAACGCTTGAGCCTAAGGGCGGAAGTGTAAACCCAACCATGGATCAAATGGTGGTTATAGGCTCATTTTAGTCTGCCGGGAACCCCTATTACTCTTCTTTTGTTAAATTTAGTTAAAATGAGGCTTTTATAGTCCGTTATAAACGGTGGCATAAAACAAAACTATTTTTTCTTACGTTCTGTAACTATTAGTGCCCTATAGGTGTCTTATAGGTAATTTAGTTTAGAGTATTTTGTTCTTTATAAGATCAGTTAATAGTTAGCGGTTGTACGATACTTACAACCGCTTTTTTTATGCGCTTAATTT
>JAMFSA010000012.1 GCA_026225055.1 Mucilaginibacter xinganensis | reverse complement strand
TGGGAATTATTCGCGCATTCAACGAATGGGAAAAGCTGCAGAGCTATTTTGTCGTGTCGTACGGCCAATCAATGTAGCGTGATGGTGCGCGCGGCATGTTAAGCCGCTAGCCGTGGTGGGCCCTAAAACCTCTCTTAGCCAAGGAAATCCATGAGTAACCCGCCAAACCTTCTGAAGGCTGATGACATTTCCCAAATGGAAGGTAAGTCCAGACCGCATCTCCTGAATCCGGCCGCGATTCGTTTCGCGAAATCGCTTGGAGGAGCCACCGGCCTCAGCAACCTTGGCTTTCATCTGATGACCGTGATGCCGGGCCGTGAGTATGCCGAATATCACCGTCACTTGTACGAGGAGCAATGTTTTTACATTCTCTCAGGCCACGGCGAAGCAATTATTGAAGAGATGCGTTACGTCATTGGTGGCGGGGATTTTCTCGGATTCCCCAAAAATGGTGCGGCCCACACGATAGTAAATACGGGCGATGAGCCATTGGTCATGCTTTCCGCGAGAACAAATCTGGAGCAGGATGTTTGCGATTACCCGAGAAAGAAAAAGCGTCTATATATGAACGGCACAGAGGAAGTGCTCGTCGATTTTGACGATGTTAAGTTTGAAGGTCCAGCTTAGGCCGGTGCGAAGTGGAGTCGCGTAAGCTTCCCAATTTAGGTCGCAGCAAAAAAAGCAACGGAACGATGGTTCGGAGCGACGCGCGTGGCCGTAGTAGATAAATCGCGCCGGCCGGTTTTCGTCGGCCCGCGTTCGGCCAATTTCAGCCATTCGACAACGCCGACTAGATTGCCGACAATGCGCTAGCAGTGCCTCTGCGATCACGTCTGTTGGATAGTGTAAGCCGATATATATTCGTGGCGCGCAAATGAAAGGTGCCGTGTACGCTAATAGTTATTTCATTCTCTTAATGAGCATGCGAGCGGCAGATATTATCAACCATATTGCTAGGCATGCAGCTATGACCGAAAAATACACATTAAGATCGGTCACGCGATCAAATATTTCTGGATCATTAGCTCGAATCACTGTATTGTGAGTCGTGTTAATGTAGCCTTGCTTTAAATAAACATGCCGAAAATATAAACTCATTCCAGAAACCACGATTAGAAGCAGCGCAATCTTTATTCGTGTTTTGATATCAATCATATAATATTTCTATCACTGACATTTACTTTGGATCGCGCTTGTTGAAGCGGATCAGCCTTATGATTTGAATAACAAACGCTATCGCGTAAACCATTGCAACCGTCATCAGAGCTTTGAGCGCTACTGACGAAGAACGGTTGAAGAAATATAAAATAATTAAGGTAGCTAATGCCAATAAGACACTTGTCCCAAAGCCGACAAATCTTGCTCTTGTCTTTGTTGTCATCCATGGCGTTCGATACTTGACTGTCATGCCGCTCCGGTATTAGGGCCATTCTTCCCGGGTACGCGCGGGTTTTTCGTCCTTGGAACGCAGTTCATACATGATCGTATTAACGGCCGACAACACTCTTTCTTTACCATTTTTCGCGTTGGGTCGGCAGAAAAACGTCTGAGCAACAAGTTTGATAGTC
>JAMFSA010000146.1 GCA_026225055.1 Mucilaginibacter xinganensis | reverse complement strand
CCTTTAAGTACTTCAAAGCAGTTTTTTAAATTTGACCCGACAAAAATAACAGGATTAATAGGATGCAATGTCAACACTTTGTCAAACAGGTGCATATACATAGTATTTAGAATGTTTATAAATTGGGCTCATTGTCGTTAAATACAGGTTTTTAAACCGTTCAGGTCGTTTATTCGTACCTTAAAGAATGGGCAAAGCTAAAAAAATAAGTCTTATTTTACTGATCGTCGGTTATATAGCTGCCGGAATAAATCATTTCCGCATTCCGGCGTTCTATATCAGCATCATACCAGGCTATCTGCCGGATCCGCAAATTTTAAATACCTTAGCAGGGCTGTTTGAAATTGCCTTCAGTTTGCTGCTGATATTCAGGCCGACAAGAAAACTGGCCGCCTGGGGAATAGTATTAATGCTGATCGCTTTTCTGCCGGTACATATTGATATGCTTTATGGGCACACACAAATTGGGGCTACGCAGGTTAAGCCAGTTTTGGCATGGGTGAGGTTATTTTTTCAGCCGGTGCTGATTGCGTGGGCATGGTGGCATACGAGGGATTGATCTAAATTTTATCACAATAATAAAATGTTACTAAAAAAAGTTGAACCTAAAAAT
Source organism: Mucilaginibacter xinganensis (assembly GCA_026225055.1). Classification (GTDB taxonomy): domain Bacteria; phylum Bacteroidota; class Bacteroidia; order Sphingobacteriales; family Sphingobacteriaceae; genus Mucilaginibacter; species Mucilaginibacter xinganensis_A. The sequence goes on along the minus strand of JAMFSA010000146.1, from coordinate 61,723 downwards.
TATATTAGATTACGTATTATAGCAACGCTTATTGATTATGGGATTTACTTATTGTTCTTCTTTATCTACGTATATTGCGTAGGTCATGAAAATAACGACGGAGCAATGGAGGTAACAGGATTGCCCGCGTTGCCGCTATTTATTTTATGGTTCGCATATTTTGTAGGTTTGGAAGCTATAAACGGCGCTACACCAGGGCATGACATAGTAAAACTAACAGTAGTGCGATCTGACGGTGAAAAAATAGGTTTCTATGATGCTTTAAAGCGCAGAATTGTAGACTTTGTTGACCTTGGACTCCCAGCTTTGATCTGTATCTATAAAACCCCTAAACATCAAAGATTAGGGGATTTGTTAGCTGATACAGTTGTAGTTAAAAAATCCGACATCAGTGAAGCTGAAGTAACATTCTGATTATGATAAAAAAAGAAAACTACAACATACCCGGCGCGAAAGGCCGGGGTATGCTGATGGATATAACTTATGATACCCGGCATAAAGACGCGCCGGTTGTGATCTTCGCACATGGGTTTAAGGGATTTAAGGATTGGGGCACGCATAACCTGGTGGCAAACTATTTTGCCGAACATTGTTTCCGGTACCTGAAATTTAACTTCTCGCATAACGGCACTACTGCCGATAAACCTATTGATTTTGTTGACCTGATAGCCTTTGGCGACAATACCTTTTCAATCGAATTGGAGGACCTGCACGATGTGATAGATTTTGTGTGTAACGGTTCATCAATGCCATCAGTAAAAGGTGTTTTTTTAATAGGCCACAGCATGGGCGGCGGTATCAGCATAATACAAACTGCCGAAGATAGCCGTGTTAAAAAACTGGTTACCATGGCATCTATCTCCGGTTTTGGCAACTTATGGCCGAAGGAAGCAGAAGAACAATGGAAACTGCAGGGCATCATGTATATGCCAAACAAACGCACCGGGCAGGAGATGCCGCTGAAGTCGACTTTGCTTGATGATTTGCGGAATAATCCCGGCAGGCTGGATATCCTGGCAAAAGCCGCACAAATAACTCAGCCCTGGCTAATTGTTCAGGGTGATGAGGATACTACTGTACCGTTAAGCCATGCAAAAGAACTGGCAGAAGCCAACAAACATGCTGAGTTTTCCGTTATAAAGGGCGGCGATCATACCTTTGGTGCAACACACCCCTACCCTAAAGATACCTTGCCTGCCGAGCTGCTGGATTTTTGCGACCAGTCGATCGCATTTTTTAAGAAAAAATAATCCTGAAGTAATTTATTAGCTTTTTAGGGTTACTATTAACACCAAACCTGTACTGTACCGTTATATACTATATGAATTTAAAAGGATCTGTTAAGAAGGGGAGAAAATATCAAAATCCGATACCAACCGATGAAGCCGGGTTCGGCAAAATGATCCCAATATTAAGAGAATACATTAACAATAAAGCCGAAAATGTTCCGCTTAAAACATTAGGGCCATTTAAAACCGATACATCTATTTATAATACCCCACCCGAAAGTGGTTTAAGGGTAACCTGGGTGGGCCATTCCAGTTTATTGATAGAGATTGATGGCAAACGCATCCTTACCGACCCAGTTTGGGGCGAGCGCGCTTCCTTTTTATCATTCATGGGGCCAAAGCGTTTTTTTGAACCGCCAATAGCACTTGAAGACCTACCTCCATTGGATGCGGTTATCCTGTCACACGATCATTACGACCATTTGGATAAAGGCACCATTAAGTTTTTTGCGGGTAAGGATATCCCATTCTTTTGCTCAGTTGGCGTTAAGCAATACCTTACAAAATGGGGTATCAGCAAATATTATATTACGGAAATGGATTGGGGCGATAGCCTGATGATCGGGCATGACCTGGTACTTACAGCTACACCATCGAGGCATTTTTCGGGCCGGGGGATCATCAATCGCAACGAAACACTGTGGTCGTCATTTGTGATAAAGGGGCCAAAGCATAACATATTTTTCGGGGCCGATTCAGGCTGGTTCCCGGGCTTTAAGGATATCGGCGAAGCTTACGGCCCATTCGACTTAACTATGCTCGAGATCGGCGCTTATGGCACCTACTGGGCCGACATACACATGGGCCCCGATAACGCCTCAAACGCGCACATCGCGCTGAAAGGAAAGATCATGATGCCTATACATTGGGGCACATTTAACCTGGCCCCTCATGCCTGGTATGAGCCCATTGAAAGATTAGTGCAATACGGCAAGGACAAAAAGATAAAACTATTTATCCCCAAACCGGGTGAACCTACCGAGGTTAAAGAATATAACTCGGGGTGGTGGAAACCTTATTTGAGTAATTAGTCATTAGTGACACCACGGATGTGTTTCCGCTGTTTGTGTCCTCACAAACAGCTAACTAATATGATATCTATAAACAAAAATAGCGATGGGTATAAAACCCATCGCTATCATATCTTGACTCTTAAATCTTGATTCTAAAAAACTATACCAAAAGTCTAACCGGCTCATTTATTGCGCTCGTCTGTGACGAGTGCTTAAAATGGTTTTGCGATTGTATCGCCCGGGCATTGCAAATGCCCTACAGCGTTAAGCACTCGTCACAGACGAGCGCAATTGCCTGCCTATTCACATCCCCATAAACAAAAATAGCGATGGGTTTAAAACCCATCGCTATCATATTTCTTGATTCCTGACTCTTAACTCTTGAATCTATACTAAAAGCCTAACCGGCTCTTCAAGTAACGATTTCAGCGTTAATAAGAATGCTGAACCCGTAGCGCCATCAACCACACGGTGATCGCAGCTTAGGGTTACTTTCATTACGTTACCTGGTACAACAGCGCCGTTTTTAACAACCGGTACTTGTTGTATACCGCTTACTGCCAATATACAGGCATCAGGTGGATTAATGATTGCGGTAAACTCATCAACACCAAACATACCTAAGTTTGATATGGTAAAAGTTGAGCCTTCCCAATCTGCAGGCTGTAGTTTTTTGGCTTTAGCACGCTGTGCAAAGTCCTTTACTTCAACTGAGATCTGGCTTAATGATTTGCCATCAGCAAAACGTACTACCGGTACCAGCAGGCCATCTTCAACCGCTACGGCAACACCTATGTTGATGTGCTCGTTGTAACGGATCTTATCGCCTAACCATGATGAATTGATGTTTGGATGTTGTTTTAAGGCAACAGCACAAGCTTTCAGTACAAAATCATTAAATGATATTTTAACCGGTGCAACCTCGTTTATTTTACCACGGGCAACAATTGCCTGATCCATATCTATCGACATGGTTATGTAGAAATGCGGCGCGGTAAATAAACTTTCAGATAATCGCTTAGCGATAACCTTACGCATTTGCGAAACAGGTTTCTCGGTAAATTTCTCCTGGCCAACATACTGTGGTATAACTACTGGTGCAGCAGCTTTTGCAGGCGCGGCAGTTTCTGCTGGTGTAGTAGCCGGAGCTGATGCAGGCTTTGCAGATGGTGTATAACCTTCTATATCCTTTTTAACAATACGGCCACCTTCGGCTGATCCTTTCAGATCGTTAAGATTGATGCCTTTGTCTTTTGCAATTTTACGTGCTAACGGCGATGCTTTTACGCGGCTGTCATCAGCACTTGATGGAGCGGCTTCAGCAACCGGCGCGTTTGGTGCAGCTTCAGCAACGACTGGCGCTGCTTCAGTTATTGCAGCAGGTGCATCACCTGTATCAGCTAATAAAGGGGTAATATCTGTACCTTCTTTACCAACAATGGCAATAATACCATTAACCGGTGCGGCTTCACCTTCTTTTGGGCCTATATATAATAAGGTACCATCTTCGTAACCCACCACTTCCATAGTTGCCTTATCGGTTTCTACATCAGCTAATGAATCGTCTGATTTTACTTTATCACCTACTTTAAAGTTCCATTTGTTTATCACACCTTCCGTCATGGTATCACTCAGGGCAGGCATGCGTATAACCGTTGCCGGTATTTTTGAAAGATCAACTTTAGGGGCAGCTGGCGCTGGAGTAGCGGCTGGTTTTTTATCTTCAACCGGTGCAGGAGCAGCTTCGGCTGGTTTAGCTTCGGCACTGCCTGCTAAAGCAGTTTTGTAATCTTCACCTTCAGCACCAACTACGGCAATAACTGAATCAACCGGGGCACCTTCACCCTCTTTAATACCTATATATAACAAGGTACCTTCCTGGTATGATTCAAAGTCCATGGTGGCCTTATCTGTTTCTATCTCGGCAAGCACATCACCAGGCTTTACTTTATCCCCAACTTTTTTATGCCATTTAGCTAAAACACCATCAGTCATGGTGTCGCTCATTTTAGGCATTTTTACAACTTCAGCCATATATTATATGATGAATAAGTTTTAAATTTCGTGTAATATAATTAATCCTTAATATATGGGTAGTCTTTCTGCACATATACATCGGTATAAAGTTCTTCTGCCTCAGGCCATGGCGATTCTTCTGCAAAGCGTACTGATTCTTCAACCTCAGCCTTAATTTTAGCAGCTATTTCCTCAAACCATTTCTCATCAGCATAACCTTCTTTTTCAATGGTTTGTTTAACCATTTCAATAGGGTCTTTTTCTTTATAGCTTTCCAGTTCCTCTTTTGTACGATATTTTTGCGGATCGGACATAGAGTGACCTTTATAACGATAAGTACGCATCTCAAGGAAAGTAGGACCTTCGCCGCGGCGTGCGCGTTGTACGGCCTCATCCATAGCGTTGTGTACCGCTACCGGGTCCATACCATCAACAGCTGATGAAGGGATACCATAAGGTAAGCCTAATTTATAGATATCAGTTTGGATAGTAGTACGCGCAACTGAAGTACCCATGGCATAACCATTGTTTTCGCAAACAAAAATTACCGGTAACTGCCATAATGCTGCCATGTTAAAGGTTTCAGTTAAAGCACCCTGACGTACTGCACCATCGCCCATATAGGCAACGTTAACAAACTCGGTTCCTTTAAATTTTTCAGCAAAAGCTATACCTGCTCCCATTGGGATCTGACCGCCTACTATACCGTGCCCACCATAAAAATGATGCTCTTTGGAGAACATATGCATACTGCCGCCTTTGCCTTTTGAGCATCCGGTAGCTTTACCATATAGTTCGGCCATTATAGCATTTGATGTAACACCCTTAGCAATAGCGTGCGCGTGATCACGATAAGCGGTGATCATGCTGTCCTCTTGTTTAAGTACAGACATTGCTCCGGCTAGTACAGCTTCCTGCCCTATATATAAGTGGCAAAAGCCTCTGATTTTTTGTTGTCCATATAACTGCCCGGCCTTTTCTTCGAACCTGCGCATCAACAACATCCACTCGTACCATTTAAGGTAGGTATCTTTAGTTATTTCGATTGAACTCATTTGTTAAACAATCAATTTTTTCAGTTAAAGCGCAAATCTAATTATAACTTGCTAATTATGGAAACGACAACATGCTGTTATCTTAACATTTATTACTTTGCTATGGCAACATAGCAAAATCACCAAATTAAACCAACAAATACACCCGCATAACTTAATTTAATTCTGCATTTAGAACAAAAAGAAACATTATAATTTTTAACACCGTATACAGTTTACATTAAATTACACAATTACAGCACTTAACCATTTCAAAATTTATATTTTTTGAAAAAAAAGCGCCCTTTATTTGCAATTCTAATTAATTTGGATAGTTTTGTAGCAGAAGATATACACATTGTATAATTTAATAAACATTTTGTTGGCCCTATATCAACAAACTAAGGATTAAATGAAGAGAATTACACTTGGTATTGCACTATTTTTCAGCGTTTTAACAGCACAGGCTCAAACAAAAGTTGTAGCCCAGCCTGCCGATAAAGCTCCTGACGAACAAGAAAGTTTAGCAAAAGATTACTTGTCACAAATAATGGGTGTTGCGTTATCTGCAACCTCAAATATGAAACTTTTTCATTTTGTTTATGATTGGATAGGCACTCCATACCGTTTTGGCGGAAGCTCAAGACATGGTATTGATTGCTCGGCATTTACAAAAGAATTGTACAGCGAAGTATTTAACCTTGACATCAGGAGAAACTCACGCGATATTTTCAGCATGGTTAGCCCTGTTGGTAAGGATGAGTTAAAAGAAGGCGATCTGGTTTTCTTTAAAATACACAGCCACAGAATTTCACACGTAGGTATATATTTAGGTAACAACCGCTTTGCGCACGCCTCATCACGTGGTGTAGCTATAAGCAGCCTTGATGATGCCTACTACAGCCGGTACTTTTATAAGGGGGGGCGCTTATTAAGCGCTTTTAAAAGCCAACTGGATAATTTGCCGGATCCCGGCGACGGTAGCAATACCAGCGATAACAATTAGAAACTTAAATAACTAATCCCTTCTTTATGAAGGGATTTTTTTTTGAATGAAAATATTGCGTTTAGTAATTCTTGCTGGTATTATAATGGCTTTTCAGGCTTGTATGGAACAACCCATGCGTGAGCCGGTATATCATCCGAAAAAAACAGCCACAAAAAAATTAACATTTAAACCAGTCCGCCATGATACCCTCTGCATTGCTGCCGTGGGTGATATTATGCTGGGCACCTCCTACCCTGATGGTAGGACCCTACCACCCGATAGTGCTAACGAAAGCTTTGCCGCTGTCGCCAAATACCTGCAAGGCAACGATGTTACCTTCGGTAACCTGGAAGGCACACTGCTGGACACAGGCGGCCCGGTAAATTACAAACTTCATCAATTAGTAAAGTCTTATCTGTTCCGGATGCCCTTGCATTGTGGATTTATATTAAAAGATGCAGGTTTTAACCTTTTGAGCATTGCCAATAACCATATTGATGATTTCGGTAATAACGGCCGCATAAGTACCGTAAAAATGCTGGATAGCTGTGGCATCCATTTCGCAGGACTAAAAACTTACCCCTCAACCATTTTCGTAGTGAACGGTGTTAAATATGGGTTCTGCGCGTTTTCGCCCAATAGCCAGACGGTATCATTGCTCGATTTGAACGGCGCGGCACAGATCATCCGCCAGCTTAAACAGCATTGCGATGTGGTTATCGTATCCTTCCATGGCGGTGGCGAGGGCGTAGAATTTGAGCATGTACCGTTAACCAACGAAATGTATGTTAGTGAAAACCGCGGCAATGTATATGCCTTTGCCCATAACGCTATTGACGCCGGTGCCGATCTGATATTTGGTAACGGTCCGCACGTAACCCGTGCTATCGAACTTTATAAAAACAGGCTGATAGCCTATAGTCTGGGTAATTTTTGCACTTACAAATGCGTGAGCGTTGCCGGCATCTGCGGTATCGCGCCACTGCTTAAAGTACATATCAACAAAAAAGGCGAGTTTTTAAACGGCCGTATTATCGCCATAAAACAAACCCACTATAACGGCCTCGAACCTGATACGCTAAACACAGTTGTAAAACGAATAAAGATGCTAACAGCAACCGATTTTCCTGAATCAGGTTTGAATATTGGGGATGATGGGATGATAGAAAAGGATAATTAATCTCGTTTCTATACATAGCGATGGGTTTGAAACCCATCGCTATGTATAGAAACCATCGATATAAATATTATATTGCCTTATATTTTTACAACCTATGCCTGCTAGTACTCTTCCCTATGGGTGCACCTTATTTGTTCTACCAAAAACCGCGAGCCCGTATTAACTCCATCGCTAAAACATGAAGTTTTCATTGTCATAAATAATATTGCAACGGATCATGAAATTTATCTTGATTGTATAAACGGCGTTGCAGATCATGTGCATTTATTAATAAGATTACTGACTGACCAAGCTGTGGCAGATGTTGTAAAAACTATAAAGGGAAACTCGTGGGAGTTTTTTAAAAATGATCCAGACAGATATGTTAGCTGGCAAGATGGTTTTGCAGCTTTTAGTGTTAGTCCGGGTAACTTAAAGCAGGTACGCAGTTATATCTATAATCAGGAACGGCACCATAAAGACAAATCTTTTAGCGACGAATTAAAAGATATTAAACAAAGCACAAAGTCCTGATCATTTCCTGCATAGCGATGGGTTTGAAACCCATCGCTATGCAGGAAATATCTCTACGCCTCATCCTTCGTATTCCTCACCAAACTGATCCCCGAAAAAAAGAATAATAAAGATATTAAGCTTACCACAATCATGGTAGTTGCATTGCCTGAATGCTGTATAACACTGATACCTGCATAAATTAGCCCTATAATACCAAGTACGGTAAGTATAGCGCCGAAAGTACGTTTTAAGTTCATAGATTTAGATGCTCTGTTTATTATGAGCATTTTTTAAAAAACAAATAACACACCAATAATTAGTTCTATATTTATTTCATTAAACTTAACCCATCATGACACCTGAAATAGGCTTTTCTATTGTTGTTTTTATTCTGATCATCATTTTATTCAGTTCATTTGTGACTGTAAAACAGGGCACTATTGCCGTAGTTACTGTATTCGGCAAATACCGCCGCATACTATCGCCGGGTTTAAACTTTAAGCTGCCTCTTATCGAAAATATCTATTCAAGAATATCTATCCAGAACCGTTCTGTAGAACTGGAGTTCCAGGCCGTTACTTTCGACCAGGCCAATGTTTATTTTAAGGCGATGCTGCTTTATTCGGTATTGGACCAATCCGAAGAGATCATTAAAAACGTAGCCTTTAAATTTGTTGATGAGCGTAACCTGATGCAGGCGCTGATCCGTACCGTTGAAGGTTCTATCCGTGCTTTTGTGGCCACCAAGCGCCAGGCCGAGGTACTCGTTTTGCGCCGTGATATTGTGGAACACGTAAAAGAACAACTGGACCAGATATTGGAAAACTGGGGTTACCATTTACAGGATCTGCAACTCAACGATATTACTTTTGATGACATCATCATGAAATCAATGAGCCAGGTAGTGGCTTCAAATAACCTTAAAGCTGCCGCCGAGAACGAAGGACAGGCATTATTGATCACCAAAACCAAAGCTGCAGAAGCCGAGGGTAACGCGATCAAGATCTCGGCTGAGGCTGAGCGCCAGGCATCACAATTACGCGGCCAGGGTGTGGCTTTATTCCGCCAGGAAGTTGCCAAAGGTATGAGCGTTGCCGCTAAAGAAATGCAGGACGCGCACATGGATACCTCTGTTATCCTGTTTACCATGTGGACAGAATCTATTAAACATTTTGCCGAAAACTCACAGGGTAACGTTATTTTCCTTGATGGTTCAACAGATGCTATGCAGCAAACCATGAAAGAGATGATGAGCTTAAACCTTTTGCACGCTGATAAGTCAAAAAGTAAATAAAGATCCACGTTATCAGTAAATGAAATACCCCTTATTTAGGGTGATATGTGTTGTTGCCTTGTGCCTTTTTTTAGGGCAAAAGGTAACAGCGCAGGATTATCACCAGTTAACTATTAATGATTTTCAGGGTGTGCCGCATTCAAATGGCGATGGCGTTATTGCCTATACCAATTGCAGTATTGATTTTCGTTACGAGGCTACTCATCAGCGTGGCTATTATCAGCTAAATTTTCATATCAGGTTGCTGATGAACAGGAACAGGTCGTGGATGGATAAGGACAAAATTACATCGCCTGAAATGCTATCCGAAGTATTAAGGCACGAACAAGGGCATTATTTTATAGCCTATATGGAGCAGCAGGAGTTATTGCGCGCGGTAAGCAAAACAATTTTCCAGTCGGATTACCAATACGTAGCGCAGCAGATCTTTAACCGCATAGATGCTAAATACAAACAGCTTAATGAGGACTATGATACGGATACCCAGCATATGGTAAATCGCGAGCAGCAAAATAGCTGGAATGCTTATTTTCAGAAACGAATGGAATATATGCCTGCGGGGAGCTAAATATAAGCCTTAAAAATTTTCTCCTACATCAATAAATAAACCCCTTGAACCCTGACTACCGAAACCATAATCAATGGTGATATTGGTTTTTGATATTTTATTGAGTTTAACACGCAGGCCCGGCCCGTAACCCGGTTGTATGGCTTGCAAATGTGTACCCTGATCAGCCGATAACGATTCCGCGTTAAAAAAAACAACACCACCCAATAAACCATTAGCAGTTAGTTTAAAGCGGTATTCACTTTCGGCATATACCATTTGTGACCCCCTGAACCTGCCCTGTATATATCCCCTGCCGGTAGCCGAATTGGCATCCCAGGCAGTGCTTGGTAAATCCAGGTAGCCCGGTTTGCCGGTTAATATAAACCAGTCATAACTCCATAAGGCAAGTATATTATCTGAACCTTCGGGAAATCTGAAATATTTGCGCGCGTCAATAACTAAAGAATGCCAGTTGCTGGTACTACCGGTAAATTTGGTACTGGTACGGTACTCTATATTTGCATAGCCACCTACAGTAGGGTTGATTGCATTGTCGCGCGAGTCGAACAAGCCGTTAACTGTAAACCCTGATGATACCGTATGGGTTTGAGTACCATATAAAGTATAGTCGGATATTTTACCATTATTATTACCTGTTTGCGATATGTCATAATGATCATCAAATATGTATCCCATACCCGCATAAAAATTTCCGCCGATGTGCCGTAATACTATTTCGTATAAGCGTACAAAATAATAATCCATAGGGTCGGCATCTGTTAATTTTGAACTGCTGCCCAATCCGTAAGTATCCTGCGGATATTTCAGAAAACGGTAATCACCAACAAAATCCCACTGATTATCCTTTGACCATATATTGGTTTGTACGGGCAGGGTAAACTGTTTATTTTGAGTATAGCTGGTACTAGCTACTATGGTTGATATCCTTGAATTTGGCCCCGTTCTGAAAGCCACATTGCCAGATAATACCAATGCCAAACGCGATACCAAGGTGTAACCGATAGCCGGTACTACGGAGATCTGGGGTTTGGTGGTTATGGAATCAACCTCGGATGTTGCTTTGCCATTGAACAACTCCCTGATCACATCCGAAAGATCTTTTTGGGGGACGCCTTTTACAGTCGCCGTATCAGCAGGCCTATTTGACTGCCTCTCTGGCATTAATTTTTTAAGCGGGATACCCTGCGGCGTTTGCTGTGCAAATGCAATTGCGCTTAATAATAAAATACCAGTAAGTAAGCTTAACGTAAGGTAGGGCCTCATATGCACTGTTATAACCGGTTACAGATATATAATATTATATAATATGCATATTCCGGTATATTAATAGTTGCGAAAATAATAATTCTAATTTGATAGCACAGAACTATCTACCTTAAAATTAAAGTCTGAATATCATTTTTCTAAAGCACCCCAGTTATTATCGTGAGAAACAGCCGGTACATAGTTACCATGTTTACCGATTCATGAGACATTAAAAAATGAACCAATAAAATCAAGTATCCCTACACATAACTACTCATTTACACTATTTGCTTTGATTTATTTTTTCTTACAAAATCCTTTTCATTAAATTGGCCTCATGAAAAAAATGCTGATAGTATTACCTATTGTTTGTTTATCCCTGTTTAGTTTTGAAACCTTAACCCGCAGCACGCAGGCATGCGCGCAGGGTACACCATCGTTATTAGATATGGCAGGTGGTATAAAGGATGCACTTTTACAAGGCACTGCTAAAAGCACTACCCAATTATCGGCTGTTAACGGTTTTTTTGGTAATGCTGCTGTTAAAATATTATTTCCGCCGCAGGCGCAAAAAGCCGAAAAAACACTCAGAAGCCTGGGCCTTAATAAGCTTTGCGATAATGTTATTTTATCGCTTAACCGCGCTGCTGAGGATGCGGCCAAGCAGGCCGAGCCTATTTTTGTTGATGCCATAAAACATATGAGCATAAGCGATGCCACTCATATACTTACCGGCGGACAAGATGCGGCTACACAATATTTCAGAAAAGTAACCAGTGCCCAATTGGCAGCTAAGTTTAAACCTATTATACAAACCAGCTTAAATAAAGTAGGCGCTACCAAATATTATGGCGATGCCGCGCAGGAATACAATAAATTGCCGTTCGTTTCGCATCTTGACCCTGACATTAGTAATTATGCAACCCAAAGGGCCATTGACGGTATTTTTGTGGAGATAGCCCTGGAAGAGCTTAAAATCCGTAAGGATATATCAGTGCGCTCAACCCCATTGATGCAAAAGGCATTTTCTTTTGCCGATCAGGCGGTTAAATAACTACAAAAATGTCATGCCGTCCGCCAACCAGCGGACAGCATGGCTTTGGTGTTTGGGCACTTACACCAATACATCCTCACTATCAAACGCCATTTTATCTTCATAATCCAAATTCAGGTTTTCTGTGATCTTGTCTTTAGTTGGGCGTATGATGATAAAATATAGAATGATCAGGATGGAGATCAACAGGTAAAAGAAATTCCGGGTGATCTCATAAACAACTATCCCAAATAATGATGCGCCTTGCAGCAAGGCAACCTGTATAATTAAGGCAGTTTGGTAGGCCATTAATTTTCCCTTCAGCGTAGGCTTATTTGCAGCCACATTTATTTGGGATTTGAATACAAAAATAGAAGCTATAAAACAGCCGATAGCCATTATCGGCACTACAAAAAGAAAAGGATCTTTGGTGTTTTTAATATCTATTGTAGTGCTTTTGGTGATTGAATATGCCACTACAACAAATAATACCTGGCCTAATAGCATAGCCAAGTGAATAATAGTAATAGTTCTTACAAAAGTTTTTGGAGTTTGAGGCAGGTTTTGGTTATTCATTTTTTATTGGTTTAGATAGTGACTAATATATAATAATTCTATTATTTCTTCACCTCAAACTTAATCCTCACCTTTACTTTCTCCGCCTTATTATTACTATTTCTAAGCCATTCCGGCCCGTTCCTGATCAGTTCAACAGCGGCAGTATCAGTTTTTGCGCTGATGCCTTTGAGCACTTTAAAACCGCTAAGCGAATTATCGGGATTTACAGTAAACGACACTTTTACGGTACCGGTTTTGCCATCTGGCGATATAGCGCTTTCTTTTAAATATTTATTAAAGTCATCCCATCCGCCGGCAGGGCGTGCAAATAATTGCTGCTGTTCGTTGCCAGGCCCGGTTATTACAACTTCAGCCAGCGAATTACCATTCGGCCGCAATGCAACAATAAGCGAGTCTGTTTTTTTAGCTATTACTACTTTATTTTCATACCCAATATAGGCAATCTCCACAGCTGATCCGATGGCAGACGCTGGCAGCGCGAACTTTCCGTTCATGTCCGTCACAACGGCTATACTTGTGCCCTTAATTTTTACAGTAGCGCCGGGTATGGGTTGTCCTGTCTCATCTTTTACCAGGCCTTTTACGGGCTTCTCGACTACTTGTTTAGCATTCGCTGCAGAAGAACTCCCTATAAAAGCCGTCTTTTTTTGAACGCCGTAAGCAGTTGTTACAACATCTGCAAGCGCGTTATTGTTGGTAGGTTGCATAGCAATGATCAACGAATCCTGTTTTTTGATCATGATATGTTTAGCGTTATACCCCGGATAGGTTATATCCAATGTTGATTTGTAGGGAACTTGCTGAAGTACAAAATAACCCTGGTTATTGGTTAAGGTACTAATGGAAGTACCGTTTATACTAAGAACAACTCCACCCAACGGGCCGGTTGCATCTCGTACCAACCCTGTAATGCTTTTTCCCGGAGTTGCGATTACACCTGCCACCTTACCGGTTAGTTGCTGGGCAGAGTAATCCATTACAACAGCTTCATTTAACGGAGTTGAATCCTTGGCATTTGATTTAAATGTCTCTGCGGATGGAGTATTTTGCTCAGCAATTTTATCGCCGCTGGCAACAGGTTCGGTTACACCAGCATCAGCATATGCATTGCCAATAATGCTTTGTTTTGCAATGGCAGCATTTTTATGATGCTCTGCCGACTTTGGCGCTGCCTGTATCAGCGTAGCAACCTCTGTATTTTTCTTAGGTACAGTTAACACAGTATCAGCAGTTTTTTTTGCTGGCGATACTTGCATTTTGGCAATTTGTGGCTGATGAGAAGGACGTTGCATAATAAACCACAATAGCCCTGCAAATAAAACAAGTAATACCGATGCGGCAATAGCTATAAAGCGCATGGCGATAACCCTGCTTTCTTTTTTCTCTGTTCTTGTTTTTAAGCGTTGCGAAAGATCCTTCAAATTATCATCCTGCGGTTTGCCTGCATTTTCATAACCTTCCAAAGCATCCTGCAAAAAGGGATCATCCTGGGCACGGCGCTCCAATTCATACATGGAGCGGGCATCGAGTTTGCCCTCCAGGTATTTTTTTAGTTGCGATATGTCCTTCTCGTGCTTAGTCATTATTTTTATCAAGGCAGATCTTCAGGTTGCGCTTGCCATTTTGTATATAACTTTTAACCTCTTTTAATGTAAAACCGGTTATATCAGTAATTTCTTTATAACACTTCTCCTGCAAAAAAAATAAATCTACGCTCTCCTTTTGCTTTACAGGTAGCTGCTGCATACATCGTTCCAAAGCAATAAGTGCAGCTTCCTTATTATTATCTTCAGGATGCAAAAAGGGAGTAAATTCCATAACATCATCTAAAGCAACCATCTCCATTTTTTTATCCGACCGCAATTGCATCAAACAATAATTTCGCGTAAGCACATATACCCACCCTCTAAATTGCTTTACCTCATGCTGCTTTACTTTAACTATCAGTTCCTCAAAAACACCCATTACAGCATCTTTGGCGGTTTCTTCATCCTTTAAATATTTTAAACAAACACCGTAAATGAGCGACATATACCGCTCAAAAAGTTTACCCAAAACCGCGATATCACCGCTTTTACGGTAATTATCCAGCAATTCATCATCGTCGGGATTAGCAGGTTTTATTGGTGTACGCCGAAGGCTCATTAAAGTGCTGCAAAATAAATTTTTTCAGGGGTTTATGGAAATCTACTTTGAAAGAGAAGAAAGAAGAATGAGCGCCTTCCGTTGTTTGTGTCCTCACTATAGGTGTTCGGAAGATTTATTTTTATTATAAATATTGAGCGTGGGGTCACCCTGAGGCACTCGAAGGGTAAGCGTAAAGGCCATTGCCCGCATGTTTCGAGTGCCTCATGATCCATTCTTTAATCTTCAGAACACCTATAGTGTCCTCACAAACAACCAGTTAATCTGTTTGTGAGAACACAAACAGCGGGGGAGATAATTATAAAGAAAAGCGTCATTGCGAGCGATCGCGTGGCAATCCCTAACTATACAGGGCGGATCTGCTAATCGGGGATTGCTTCGTACCTCGCAATGACACGCGGAAAAATAAAAGGAAGAAAAATGGGATTACACTACATCCTTCAAATGCTTATAATTAGCCTTTACGGTATCCAATACTTCTTCCATACGACCGTTGAGGATAAGTTTGGTCATGGATAGTGCCATACCTTTTACCTGGTCGAACTCAATTTTGGGCGGCATAGCCAGCGCGTTGGGGTCAGTAAATACATTGATCAGTGCCGGGCCTTTGAAAGCTAATGCCTCGCGGATAGCTTGTTTTACATCATCGGGTTCTTTAACGGTGATGCCTTTCATGCCCATGGCTTGCGCTACTAATGCAAAGTCGGGGTTATGCATATCGGTTTGCCAGTCGGGCAGGCCTGCTACCTCCATTTCCAATTTAACCATACCCAATGACCGGTTGTTGAATACAATAATTTTTATAGGCAGATTATACTGCGTAATAGTAGCCAAATCGCCCAAAAGCATAGATAAACCACCATCACCACAAAGCGCGATTACCTGCCTGCCGGGACAAGCCAGCGCAGCACCAACAGCCTGCGGCATGGCATTAGCCATAGAGCCATGATTGAATGAACCCAGCATCCGGCGTTTGCCTGTCGCGTTTATATAGCGCGATCCCCACACGCACGACATACCTGTATCAACCGTAAATATAGTATCATCATCGGCCAAAGTATCCAGCGTGTGGGCCACAAACTCAGGGTGGATCAGTTCTTTTTTACCAGTATCGTCCACATAGGTTTGCATTTTTTCCTTTACATCGGCATAAATCGATAACTGCGCTTTCACAAAGCTATCGTCAGTTTTTTGGTCGACCAATGGCAACAAGGCAGCCAAAGTATCCTTAACCGAGCCGCATAAACCCACATCTACTTTAGCTCGCCGACCGATGCGCTCGGTTTTAATATCCACCTGCACTATTTTACAATCGGTAGGCATAAATGGCGTGTAAGGAAAATCGGTACCCAGCAATATCAGCAGGTCGCTTTCATGCATGCTATGGAAAGCTGCAGGCAGGCCCAATAAACCTGTCATGCCGATCTCGTTCGGGTTATCATACTGAATTTCCATCTTAGCCCGGAAGGAATAGCCTACCGGCGCATTTATTTTTTGCGATAGCTCAACTACCTCATCATGTGCGTCGCCTGCACCTATGCCGCAAAAAATGGTTATTTTTTTATGCTGATTAATGAGTGCGGCTAATTTTTGCAGGTCCTCATCATTCGGCCTTATTAAAGGTATTGGGTTATAGTTTTGGGTTGATGTTTCAATTTCGGCAGCATCCATTTTGGTAATATCGCCCGGCAAACCTATAACTGCCACGCCTTTGCGGTGCAGTGCCGTTTGTATGGCAGATTGCAGCATACGCGGCAACTGTTTTGGTGTGGTAGCTACCTGGTTATAATAGCTGCAATCATCAAAGAGCTTGATGGTATTGGTTTCCTGGAAATATTCGGTACCGAATTCAAAGCTGGCAACCGTGGATGCGATGGCAATAACCGGTGCGCCAGAGCGGTGGGCATCATACAAACCGTTGATCAAATGCACATGACCTGGCCCGCTGCTGCCAGCACAACAGGCAATGCCATTAAGCTGTGCTTCTGCACCCGCGGCATAAGCCCCGGCTTCCTCATGCCGAACGTGGATCCATTGTATGCTGCCTTCGCGCCTTACCGCGTCATTTATTTCATTTAGGCTGTCGCCGGTAACGGCGTATATTCTTTTTATGCCTGCATTAACGAGCATTTCAACCAATTGGTCGGATACATTTTTTGCCATTTTTTTGGAGTATTAAATAGTGGTATAAGGCTAACCATTTAATGCAAACAGAGTTTTAAAAATTGTAAATTGCAGTAAACAATTTTCGATATATATGGGACGCATAGTTATTGTAGGCTACAAACCCAAACCGGGCAAAGCCGAAGCTTTAAAAGCCTTAATGAAAACGCATGTACAACGTTTAAGGCAGGAAGGCCTGGCAACCGACAGGGAATCCATACTAATGGAAGCTGCTGATGGTACTATTGTAGAAGTTTTTGAATGGGTATCAGCCGATGCTATAAAAAGCGCGCATACCAACCCGGCTGTGCTGCAAATGTGGAGTGAGTATGCCGAGGTGTGTGATTATGTGCCTGTAGGTACTTTGCCTGAAATAGGGAATTTGTTTTCGGAGTTTACACCGGTTGACTAAAGGTATTTTTCTCCCAGCGTCATTGAGGTACGAAGCAATCCCTGACTGTACAGAGCTGATATGCTTATCGTATACTTATCTTGTGAAGCCGCTCATTGCCGCGGAGACTTCGTCCTTTTGTCTTGATACAAAAGGCAGCAAAAAATCAAGACAAAAAGATCCTTCCGCCCACAGGCAAAACACCCAGGCGCTTTTTGTCGGGCCTTTCCCCGCTTTTAATTATGGGTCAATTAGAGGTCCTCTATCTAAGAAATTTTGTAGCTCCCGTCAGTAGAACAGCTTCGGGCGAAATCTGGCAAAACGATGGTGGCCTTGCGCGCAAAGGCAGGGCATAGCAGATTTTTACAGAAGGGTAAAGGCCAGGTGCGTAGCGACAGCAGGGTAAAAATATAGCAGCCCAGGTTTTGCCTGATTTGCAGGGTATGGCCTTGTGCGGCAAAGAAGCATTTCTAATGACTTGCCTTTTTGTTTCTTTTGTGGCGAAGACAAAAGAAATAGGCCTTAGCGGCTATGAGCGATACCAAGAGATAAGTAACCCTCGTTTCAGTTGCATGTGGGCATCACTAGCGGCAATACAAGTCGAAGAAGATTTCTCCTCGTACCTCGTTCGAAATGACAATAGGAAAATTATAAAGTTTACTCAACCTCAATCCAATTCCCATCTTCCCTGATAATCCCTATCAACTCATCAAGCGCGTTGGTTGATGTTATATTTTTCTTTACAGCTTCTTTGCCACGATATAAAGTTACTTTACCCGGACCTGAACCTACATAACCATAATCAGCATCGGCCATTTCGCCGGGGCCGTTTACTATGCAACCCATAATACCAATCTTTAAGCCTTTAAGGTGACTGGTTCTGCTGCGGATCATTTGTGTGGTTTCCATCAGATCGAACAGTGTACGACCACAGCTTGGGCACGAGATATATTCGGTTTTGGAGATGCGTGAACGGGTAGCCTGTAAAATACCAAAAGCGGTTGAGGTAATTACATTAGCAGGCAGTTGCGGAGCGTCAATCCAAATGCCATCGCCAAAACCATCAACTAATAAAGCGCCTAAATCAGTAGCGGCATATAGCTGAAGTAAAGTTGTGAAGTCCTGACTTCCGGATCCATCTTCCGAATGTTTCGATTCAAACACGTAGCTTCTTTTTACAATCACTGGCACATTCAACTCCAATTCTTCCAATTTGAAGAAGAAAGAACGCTGGTCGCTCATGCCGTTCAAGGCATCGGTTTCCAGTACCAAAACCAGTGAATTATTAAAAGGCAACAGGCCAAATTCTTCTGAATCGATATCGGCAGGTTTTATTTTTACCATGTTTAATGCCGAAGAACGGTCATCAGCATTAATATATTCCTTTAAAGTAAATACCGGGTGGCTGTTGATCTTACTGGCTAACTTTTGCCAGGTTTGATAGTTGTAAAGCTGCTTTAAATTGGCCGGGAAGGTAAATGATGGTAGTTCATCTGCCATATAAACAAAATCTACCGATTGCTCGGCCATGTTATATTTATCCAGCAATGGCGAGTATAAATATCCCGCATCAGCCAATATCGCAGGGTCTTTTAAATTAGCTTTTGAAAGATCTATCACCACCCTCGGCACCATGTGCCCGCCAATGAAAGCGTTGGCCTCATAGGTTTCGCGTTTTTTGTATTCGTAAGGATTGTGCTGAGGAGTTGAATGTTGAAGGTTAAACGTTGAAGGTTGAGCTTCATCTGCATTATCCGACTTTTGACTTTTCACTTTTGACTTTTGACTTCGCGATGCGTATCGCTCCACCAATGCAATAGCCACCGGTGCTTCGGCTTCAGGTTCTTCGGTTAGAGATACACGTACGGTATCACCCAGGCCATCTTCCAATAGCGTGCCTATGCCTACGGCAGATTTTATGCGGCCATCTTCACCATCGCCAGCTTCGGTCACCCCTAAGTGTAATGGATAGT
This sequence comes from Mucilaginibacter xinganensis, assembly GCA_026225055.1. Classification (GTDB taxonomy): domain Bacteria; phylum Bacteroidota; class Bacteroidia; order Sphingobacteriales; family Sphingobacteriaceae; genus Mucilaginibacter; species Mucilaginibacter xinganensis_A. The sequence continues at coordinate 42,314 of JAMFSA010000146.1, read as the reverse complement.
TCATGCCCTCGGCTACCATGGTTTCAACCAATAGGCGATAAGCCTGAACCATCACCTGCGGATTACTCGATTTCATAGAGATCACCAAATTATAATAGTTCAGTGCCTCGCACATCCGCATAAATTCCATGGCCGATTCAACCATTCCCTGCGGGGTATCGCCATAGCGGCTCATGATCCGATCCGAAAGTGAGCCATGGTTAGTGCCTATGCGCATGGCAGTACCATATTCCTTGCAAATTTTTACCAATGGTGCAAATTTTTGGTTGATGCGTTCCAGTTCGGCCTGGTATTCCAGGTCGGTATAGTCTATTTGGTCGAATTTCTTTTTATCGGCATAGTTGCCTGGGTTTACACGTACTTTTTCAACTATCCGTGCGGCAACTTCGGCAGCGTTGGGAGTAAAATGTATATCGGCCACAAGTGGAGTAGTATATCCACGCTGACGTAATTGTTTCTTTATTTCCGCAAGATTTTGTGCTTCTTTTATGCTTGGCGCGGTTATACGCACGTATTCACAACCAGCCTCTATCATCCGGATAGATTGCTCAACGGTACCAATGGTGTCCATGGTATCGGTGGTAGTCATGCTTTGTATGCGGATGGGATTGTTCCCACCCATAGGTATATCGCCAATAAAAACCTCGCGGGTAACAAAACGCGAGTATTCGGTTAGCGAATTACAATAACGGCCTTGCAGCAATTTAACAGCATCAGTATTCATGCACAGAATTTATAATGCAAAAATACGAAATATGATTTATGCTTTTATTGATGTAAAGTTTAAACGTTGTAAAGTTTGGGTTAAGGGTGAGAAAATTGCTATCAATAACAAAAATGATTAAATTTGATTAATGGCAATGCAATTCATTACTAACGATAAGGGCGAAAAAACAGCAGTAATAATTCCTATTGCTGAATATGAGGATTTAATTCATCAGCATCATGTGGATCTGGAATTAACGGATGAGTACAAGAGTATGATTGATAACATGCTTCAACAGGAAATAAATGGAGAAGCGCGATATGTTACTTTAGATAGCATTAAATCTCGCTTTGCCGGTAAATGAGTTTTGAACTTATTTTTAGAATTGAGGCCGAAAAGGATTTGGTAGACATTCAGGAATATTATAGTCAAATATCAGACAGAGTTACCAGCAACTTCTTTAAAGAATTTTTCCACACCATTAGTTTTATAGAAAAAGAGCCCCAGCTATTTCAGGTTAGATACCGGGGAATCCGGATTGCGCCAATGTATCAATATCCTTACGGCATACACTATATCGAGAAGAATAACCAGATAATTATTTTCAGGGTGCTACACACTAAAAGGTATTTTAAATAAGTGACTGATATTACTCAAATCAACCTATCCTTAATCACCAAAGTTCCCGCCACCATATCATGCAAACACTGCTGCTGCCGGTTAAAAAAACTGAACAGATACCCAATAAACAGAGTAAGTACCGATAATAATTTGGCGCAGTTCCTGAATATGGATCTCCTAAGGCTTATCCTTTCGCCCTGCATATCACATACTTTAATTTTGAGCATCTGCTTGCCATAAGTGGCCTGCTTTACAGAACTTTCCATAACAATATGATAGATGATCTTCACAACAGGCATTATCCCCAGCAAACTGAAAGCTATGATTATTTGCGTTTGGTTGTCCTTTACAATTAATACAGCAACAAACGCAACTACAATAAAAACGCAGAATATCATGAACCAATCGAGCACCGAGGCCAACAATCGTTGGTCGAACCCCGCAAAATATTGAGGGATAATATGTTGTGCATTAAAACCCAGCAATTCGCGCAGTTGGGCAACTTCATGGGCTTCTTTGTAATCATCCATATCGGCTGATCGCACAAAATCATTGAATTTTATTTGCCGTTCCTTTAATTCTTCAACACGAAAAGGCCCTTCGGGCTTGCCGTTTATAACCAGCAGGTAGTTGGTTTCGCCAGAAGGTAGTTTGGAAGATGGCATAAGCTTTTTATAAAACTAAAAAGTTGTAAAGTTGAAAGATAGGGTAACCTTTCAACTTTACAACTTTCAACCTTAAATGGTTTAGTTAATAGCGGTGTACGTTAAAATCGGATATACCGCCGTTTATATTAATATTGATCTTATTTGCTGCTGTTTCATAGCCGGGCGTTTCATAAGTATCGTCATCTTTTTTAGTAAACCCGTCAAAATCGGTTGATGACAGGCCTGAGTCTGTTTTTATACGGCAGGCCGCATTTTGTGGGATATTTATATTTACGCTTGCCATACCTGTTGAAACCTCAACATTAGTATTAACCTGCGGCTGACCTAACTTTACATCAAACGATGCAGCGCCACCACTCAATTTAAGTGTACGGATCTTGAATTTGGTAAGATCAAAATCAAGTGAAGTTGCTCCTGTCTCTACGCTAATGTCCCATACAGGGTTTGGATTAAGCTTAAAGGTGGCAGAGTTTGATTTGTCATCGCCGCTGCTCCAGTTAAAATGGCCGCCTTTTTTATCCTTCATTTTAAAATCAAGAATATAGGTTGATCCTTCATTACGATGAGAAAACTCATATTTGCCAAAATGCTCTTTAGTATCAGCCTTAAACAATTGGTTGGTAGTATCACTTAACAGGTATTCGGTGCCGCCACCGCTTATATTTAGCTGGGCAATTTTTGCATCGGTAGTATATGGTGTATTAAAGCCATTATTGCTTTCAACCTGTACAATGCCGCTTTTTGTTGTTGATGTAGTATCGTCATCATCGTCGTCGTCATCATCGTCCTTATCATTGTTATCACGGTCGTGGTTATCGTTATGAAAGCTGTAATAGATCGGTAAACCCATCCTATCCCCAAAACGGCCAAATAAAAGCAATGCAAAGCCCACTATCACTACACCCACTTTTAATATAGTGGCCAATGGTGTTTTGTTATGTGCGAATACCAGGTTAACACCAGCAATTATCAGGAACATTGGCCACAGGTGCCATAAGTTGCTCCAATGGAAATCGATATATCCAAAATTATCAAGCAGGATAACCAACCCAATAAGTACCAGGATCAGGCCTGGAATTAATTTATCGTTTTTCATGATTTATACAGTTGGAGGGTTATCATTCAGTGAATTATCTTCAGCAACAGGCTCAGCTGGGTTTTCATCAACAGCATGCCAGTTAGGGTCGTGCCATGGTTGTTTGCGCTGACCTGCAACTATCAATGCTATACCCACACCAACTAAAGCTAAAGGCCATAGGCGGTCAAAGTCCCAGTCGGGGATGAGGTCGTACTCATTCAGCAGGAATAAAGCGCCTAAAAAGATCAGTATTACACCAACTATCAAGCCCCCGTTCGATCTTTTTTTAGGACTATATGCTGTTGCATCACCAAAAGGTGGCACCGGTGGCATGGTTGGGGGCACAGTATAGTCAACCCCAGGGTTACTGTAATTATTAAAGATATAGCCTTTCTTAGGTAAAACTATCCACATGATAATGTAGGGTAATAAGCCCACACCCATAATAATTATAGTGAATGCGAATATTAAACGTACTACGGTTACGTCAATATCAAAATATTCAGCGAGGCCCGCACAAACACCGCTTATCATTTTGTGCTGCTCATCGCGATATAGTTTCTTTTCCATTGTTTTAGTTTGTTAAGGTGTTAAATTTGCCCGCCTGCAGGTTTGATGATAATCTCATCAACATTTGCGCCCGGGCTCATTTTGTATATATTTATAATGGCCGATGCTATGTCTTCAGGTAACACCATCGAATCTTTTTCAACCTGTACTCCATCCCAGGAGGCGGTTAATGTTGATCCGGGGATTATGGCCGTTACCTTTACGCCATGCTCTTGCATCTCAAGCCTCATTACCTTAGTTAGACCCAGTAGCGCAAATTTTGTTACACTATAAGTGCCTGCCGCAGCAATAGGATTTATTGATGCTACCGAACAAATATTAAACAAATGGCCATCTTTTGCAGCTATCATTTTTTTGCCAAAATAGCGGTACAAATGATATGCAGCGCCAATGTTGGTATTAATGCTTTTATCAAAGGCATCGTCGCTATCATCCAATATGCTGGTGGGCTCATAAATGCCGGCATTATTTACTATAATGCTGATGGCGCCTAATTGTTCCTCGGCAGATTGGGCAAATTGCAATACCTGTGCTTTAATGCTAACATCGGTAGCTGCTGTAAATACTTTAATGCCGGGATTAATGGCTAATAGCTCAGCTTTAAAAGCGGCCAGGTCGTTTTCATTACGGGCGCAAATAGCCAGGTTTACTCCTTCATGAGCAAAAGCAATAGCTATTGCCCGGCCCATGCCTTTGGTTGATGCGGTAATGAGTGCGTTTTTCATTTAATATTTGTTTTAGTCGGCTAAGTATAGCGGAAAACCGAAATACTTATACAACAAATCTAAATTTATTTTTAAAGGAGCGTTTACCCCATTTGGCAAAGCAGGGCAAATTTTCGGTAAACGGGCTGAAAAGGGCGGTAAAAAAAGTAGAATATGATGGGTGCAGGTAATTATTCGGTCAGAATTTTGTGATTTAGAGATAAATACGGGTACTAATTTACATTCCGCCTGGTTTTAAATGTTGCTGATTTGCAACAATAACTAAAGCTTATTGTTAAAAGATGTATTTTTAGCCAAACTTTTGAAAACATAATGTTTCACAGCTTAGGAAAATATATACTCTTACTGCGCTTAAGTTTCAGACGACCAGAAAAGTTCAGTGTTTACTGGGCCGAGGTAATGCGCGAAATGGTTTCAACAGGCATCGGCTCATTGGGCATCATTTCCATCATATCTGTATTTATTGGCGCGGCAACTACTATACAAATTGCTTTCCAGTTATCCAGTCCGCTGGTGCCACGCAGTATTGCAGGCAGCATCGCCCGCGATACTACCATATTGGAGTTTAGCCCAACCATATCATCGCTGGTGCTTGCCGGGCGGGTAGGTTCAAGCATTGCCTCACAAATAGGCACCATGCGGGTAACCGAACAAATTGACGCGCTCGAAATTATGGGTGTTAATGCTCCCGGCTATTTAATATCGCCCAAAATTATTGCCGGTGTAACTATGGTGCCTTTGCTGGTAATCGTATCAATAACCTTAGGTATTGGCGGCGGTTATTTAGCTTGTATGGTAACCGGTGATGTTACCCCATCTGATTATATTGTTGGTGTGCTTGATGGTTTTAACGGGTTAACAATACGTGTTGCGCTGGTTAAGGCTATTGTTTTTGGCTTCATCATCGCATCAATTTGTGCTTACCAGGGCTTTTACACCAACGGCGGCGCGCTTGAAGTGGGGCAGTCGGCTACCAAAGGTGTAGTATATAGTTGTGTAATGATCTTATTTGCCGATTTAGTAATAACCACTATAATGCTATGATCGAGATCAAAGACATATATAAAACCTTTGGTGATAACGACGTATTAAAAGGTATAAGCGCGCAATTTAAACCCGGTAAGAACAATCTAATTATCGGCGGATCAGGCTCCGGAAAAACTACCCTGTTGAAATGTATAGTGGGTCTTCACGAGCCTACCAAAGGACAAGTTTTTTTTGATGGGGAGAATTTTACCGAGATGAATTTTGAGCAGCGGGTACCTATTCGTACACAAATAGGTATGCTTTTTCAGAATTCGGCCTTATTTGATTCCATGACAGTTGAGGAAAATATCATTTTTCCGCTTAATTTATTTACCACTAAAAGCAAAGAAGAAAAACTGGAAAGAGCCAACTTTTGTCTTGAACGCGTTAACCTGGCCGGGAAAAATAAGTTATACCCGTCAGAGCTATCGGGCGGTATGAAAAAGCGCGTGGGCATAGCCCGGGCCATATCCATGCAGCCAAAATATTTGTTTGTTGATGAGCCCAACTCGGGCCTCGACCCAAAAACATCTATCCTGATAGATGAACTGATCAACGAGTTGACTGAAGAATACCAGATCACCACCGTTATTGTAACTCACGATATGAACTCGGTAATGGGTATTGGCGATCATATCATATTCCTGCACCAGGGTAAAAAATGGTGGGAAGGCTCCAACCACGAAATTGCACATACTGATAACAAGGAACTAAACGACTTTGTATTCGCCAGTAAATTTATGAGGGCAGCGAAAGCGAAGCTTTAATTAGTATCAGGTATCAAGTATCAAGATAGGGAAATGCATAACTTCAAGGAATTAAAAGTTTGGCAAGCTGGGATTGAGATTTGTAAAGTGATATTTGAGTTAACGAAGCAGTTTCCGGGCGAGGAAAGATTTGGATTGATCTCTCAAATGAACCGTTGTGCTGTATCTATACCATCCAATATAGCTGAAGGCTGTGGAAGAAAATCTAACAAAGAATTATATCAATTTCTTAATATTGCACTCGGTTCTTCATTTGAACTTGAAACGCAGATAATTATCGCTAAAGAATTTAATTACTTAACTACTGACAAGGCAGATAGTATTTGTGAAATGATAGTTCAGACTCAAAAAATGCTAAATGGCTTGCAAAAAAGCCTTAAAATATAGTTAGTATCAAGTAGCTGGTATCATGTATCAAGATTACTTTGATGCGATAACTGCTTTAATAATCAAGGTGGCAAAAAATCTTGATACTTGATACTAAATACTTGATACTCGAAAACATGATCCAACTTCTTACACCCACCCACTGGAAAGATTATGAGCTGATTGATTGCGGCGACTTTGAAAAACTGGAACGTTTTGGGGATGTGATACTCATCAGGCCCGAACCACAGGCGGTTTGGAGCAAGACCTTACCCGCTGCTGAATGGCAGAAATTGCACCACATAAAATTTAAGGGACGGTCCGCAACATCGGGCGAGTGGGTTAAAAAGAACCCTAAAACATCCGACCGCTGGCATATTGAATATAAGAATGATGATGTGGCTATTAAATTCCGCCTGGCATTAACTTCGTTTAAACACCTGGGGATTTTCCCCGAACAGGCTGTTAACTGGGATTACATCTCACAAAACATTAAAAAATTTAAAACGCCGGAACCGAAAGTACTTAACCTGTTTGCCTATACCGGCGGCGCCTCACTTATTGCCGCTGCTGCGGGGGCTGATACAACACACGTTGATTCAATTAAACAAGTTGTTACCTGGGCCAATGAGAACCAGGAGCTATCTGGCATAAAAAATATACGTTGGGTAGTTGAGGACGCGCTTAAGTTTGTAAAGCGTGAGCTTAAACGCGGTAAAAAATATAATGGGATTATATTGGACCCGCCGGCATATGGCCATGGCCCAAATGGGGAGAAATGGAAACTGGAAGATCACATCAACGAAATGATGAGTGATGTGGTTGAACTGCTCGATCCTGAAGAACATTTTCTGATACTCAATACCTATTCACTTGGCTTCTCATCGGTAATTATTGAGAACCTTATAAAGAGTGCTTATCCGCCTGTAACGAACCTCGAAATAGGCGAACTTTACCTTCAGGCTACCGCCGGACCTAAGCTTCCTTTAGGCGTGTTTGGAAAGTTTTATAAAAATAAACTGTAATTGGCAGGTTAAAAATCTATATTTACGCGGCAGTATATATTTATATATCATTAATTAAATTCACAATAAATAATATATAATTGCATAATAATAAGCTGCTTATAACATTTACCAAATATTTATGAAATTGAAGAACATCCTTTTCTCTACTACGCTGCTGGCAATACCGTTAATCCTTTTTTCAAATTGTAGCCAAAGCAGCTCACAGGGTAAAGGAACAACTGCAGCTGCAACTACGGCACCTGTAGCTAAAGCCAAACCTGCTGATTCAACAGCCGCTGACACCACAACTGCAGCGCCTGTAACTTACCCGCCATTAAATAAAAAGCTATACGATTCATTAATGAAGAAGTTGGCGCATGGCGATACAACCGGCAAATGGCCTGTTAAAAATGCTCCGTATCCGTTGCCGGGTGCTATTTTACCATTTAAGCGTGTAGTAGCATTTTATGGCAACCTATATGCTAAAAAGATGGGTATTTTGGGTGAATTACCACCAAATGAAATGCTTGCCAAATTAAAGGGTGAAGTGAAGAACTGGGAAAAAGCAGACCCAAGCACACCTGTACAACCTGCTTTACATTATATTGCTGTAGTTGCCAGTGGCGACCCCGGTAAAGACGGTAAATACCGTAACCGTATGCCTTTTAAACAAATAGACTCTGTTTTAAAATTGGCTAAAAAAGCACATGCTATTGTGTTTTTAGATGTTCAGGTAGCATTAAGCAACATTCATGCTGAATTGCCTTTGCTGGAAAAATACCTGATGATGCCGCAAGTACATTTTGGTATGGACCCTGAATTCTCGATGAAAGACGGAACACATCCAGGTAAAAAAATAGGAACATATGATGCAGAAGATGTAAATTATGTATCAGGTTATTTAGCTAACCTGGTTAGAAAATATAACCTGCCTCCGAAGATCCTTATCGTGCACCGCTTTACAAAAAAGATGATGACCAACTATCAGAATATTAAACTACGTCCGGAAGTACAAGTAGTAATAGACATGGATGGCTGGGGCGAACCTGATCTTAAAACAGGTACTTACCGCTACTTTATCCATAACGAACCGGTACAGTTTACAGGTTATAAATTATTCTACAAAAATGATATTAAAAAGGCCCCGCACCACATGCTAACACCAGAGGAAGTGCTGAAATACAAGCCTTACCCAATTTACATACAATACCAATAACCAATTATAAACTAAACGAAAACAAAAGGCCTCTGATGAGGCCTTTGTTGTTTTATATGACTATCATATCTTCCGCGCGTCATTGCGAGGTACGAAGCAATCCCCGACTTTACAGAGCGGTTATGTACTCGTGAATATCGCTCGTAGCCGCTCATAGCCGCGGAGGCTTAGTCCTTTTGTCTTCGCCACAAAAGGACCAAAAAGGCTAATCAGTAGAAAGGCTTCTTTGCCGCACAAGGCCGTTGCCCTGCAAATCAGGCAAAACCTGGGCTGCTATATTTTTACCCTGCTGTCGCTACGCGCTTTGGCCTTTGCCCTTCTGTAAAAATCTGCTATGCCCTGCCACTACGCGCAAGGCCACCATCGTTTTGCCTGATTTCGCCCGAAGCTGTTCTACTGACAAGAGCCAAAATAAAACATCATGTCATTGCGAGCGATAGCGTGGCAACCTCGTCGCTTGCCTGTTGAACGCGACGAGGTTGCTTCGTCGTCCCTCCTCAATGACAGGTTTTTTTTAAATACGTTATTAAAAAGAGCGTAGGCCCTGACAACAAGGGCGGGCCAGCGTAAAGGCGGGAATGCCGGTTTAGCTTTTTGGATGATGTGAGATGCGAAGCACCGAACAGCGAAAAAAGCGTGAAGAACCGGCAGGGCGGGTGGAAGCATCCTGGTTGTCTTGATTTTTTTGGTTACTTTTTGTATCAAGACAAAAAGTGACTTCTTAGCGAAAAGCGATACCATGCGATAAGTATACAACCATGTATATTCACTCTGCATAGTCGGGGATTGCCACGCTATCGCTCGCAATGACGCGTGGAGAAAGACGACGAAAATTAGAAGGATTACGCTACACCCAGCAACCTTATCAACACAAACACCAAACCGGCAATAAGCGCGGAGATAGGTATGGTGATGATCCAGGCCCAAACCAGGTTAATGGTTACACCCCAGCGTACTGCTGATACACGTTTGGTTAAACCTACACCAATAATTGAACCGGTGATAGTATGCGTGGTTGATACCGGGATACCAAAACGTTCGGTAATTAATAAGGTAATGGCACCCGCGGTTTCGGCGCTTACACCTTCAAGCGGGGTTATTTTGGTGATCTTTGAGCCCATGGTTTTAACAATCTTCCATCCACCCGACATTGTTCCCAACGCGATAGCCGAGTAACAGGCCAGCGGAATCCAATCAGGCATTACTGAGCCGCTTTTAATAATGTTTGATGCAATAAGCGTTACGTATAAAATACCCATCACCTTTTGCGCATCATTGGTACCATGCGAAAAGCTTAACGCTGCCGATGATACCAATTGCAACCTTTTAAACCAGCGTTCAGCCGTTGACGGGCGTGATCGTTTGCAGATATGCAGAATAATAATAGTTACAATATAGGCTATAACCAAACCAATAACAGGCGCAAGCACTATGTAGGCAATGGTAGTTAGTATTAGTTTTATATTGATGGCACTTAAAGCATTGGCACCCATATATAGCGCATTGGTAATACCTGCACCTGCGAAACCGCCAATTAGCGTATGCGACGAGCTTGACGGTATACCAAACCACCAGGTAGTTAAGTTCCAGGTAATGGCGGCAATTAGGCCGGCGAGTATTACGTGCATGGTAATAAAATGCTCGTTCACTATTTTTGATATAGTGTTGGCTACCTTATGGTCTTTAACAATAAAATAAGCCAGAAAATTAAATGTTGCGGCCCATAATACGGCCTGAAAAGGTGTTAATACCTTGGTTGATACTACGGTAGCAATTGAGTTAGCAGCATCGTGAAAACCATTGGTATAGTCGAATATAAGCGCCAGTGCAACTACAAAAACAAGGAGTGTGGTAACCATTTATCGGATGCGATTACTTTTAGGCGTTTTTAACTAATATTGATTCCATTACATTGGCAGCGTCTTCGCACATATCTGTGGCGTTTTCAAGCGCGGCCAATATTTCTTTATATTTTATCAGCTTAATAGCGTCTTTTTCATATAAAAACAGGTCGGCAACGGCGCGGTCAAACACATAATCGGCTTGGTTTTCTACACTGTTTATCCTGATACATGAATCAGCAATAGCACGCACATTGCGCAGATCCTTTAATTCGCGCACCGCTTTCTCCAAATCAATACTACCCTGTAAAATTAAATCAGATAGTTTGCGGATATGCTCATTATATTCATCAATACGATAAAGGCTCATCCGATTTGCGGCGCCCTGTATATTATCGGCCACATCATCAATCGCGGTAGCTAAAGCATGTATATCCTCACGATCAAACGGGGTGATGAAGTTTTTACCCAGCTCCAAATATATCTGGTGGGTAAGCTCGTCACCCCTGTTTTCAAGTTTGTCTATTTGCTTAAACATCTCTTCCCTTGTTGCTGGGTTTGCGGTGTTTACGGCTTCAACCAATACGGTTGCTATAGCTACAACATTGCTCGCCGCCTGTTCAAATAGCGGGAAAAATATTTTTTTATCTTTTGGTACAAAGTACTGGAATATGCTGTTAAGTGACATACTTTTTTATCGAATTTCAGCAAAGGTAAGTTTACTGTGTTAATTTAATGTTAATTCTTTAAAACAGGAATGTTAGGGAATTGTAAAGAAGGCTTGGATTTTTGTAAAGTGAACCCAAAAGTAGACCCTAACCCTTCTGTACTGCGCACATTAATGGTTTGCTGGTGCGCCTCAATAATATGCTTAACAATAGCCAGCCCTAATCCCGACCCTCCTATCTGTCTTGAGCGGCTGGTATCAGTTCTGAAAAAGCGCTCAAACAGGCGCGGGAGGAACTTTTCCTCTATGCCGATGCCATCATCAGTAACTTCAACCAGCACCTGATCGTGCAGTTCAAACAGACTTATAGAGGTGCTACCCCCATCTTTGCCGTATTTTAAGGAGTTATCAATAAGGTTTACCAGCACCTGTACTATCTTTTCGCGATCGGCGTTTACAGGTATCGGCTCATCATATTTTTGTTTGAATATTAATTTTATGTTGTGCTGCTTAGCCTTCATCTCCATCGACTCAAAAACCTCTTTAATCAGGTCGTTGATCTTAAATTTAGAATAGTTGATAGCCATCTCGCCTGTCTCCAGTTTCGAGATCTCGTCAAGGTCCTTGATCAGGTAGCTCAGCCTGTCTACATTGCGCGATGCCTTGGTTAAAAAGTCTTTCGCCATATCAATATCTTCAAACTCGTCATCTTGTATGGCTTCAATATATCCTTGTATGGCAAACAGCGGTGTTTTAAATTCGTGTGAGATATTTGATAAAAAGTCTCTGCGGAACTTCTCCTGCGTACGCAATTCATCAATCTCTGTTTTCTTTTGGCGGGCCCATTCTTTCACTTCCTGCTCCACATCATTTATCGGGTCGGCGCTTACGTGTTCGCCGAGGGCATCACGCAGGTCGCGGCCCAGTTTAAGGTTATGGATGAGCTTATAAATAAGTTTAATTTTTGAGTAGATGTACTTCTCTATCAAATAATAAAAAACAAAAAAGCTGGTGGTAATGGTCGCCCCAAAGGTAATCATCACATCATACCAGCTATGCCTAAAATAGTAATTCACGGCCGAAAGGGTAACAGCTACCGCAGCCGCGTTTATTAAAACCAATACACGCAATTTCATACGTTAAAGTTACGATTTGTTAACGAGAGCCGTTGAGGGTGAAGGTTATATTTATGTTAAGGGAGAAGGATTTATAAAACATGTCATTGCGAGGAGGAACGACGAAGCAACCTCGTCGCGTTCAATATACAAGCGACGGGGTTGCCACGCTATCGCTCGCAATGACATCCGGTTTGTATGGAGACGCACATTATAAATTTACTTACTCGTTTCCAAATCAACAGTAACATTAGCCTCATTTGATAGCACCATGCTGCTGCCGCCAATGCCAAAATCAGAGCGTTTTATTTTGAATACGCCTTTAAAGGAAGCCGTATTGCCTGAAGTTGTATAAATGAATGGAATATCCAGCAACTGGGTTTTATTTTTGATGGTTACATTAAATTGCCCTGTATAATTATCACCGCTCTGGTGTTTTATGGATACAGATTTAAAGGTGATCTTAGGATATTTGGCCACATCAAAAAAAGACTCACCTTTCAGATGTTCATCACGCATATCATTATCACTGTTAATGGTATTTACATCGGCGGTAGCTTCAATAACACTGACACCTAAATTTGCCGGATCAAACTGAATATTTGCCTGCAAGCCCCCGATATTACCATCGGTATTAATGCCTAAGTTTTTTATTTTAAAGGTAATAGTTGATTTTGTTACGGTATGTTTTACCTGTGCAAAGGCACAACTCACTAATAAAAAGAGAATTACGGTTAAATATTTTTTATTCATATGTGTATATAACGTAGTTTTCAAACTTAATTATTTATGCGCTGTTATTTTATACATTAGTACGATTAAAAACAGCCGTTAAGGTTTAGCATCAACCAATAGTAACCCATGAAAAATAAATTATTCCTCCTCTTTTTAGCTTTTTCGTTTTCTACCCAGGTATTTGCGCAGCAAGGTTTTCCTTTTGCCGATGAAATCCGCGCGTTTAAACACCAGGACAGCTTAAACTTTCCAAAAAAGGATGGCATTTTGTTTATCGGCAGTTCATCCATACGTAAGTGGACCGATTTGGAACAACGTTTCGCTAACGAACCGATCATAAGGCGCGGCATAGGCGGCTGCGAGCTTTGGCAGATTGTAGATTACTATACACCCTATATATTATTCCCCTACCATGCCCGCAAAATATTTATTTATGCAGGTGAGAATGATATAGCGGCAGGAAAATCAGCACAATTTGTGGCCGATGAGTTTACCAAGCTTTGGGTGATGATCAACCAGCAATCGCCTTCGGCTGAGATTTATTTTATGTCGATAAAACCAAGCCCGAGCCGTGCAAAATATTTTACCGAAGTTGATATAGCCAACGCGCTGATAAAAACTTATTTAACCGGCAAACCTAAAAGCCATTTTATTGATGTAGCTACCGTGATCTATAAACCCGGAACTGCCGCACCCGACTCAAGCCTGTTTCAATCAGATTACCTGCATTTAAATAGCAAAGGGTATGATAAATGGCAAAAAGTATTGCAGCCATACGTAAAGTAATCGCAAAAAAAAGCCCCCCGCCTGGCAGGGAGCTAACTCATAAACACTAAACGTGATACAAAATCTTTAATTAAAGACAGAATATACGTTTATGATCTTCCAGCCATTGCCGGTATTGGCAATGGTTACATAATTGGTACGCACAAAAGTTTTAAATTGCATATCAACTTTTACCACAGCCACATCAGTATTAGTTTCAACTAGTGATGTGCTGGAGGTGCAGTCTTCCTCAATATTTTTTGTGGTATTCAAAAAATCCATCATCTCTTTTTTGGTATAACTAACCAAATGCTTTTTTTGCAGTATGCTAAACTTGGCGGTAGCATCGATCACATCATTTAGGCCATCCAGTTTTCCGCGCATCATAGCATCTACATAGGTATCTATAGCGTGGGTTTTAGTAAGTGCGCCTTCATCGGTCTTATTTGCTTTAACGGCGGTGTTAATCATCAACACGATGGCTAACAGCATAACAGGTTTAAATATTTTCATGGTTTAAGAATTTAGCTTTTAAAATTGTTTATGCCTATTAGACAACGTTTAAAATCAATACGTTGCACCATTTTTTCGATTATTTGTAGATTTAACAGATATTTAACACATGTCTGTCACAACACGTCTCGCCGCATTTAATGATATACCTGTTTTACAGCAACTGATAGCTGAGTCTGTACGCGGACTTAGCAAAGGGTATTATACCGAACAGGAAATTGAAAGCGCCATTAAATACATTTTCGGGGTTGACACCCAACTATTGATTGATGAAACTTATTATGTGGCCGAAGCCGATGGCCAGATAATTGCCTGCGGCGGATGGAGCAAAAGGGAAACCTTATATGGCGGCGATCAGCATAAAGAGATTGCCGATCCATTGCTTAACCCTGCAACTGACGCGGCCCGTATCCGCGCGTTTTTTGTACACCCTGGTTGGGCGCGGAGGGGAATTGGCAAAATGATGATAAATTTATGTGAAGCCGAAGCCATTAAAAACGGATTTAAAGCCACTGAACTTGGCGCTACCTTACCCGGTGAACCGCTTTATGCAGCTATGGCTTATAAGAGTATTGAACATGTAAATGCTACCATGCCCGATGGCGAATATATTGCTATTGTTAAAATGCGTAAGGAATTATAACAAAAAAGGCCCCGGTAAACCGGGACCTTCTTATCAAAACCCACCACAATTTTTTATTTAAAAGTACTGTTCACACTGGTTATTTTCCAGCCGAATGATTTGTCGAGCGTAACCACATCGGTACGTGTATAACCATCGTATTTAAAGTCGATCTTTATTTTACTTGTATTTTCGTCGTCAGTAAGTACAGTAGTTGTAGTATCTACCGCTCCGCCAGCTACTGCGTTATTTTTCAGGTAATCTAATAATTGCTCCTTGGTAAGTGTGTTTACCCGTTGGCCACGTTGCATGTTAAATTGCAGGTCGTCACCTAATACTTTATCTAAATTTTCTGTTTTGCCGTTTGTAATAGCACCGATATAAATATTTACAACATCTTTTTGTGTTGGTTGAGTAGCATGTGATTTAACTGCGGCATTTGCGGTTATGCAGGCAAGAAGTAAAGCTATACCTGCTACCATTGATTTAAGTGTTTTCATGATCTTGTGTATTAATTTATTGATTAAATTTATACCCATATGACATCACCAGCCATCGAAGTGTTACAAACAATCTATCCTTAAATTAATATTTAACAAACATTTAACATTAGGCACCAATAATTCCAAAACCTTTAACAAACAGAAAGTAAAACAACAATATGGTTGAGTTTAACACCATTATTTTGCAATTTAACGAACAAGGCGAAAAAACCGGGTGGACCTATATTGAGATCCCGGCTGATGTTGCGCAGCAAATGAAGCCCGGTAATAAAAAATCATTTAGAGTAAGGGGCGTGCTGGACGCTTTCCCTGTAAGCGGACTTGCCCTTATGCCAATGGGCGAGGGTAAGTTTATTATGGCTTTGAAAGCAGAGATAAGAAAAGGCATACACAAAAATGCCGGGGCAATGTTACAGGTAAAGCTTGAAGAAGATAAAGACTACAAAGTAGAGATACCCGATGATTTAATGGAGTGCTTTGATTTTGAACCTGAGGCTTTTGATTTTTTCAACACCCTCGCAAAATCTCACCGCGATTACTTTATAAAATGGATCAACAGTGCCAAAACCAATGAAACTCGTGCTAAGCGAATTGTGAATACTGTTAATGCAATGTTACGCAGGTGGGATTATGGGCAGATGATAAGGGAGATGAGGAAGGAATGATTAAGATGCAAGAAACTCATTTATAAATTCCCTGGGAGTATATACGGGCAAACCAGGAATACTATCCCGCTGTAATAATTTGTCTCTTGAGATAAAGAAATCTAACTTATGCACTATAGCAGTATAATATTGCAGCGCATCCTCAATATCATTTATTTTTGAATGTAAAGCGATTACCGCGGTTTCATGCGATATATCTATAACAGTTACATCGGTTAATAATACCAGCAATAACTCTTTTGCTTGGGCATCACCATAGGCTTTAGAAACCCAATAACCAACAATATGAAGTACTGATGAGGTTATAAACGCATCTGCTCCATCATTTACTACCAATTCAATTATAGTTTTGGCATCGTCGTAATGTTCACGTACAAGAATATAATCCAGTAACACATTGGCATCAAGGAATAATTTAGATGCCATGCTTTTTATCCTGATAGTACATTTCCTTTAAATCAGTCTTCGGGTCTATATCATGCTTACCAAGTTTTTCAACTAAGTCAATTATCGTCTTACGCTTTGCCGGCTTGGTAATACTCTTAAAATAACGCTCAGTAAGTTCTGATACACTGGTGCCCTGCTTCTCGGCATATAGCTTTGTGCTTTTTAATAAGCTGTCCTCAATTGTCAAATTCAACCGCGTTTTCATATATCAAATATACGCATAATTTAAATTAATGCGCATAATGCTATACGATATAAACAATTCTGTTTGTATGTTCAAAAATTCCACGCACCTGCACATCCGCACATCTCCACATTATACATATCTTTACCAATCCATAATTTTTATTGCTAATAATGAGCGAAGATTTAAACCCGAACGATATACCTGCTAATAGCGAAGAAAAATTACATAACATCACTTCCCTCGACGGATTGTACGAAAACTGGTTCCTGGATTACGCGTCGTATGTAATTCTCGACCGTGCCGTGCCGCATATAAATGATGGTTTAAAACCCGTGCAACGCCGTATCCTGCATTCGCTTAAGGAGATGGACGACGGGCGTTTTAACAAAGCCGCCAACGTTATTGGTAACACCATGAAATATCACCCGCATGGTGATGCCTCTATTGGTGATGCCATGGTGCAGATCGGGCAAAAAAACCTGATGATCGATTGTCAGGGTAACTGGGGCGACCCGGTAACTGGCGATTCAGCTGCCGCACCACGTTATATCGAGGCCCGGTTATCAAAGTTCGCGCTCGAGGTTGCTTTTAATGCCGATACTACCATATGGCAGGCCAGTTATGATGGTCGTAATAAAGAGCCTATAACCCTGCCGGTTAAATTCCCTTTACTGTTGGCCCAGGGAGCCGAGGGTATAGCCGTAGGTTTAGCTACCAAAATATTACCACACAATTTTATTGAGCTTTTAGATGCATCAATTGATGTGCTTAAAGGTGGTACCCCCAATTTATTACCCGATTTCCCAACAGGTGGTATGGCTGATGCATCAGCTTATAACGATGGGCAACGGGGCGGAAAAGTTAGGGTGCGCGCGAAAATTATTGAGCGCGATAAAAAAACGCTGGCCATTACTGAGATCCCTTTCAGCACTACAACCGGTGGATTGATAGATAGCGTTATATCGGCCAACGATAAAGGTAAGATCAAGATAAAAAAGATAGAGGATAACACCGCGCAAAATGTGGAGATCGTGATTCACCTGGCACCCGGTATATCGCCGGATGTAACTATCGACGCGCTCTACGCCTTTACCGATTGCGAGGTTTCCATATCGCCAAACACTTGCGTAATACAGGCTGACAAACCGCGCTTTATGAGCGTGAACGATATGCTGACCGAAAGCACGCATTTTACCCGCGAGCTGTTAAAACAGGAACTGCAGATAAAGCTGAAGGAACTGATGGAAAAGATCTTCTTCAGCTCATTGCTGAAGATCTTTATACAGGAAGGCATGTACAAGCATGCTGATTACGAAAGCTCATCAAACTTTGAGCAGGTACTGGAAGTGCTGAACCGACTGTTCGAACCATTCTTCCCGCAGTTTTACAGGGAGATATTGCCTGATGATTACAAAAAACTGATTGATAAGCCGATGAGCAGCATCACCCGTTTTGATGTGAAGAAAACGGATGAGCAGATCAAAGCTTTAGAGGCTGAAATAAAAACGGTAAAGCATCACCTTAAACACCTTACCGAATACACTATTGATTGGTTTGCCAAACTAAAAGAGAAATACGGCAAAGGCCGCGAGCGTAAAACCGAACTGCGCACCTTTGATAAAGTTGAAGCCGCGCAGGTGGCATTGGCTAACGTTAAATTATATGTTAACCGGGAAGATGGCTTTATAGGTACTGGTTTAAAGAAAGACGAATTTGTTGGCGATTGCTCTGATATTGATGAGATCATCGTGTTCCGTTCGGATGGTTTGTGTGTGATAACCAAGGTTCAGGACAAGGTTTTTGTCGGCAAGGATATTATCCACGTCGCTGTATTTAAAAAGAACGATGAGCGCACCGTTTATAACCTCATCTATAAGGATGGTGCAAGCGGTGTAAGCTATGTTAAACGTTTCTCGGTAACTGGTGTAACCCGCGATAAGGAATATGACCTTACCAAAGGTTCAAAAGCATCAAAGGTATTATACTTTAGCGCTAACCCTAACGGCGAGGCTGAGATCATCAACATACAGCTTAAACCACACTCTAAGCTTAAAAAGCTGCAGTTTGATGAGGACTTTGCCAACATTGCCATTAAAGGCCGTGGCTCAATGGGTAATATCGTAACCAAATACCCGGTTAAAAAGATCACACTTAAAAGTAAGGGCATCTCTACCCTATCTGGTCGTAAAATATGGTACGATGACATATTGAAAAGATTGAATGTTGATAATCGCGGTAAATATTTAGGCGAATTTGATGGTGATGACCGTATATTAACGGTAATGAGTACCGGAATTTATGAGCTCACCAGCTTCGACCTCAATAATCACTTTTTTGATAACATGATCCTGATCGAAAAATATGAGCCGGAGAAAGTTTACACCGTTGTGCATTACGAGGGAAAATCAAAAAACTACCTGGTGAAACGCTTTGTATTCGAGAATACACTTCCGGGTAAGGAAACAAGCATTATCAGTGAGGAAAATGGTTCAAAAATGCTATTTATTTCGGGTGCAGCACAGCCTGTTGCCAAGGTTGAACAGCTTAAAGGTAAAACACAAACACCTGAAACCGTTGAGGTAAACCTTGCCGAGCTGATTGATGTAAAAGGCATGAAGGCTATGGGTAACCGCGTTACGGTGCATACTGTACAAAGTGTCGAGTTGATAGCATCAAGCGAACCGGAAACCGAGCCAATCCCTGAAGCGGAAGAAGCAATTACCGATGAAGCAGATGAAACTGAAGACGCACCAATAGCTGCTGAAGAATCAGTGGAATCTCAAAAACCGAAATCGGTGGAATCTCCTGACGAATCAGTGGAATCACCAAAAGAGGAATCGCATCCTATTAAGAAGGTAGATTTTGAGATCACCAATCCGGATGATATTGATATGGATGATAAAGGGCAACTGGGGTTATTTTAACCACTAATCCCTCTTTTTGTCATTTTCGAACGACAGAGAGAAATCTTATACACCTTGCATCACCATCATGCAAAAAGCAGAAGATTTCTCTCTATCGTTCGAAATGACATTTTTCAATACTTTTTACACCAACATTTACCGACATTTCTCTTCTTTCACCCCAATTAAACCGGGTGTTTACCGATGGTTTATAGCCTTATTCTTTATTACCAGGTAGTTTAGTAAATAATCTATCTGGTAATAAAAATGAATCCGGGCATACAAAACAAAAATATCCTTATATCAGGTGCCAGCATTGCAGGCCCGGCATTGGCATGGTGGCTAAACAAATACGATTTTAATGTTACCATAGTTGAAAAAGCACCCACTTTACGTGAGGGTGGTTACCGGGTAGATATTCGTGGTGCGGCGGCCGATATTATTGACCGGATGGGCTTAATGCCCGAAATCAGAAAAGTCGGAACCGCGTTAAAAGGGTCATCGCTGGTGAACAAAAAAGGAAAGACTGTTCTTGAACTTGATGACCCCAATATCTTTGGTATGCGCCAGGAAAATGATGCAGAGATCATGCGCGGCGATCTGGCAAATATCCTGTACCGAGCCACTCAGCATACTACCGAATACATTTTTGATGAGAGTATCACGGGCATCTTCCAAACCGGCAAGGATGTAACCGTTACTTTTAAAAATTCCGCTCCCCGTACTTTCGATCTGGTTGTTGGTGCCGATGGCCTGCACTCTAATGTACGAAATATTGTATTCGGTGGCGATCATTCCTTTGTTAAGGATCTGGGGTATTACGTGTCCATCTGTACCATTCCTAATTATTTTGAGCTCGATCACCGGGAGATCTCCTATCCATCAGCCGGGAAGTTGATCAACGTATATAGTACGCACCGGCAGCAGGAGGCAAAAGCATTCTTCATGTTCGCCACGTTGCCCATAAAATATAATTACCATGATATCGCGCAGCAAAAAAATATATTAGCCACGCATTTTAAAGATGCGGGCTGGGAAACTAAAAAGCTGATACAGCACATGCATTATGCCGATGATTTTTATTTCGATTCCGTTAGTCAGGTGCAAATGGATACCCTTTCAAAAAGCAGGGTAGTATTATTAGGCGATGCCGGGTATTGCCCCTCGCCTGCATCAGGACAAGGCACCAGCATGGCTTTGGTTGGCGCTTATGTTTTAGCCGGCGAACTGGCTGCTGCTAACAGCGATCACTTCACCGCCTTCTTAAAATATGAATGGGAGATGAAAGGCTTCATCCGGAAAAATCAGCAATTAGGCATAACTGTTTTAAAAGAGATGATCCCAAAGTCAAAAATGCAGCTATGGTTTCAAAACACAATACTGCGTTTATTGGCACATTCGCCATGGAAAGATAAAGTATTGAAAGGCATGCTCGGGAAAATACAATCAGATGTAGATGATGCCGCCAATGCAATCGAATTAAAAGATTACGCACAGACAGAAGCTTTAGTTAGTAATTAATTTACTAAACCTATATATTTGGGCACGCAACCGGTTTTTATTAAACTGGCTGCGCTTGTCAGATGAAAAAACTCATATTCTTACCCCTGCTATTGGCCGTTCTTTTTATAAACTTTTGCTCGGCCCAAAAAACCAAACACACCTTTACACTCGGCGATTCTGCTTTTTTGCTGGATGGCAAACCCTTGCAGATCATCTCGGGCGAGATGCACTGTGCCCGCATACCCCGTGCCTACTGGCGCGCAAGGTTGAAAATGGCAAAGGCGATGGGGCTTAACACTGTAGGCACTTACGTTTTCTGGAACGCTCAGGAACCTGAACCCGGCAAGTTTGATTTCTCGGGCAATAATGATATTGCTGAATTTATCCGCATAGCTAAAGAAGAAGGTTTGTGGGTAGTATTAAGACCGAGCCCTTACGCCTGTGCCGAATGGGAATTTGGCGGTTACCCATGGTGGCTGCTTAAAGATAAGAGCATGAAAGTGCGCAGCCAGGATCCTAATTTTTTGAAAGCATACCGCGAATATATTATTCAACTGGGTAAGCAGGTAACACCCTTGCTGGTTACACACGGCGGCAACGTTTTAATGGTACAGATTGAGAATGAATACGGTTCATATAGCGATGATAAGGTATATCTTGACATCAACCGTAAGATCTTCCGTGAAGCAGGCTTAGATGGTATTTTATTTACCTGCGATGGCCCCGAGCAAATGCCTCGTGGTTACCTACCGGGTTATTTACCTGCCGTTAACGGACTGGATGACCCTAAACAGGTAAAAGAACTCATTAATAAATACCACGACGGCAAAGGGCCATATTATATATCAGAATGGTACCCAGGTTGGTTTGATAGCTGGGGCAAGGAGCATCAGGGCAGTGTTGCCGATAGCGATGCTAAAAAGCTGGATGAGGTGTTATCAGCAGGAATATCCATTAATATGTATATGTTCCACGGTGGTACTACCCGCGGGTTTATGAATGGCGCGAATATGAGCCGTCATGAGCCTTATTCGCCGCAAACATCAAGCTATGATTATGATGCTCCGTTGAATGAATCGGGCAACCCTACTGCCAAATTCTACAAGTTTCGCGCGGTGATAGAAAAGCACTTGCCTGCCGGTGAGCATTTACCGCCAATACCTGATACTGCTAAAACCATCGCCATAAAAAACATCGACCTTAAAGAAAGCGCGCCACTGTTTGCCAATCTGGGCAGCCCGGTCATAGAACAGCACCCCTTGAGTTTTGAAGAACTTAACCAGGGATACGGCTTTGTTTTATATACCACCACCTTAAAAAACGCCACGAAGGGCCTGTTAAAAATAAAAGAGCTGCGCGATTATGCCACTGTTTACCTGAACGGCAAGCGCATCAGTATATTAGACAGAAGACTTAAACAGGACTCATTACAAATTGAGGCCGATAAACCAAACTCGGTACTGGGCATTTTGGTAGAGAATAACGGGCGTATAAATTACGGCCCGTACCTAACCGATAACAGGCAAGGCATTACTGAAAAGGTAACCCTTGATGGCGCTGAATTAACCGGCTGGATCATGTTTAAGTTTCCGTTCAGTAATCTTTCTGAATTAAAGTTCAATTCTATTAATACGACAATAAAACCAGGATGGCATACTACAATCTATCCACCAAACGGCCCCGCTGTATACAAAGGCACATTTAAACTGGCTGTTACCGGCGATACTTACCTGGATATGCATGGCTTTGGTAAAGGCTTTGTTTTTTTAAACGGGCGTAACCTGGGCAAATACTGGTACATAGGCCCGCAGCAAACACTATATATCCCTGCGGGATGGTTAAATAAAGGCAAAAATGAGATAGAAGTATTTGATGAGCTGAACAATGGGCATCAACATATCTCCACGCTCGACCATCCGGTTTTGAATGAGGTAGTTAAGGAGTGATTTCGGTATTGTAATTAAACCTCGCACAATATACCCCCGCTGTTTGTGTCCTCACAAACAGCTACCTTCTGGATATTATAAAAGCAAAATGAGATAGAGGCTTTTGATGAGCTAAATATAAATCATCAAAAAATTATACTACATTGGACCACCCGGTACTTGATGAGGTAGTTAAAGCCGAACCGGTATCGAAATAACCGATCGTATAAACTCAACATCATGCATTTATTAAAAAGGTGCCTGGCTGTAATGGGCATTTGCATAACCTGCTCAATTAGCTGCCTGGCCCAGGGTAATGACAATACCATTTTTAACATAAAGAACTATGGCGCTACCGGCGATGGACGTACGCTGGATACCAAAGCTATAAACAGCGCTATTGCAGCCTGTGTAAAAGCTGGTGGTGGTACCGTGTTAGTACCCGCAGGCATTTTTGTTACCGGCACTTTCCGCTTATACAGCAATATAAATTTAATGCTTAGCGCAGGGGCGGTTATTATGGCCTCTCCCAATACCAACGACTATTTATTTCAAGCCGATTATAATTTTAGCGGCTCAGGGGCCGGGGGCAAAAAATTAGGGATCATATTTGCAGATAATGCCGAAAATGTATCCATAACAGGCACCGGCACCATTGATGGTAACGCCGCGGCCTACATGTATATGGATACGGTACAGGTAAGCAGCGATGAGGACCGGAAATATACCCGGCAGGGGAAAAATTATATGAATGCCGTTGATGGCAACAAAGATGCACCGGTAATGTGGAAAGGAGATTTTGCTAACCGGCCCGGCACACAGATCATATTTCATTCCTGCAAAAGGATATCCATACGCGATATTACTATCCGTAATGCTAACGACTGGACCTTTGACCTTAACGCCTGCGACAATGTGAAAGTGATAGGCATAAACATTGACAATGATATGCGTGTACCCAACAGCGATGGCATTGATATGTACGACTCAAAAAATATCATTATTGCCGATTGCGATATACGGGCAGGTGATGATGGCATGGCTGTAATAAGTACCAGCAATGTAAAGGTTACCAATTGCAGTTTCTGGTCGCGCTCATGTGGTATACGTATTGGCTATAATGGATTTAATGATAACGACTCGGGGAACCTGCTGTTCGATAATATCCGCATCTATGATTCAAACCGGGGTATTGGAATTTTTCAGCGGCGCAAAGGGAATATTTCCAATATACTGTTCTCTAACATGATCATTGATACACGCCTGTATCCGGGCCAATGGTGGGGCCATGCCGAGCCTATCCATATATCGGCATTACCCGGTTTGGGCTTTAAAGAGGTTGGCACTATAAGCAATGTAAGGTTTACCAATATTATTGCCCGCGGTGAAGAAGGGATAGTGCTATATGGCTCGGAAGAAAGCAAGTTAAAGGATATCCGTTTTGACAATGTACAGTTAACGCTTGTTAAAGGCAAATTTACTGATATTAATGGCGGCAACTTTGATCTGAGAGCTACCAACGATAGCAAACTGGCTATTTTTAAGCATGATATCCCTGCTTTATTCGCCCATTATGTTGATGGCCTTACCATAAAAGGATTGGATGTACGCTGGGATAATAACTTACCGGATTACTTTACCAATGGCATCGCAATCGATAATTTCAGAGATCTTATCATTGACGGTTTCACAGGCACTACGGGGCCTAAAACCAGCCAAAATGAAGCAGTTATTGTGCTGAACACGGGCAGCAACGCAAGCATCAATAATGTTGGCGGCACTGGAAAAAGCAAGCCATTATCAAGTGTAAATGTGCAGGAATTAACCACTAATACAAAACGGGCTAACTAATTGCTATTATCTTTTCGGATGATAGTAAAACTATTTATTATGCAAAGCGGTTATGCCGGGTGCAGAAGATTTCTCCTCGTTCGAAATGAAATTAGGTTTAGATTTTAAACTTCGCCTAAATAGATTTCCGTTTCATAAACAAAGCTCACCTTGTCATCAACATTATATTTATTAAAGATCTCCTTTAACAAAACCAGGAATTTTTCGCCTTCTGGGGTATCTTCCTGAGGTACATATGATGAAGAATATGCCCGGCCGATCAGTCCTGCCTTATCAAATATTTGTGTGTTGGCGTATTTAGTTAGCGTGTAAACGCCATTCTTGAAAAAGGCCTTAAAATCAATATCGCGTACTTTGCGATGGTTCACTTTGTTGTAGTCGATGCCATCATGTTTCAGCAGCGCTTCATAGGCTTTTGCAAACTCATCAACATCGGTGAGGCGACTGTTCCATATCAGTGCGGTTTTGCCTGTATCTTTCAATATCCGGTTAAACTCTACCTTAGTTTTGGCATCATTAAACCAGTGGAAAGCCTGCGCACACACAATAAGGTCCGCACTTTTTGTGGGTAGCGTGGTAGCTTCGGCAGTACCATCAATGGGGATAAAAGTTTTGTAGGCCGATAATTGCTCAACAGCGGCATCGCGCATCGGTTGGTTTGGTTCAACAGCATAAACCTTATACCCTTCATCAAGCAACAGTTTGGTGAATATTCCTGTGCCCGCGCCAACATCGGCTATAACGGAATCAGCATTTAGGTTACATTCCTGTTTTAAGAACGCCAATACCTCGGGCGGGTAGCCGGGCCTGAATTTGATATAGTTATCAACCCTGTCTGAAAATCTTTTGGTTGAATCTGATGCCATCCTGAATAATTATATACTTATAAAAAACGCGGCCTCAAAAACGTGACCTACATTCAGCTTTTGAATATCCTCTTTTTTGCTGATATCTACCGCTTTATTCGCAGTATCGGCACAGCCCAGCCATGGTTCAATACACACAAAATCGGCACCGGGTTTTGCCCATAAGCCCAGGTAATTAAAATGCGGAAACTCTACCGAAAGTGTTTTGTCGTGATTTTTACTTTTGATGGTCACTTCTCTTGTACGCAGGTTTTTAAATACCAAAGCATCTTTATTAAAGAGCTCTCTTGTGAGCCATAATTTATTACCATCTAAAGCAACGGGAGCTGTTTCGCCCGAGAACATGCCATTGGCGTCAAGTAAATGAGTAGTGAGCTTTTCACCAGTTTCGAACTCTAAATAATAATCCTCATATTTTTCATCCTTGCCGAAAGGCACATTAAACGCCGGATGCCCACCAACAGAAAAATATATGGTTTTTTTATCCAAATTGATGACTTTATAAGTAATCCGCAGCGCGTTATCGATCAGCATATACATGATCTCGAAATCAAAACGATATGGAAATACGCCGCGCGTTTTCTCCGAGTTAGGCAATGAAAACACTGCCGACTGGTCATCATTTTTCAACAACACAAATTCCGATAACCGGGCAAAGCCATGGCGTTTCATGGGATAGGCCTGCCCATCAACCAAAAGCTCGTCATTTATTAAACCACCTACAATGGGGAAAAGATTGGGCGCATGCCATGGCCATATATTGGGATCGGCTTGCCACATTTGCTCGGTCCCGGTAGCCTTGTTTATAAGTGAGGAAAGCTGGGCACCTTTAGCATCAATGGATACTTTTAAATAATCATTTTCTAAAACTGTCATATAAGATAGGTTAAAGCTGATTCTACAAATAGCAGAACGGATAAGTTTAATAACACTAAGTACACTATTTTGGTTTGAAATTGCGCAATTAGTGTTTATTTAATCGTCATCATCATCTTTTTTGGGTTGCAATATTACAAACGCGCTGCGTTTTGGTGCAGGCATAACAGCATTTTCTCCCTTTACAAATTTCCATATCACATCATTCAGTTCCAGGTCAGGCACCTTATCTTCTTTTGCCAGGTTGAATGATTGCGAGCGCTTGCTGCTTTCATTTACGGCAACATTACGCTGTTCCAGGTCTACCTGTGCGGGCTTTACGTTATAGGTGGCCATATCCGGGGTTGCGGTAAAGCAATCGTACAATGGCAGAGCGGCAGCATCATACTGGCTCATCGGCGGCAGACCCAATATCAGCTCAATGGTGCGCAATACCCCTGAGGTGGAATACATATGATGAATAGCCGCGTTATGCTTTACATAAGGCCCGGCAACCAACACCGGCGAACGGTGCGCATCTATATGATCGGGGCCATTCTGCGCATCATCCTCCAGTATAAAAACTACTGATTCTTTCCAGATCGAACTTTTTGAAAGATGGTCTATCAGCAAACCTATCCCCTGATCGTTATCAGCAACAGCGGCTATGGGCGATATGGCTCCACGCCTTTGTCCGCTGGTGTGATCGTTGCAAATACGTATAGAGTTGAAATGAGGTACAGCATTTATGCTCAACAACGAGTCGAAATCATGTTCCCAAACCTGCTCGCGTTTAATATCCTTGATATTCAGATCAAATCCTGGTGATTGCGGACAAAGGTGCCCAACCAATGATTTGATATTAGCCTCGCCATCCTGCGCAAACTCCCCGTAGGTGCGGTAGCTTACACCCGCCCTTTTGCAATAATCCCATATATAGCCATCGCGCGGGTCGCCAGCCTTACGTGTCCCTTCCGAATCGTAATTACCACCACGACCTCCATAGCTTGTGGGCCATGTTTTTTCAATAAAATCTGTAGCATAAGCCGCCATGCTCCAGTTATGCCCGTCGGCACTAACCTCGGCATCAACATAAAAATTATCCAGCAAAACAAACTGATCAGCTATGGCATGGTGATTTGGGGTGACCTTCTGCCCGAAAATACAAAGCGAGGTATCGCCATTTCCCTTCGGCATATCGCCTAAAACCTGGTCGTAAGTGCGGTTCTCTTTAATTATATAAAACACATATTTAATAGGTGATTTATCGGCGCTGCTGCGTGGTATAGGATTGCCAGCCTCGCCTGCTGCCATCTTTTCTTCCGCTTCATTAAACGGCGTATTGGCGTAAACCTGTTCAGTATAAGCTTTAAGCTGATCGGCATTCGGGGCATCAATAAACGACAGCGTTCCCTTAAACAAGCCGCCTATATATTGTTCTTTTGAATTGGTTGCCCCTTTCTGATAACCGCTGTTATCAGCTTTTTTTACCGGTTGCGGCCCGCGCGGGTTAGCCATTGAGGTAAAACCTTTACCGTTAGCAACCAAAATCTTTTTACCTAAAACCTTAACATTGGTTGGGTACCAGCCTACCGGGATAAAACCCATGCTTTTGCTGTTGCCGGGTTTACTCACATCAAATACAGCCAGGCAATTATTATCGGCATTGGCAATGTATAACGTTTTTTCATCTGCGGATAATGCCAGTCCGTTAGTTGTTGAACCTGTTAAGTGAGTTGGGTAAAGCGCCGTTGTAACGGTTTCAACTATTTTACGGGTAGCGGTATTAATTATGGCGACTGAATTATCATTGGCATTGGCAACAAACAGCCAGTTGCCTTTTTTATTCAGCAACAGCTCATTAGGGTGGCTGCCAACTGTAATATTGCTTAGCTGTTGTGTTTCCGTATCATAAAAAACTACCTGTTCCCCACCCCAGATAGAAATGTACAGCGTTTTTTCATCAGGCGATAACAGGCAGCTGTAAGCCTCGGCCGGTAGTTTTACTTTTGAAGTAATGCCACGCGTTTTAGGGTTGAGGATATACAAAGCGCTATCCTCCTTAGTTACGGTATATAAAATGGTATTGCTTTTATTAACTGCTATGCCTGTGGTGCAAATTTTATCAGTTGGCCAGGGTTTGCCTAGTTTAATAGTATCGGCTTTGCCAATTTTATTATTGCTGATAGCGAAAGCTAAGATAAAATTGTCGTTACCACCGGATGCATACAAGGTCTTTTCATCACGACTAAAAGTTAAACCATACCATGATTTTCCTACTACTTTTTCATCCAGCAATTTCTCATTCACCGGGTCGATGAGTTGTATAGATTGTGTGCTTTGCCCGTTATTAGTTACCGCCAGCATTTTGCCTGATGCGGATAGCTGGATATTCAATGGCAAATCACCCAACTGTAAGTGGCGCCCTGCAGGGCTCAGTTTCCAGCCATTTGGCAATAGCACTTGCTGTGTTTGCTGTATTTTACCCGGCAATTGTGCGTGAACACTAAGGGCCATAACAAGCAATAGTAGGCCGAACAGATATTTTTGTTTCATAGTAAGATCAATCAAAAGGATCCGCCAAAAGTAGGCAATGCTTTTAGCGATTTTGGCTGTTAACAAAAACTTAATACAAGGTACTGATTTATCTACTTATCCAGCTTTAGTTGCGCTTTTATTATAGAATCTTTTTGGGCAGTAGTGAGTTTATAATTGAAGTTGAACAGCGCGCTTTCCCAATCGCCATACGAAGCATTGGGCAGTACTATATATCTGCTGCCAAATTCCTGCATCAATTTATTGGTGGCATCCTGCCTGCTTTGCAGGGTAGGTTTGTTATCATACAAAGCATCAAAATCGGCCAGGTTATCTCCACACAAAAGGATGATAGTATGTGTTTTAAGCACATCCTGCCTGCGGCTCTCTTTACTCGAGTTATGGCCCGGTCTTAATATCAAATGCGCATCATCTGCATTGGGCAGGTTGTAGAGTTGCAGGTTCTTTAATGTCCCGGCACGTTCGTCCTCGTCACGATTAGTAATGTAGAAAACCTCTACACCTTTTGAGGCAGCATATTTAAAAAAAGCGGGAGCGCCGGGCACAGTATCAGCTATGGCTTTAGCAGTCCACGTTTTCCAGGTTGCTGAGGTATAATCCTGATTATTGATAGCACGCTGGGCATCGTATGGGCTATTATCCAGTAAGGTTTCATCAATATCGGTAACGACCGCGTACGGCTTGGCCGGGTTTTGCTTCACAGCTTCATCAACTCTTTGCTTCGCGATGTTATAGGCTTGGAAACATAGTGCCTTATATTCCGCAGCCTTTTGCTGCCAAAGTGATGCCCATACTTTACCATTATTTACGGTAGATGTGCCACTGCTTACTTTTTTTGATGATGAACAGGCATTCAGCAATACAACACCCGCCAGTAAATAGTTATGCCATTTTCTCATCCTGCAAATATCACAATTGATGCGTTTATAACAACAACTTATCTTTTCAGTATAAAATTTTAGCTATTACAAGACCTTATGCCCCAATCTATAAATATGATTTATAATAAGTTATATTTGATTAGGTCAATATAATTATATTAGATGTTTAAATATTCAATCAAAACCCTTAATTATGAAAATTGCAGTATTAATCACCCGGTCATTGCTGGGCCTTGTTTTCTTCGGATTCGGCCTCGCCTATTTCCTGCACCTTTTACCAACTACAGTACCGCCCGGGCCTGCCGGTGAGTTCGACAAAGGCTTATTTGCATCAGGTTACTTTTTCACTTTCCTAAAAGCCACGGAAACCATTTGCGGTTTGTTTCTGCTCATCAACAAATACACAGCTTTCTTTTTAATTATTATTTTCCCGGTAACGCTTAATATATTCCTATTCCACGCCTTTCTTGAACCATCAGGTTTGGTTATAGCGGGCCCTTTGCTGCTTATCAATTTATTTTTAGGTTATGCCTATCGAAAATATTACACAGGCATATTCACCACTTCGCCTGTTGTATAAAACGGTTTAATTATATAACAATCAATAAATGCCCCGGTAATAATGCCGGGGCATTTTTGTTTAACCTATTTTATAATAGTTTAATTTTGATATGTTGAAATTAATATCGCAAATTTACTGTCGTTTATACATTTTATCATACACCAGTTATGCCAGCAATAAAAGCCATTTTATGCAAGGTTGGGAAACTATCTTTCCTGCTTTTAGTCTCTGTATTTTTTACACTTAAATCATCAGCCCAGGGCAGGTCAATTATCGATTTTGATAAGGGCTGGCATTTCCATTTAGGCGATACCACTAATGCCGAGCAAGCCACATTTACCGATGCCAACTGGCGTGTGCTTAACCTGCCGCACGATTGGAGCGTTGAAGGCAAATTCAGCAAAGATAACCCAGCTACTCCCGAAGGCGGCGCTTTACCGGGCGGCGTAGGCTGGTACCGTAAAACATTTACCGTACCGGTATCCGCTAAAAGCAAATTGATTTATATTGATTTTGATGGCGTTTACCAAAAAAGTACCGTTTGGATAAACGGGCATAAATTGGGTTTCAGGCCTAATGGCTATATCTCATTCCGTTATGAATTGACACCTTACCTGAACTTCGGCGGGCAAAATACCATTGCTGTAAAGGTTGATAACTCTGTTCAGCCGAATTCACGCTGGTATTCAGGCTCGGGTATTTATCGTAATGTATGGCTGGTTACCACCGCTAAAACCGCTATCGACCATTGGGGAACATATATCACTACACCTGAAGTAAGCGCTCAATCTGCGAAAGTAAATTTAAAGATCAAAGTAAAAACTGATGGTGGTGCAGCAAACATCACCGTAAAAACCGCTATTTATGATGCCGCCGGGAAAGCAGTTGCTGAATATGGCAGTATTATTCCTAAAGCAGAATTGAAGGATTCGGTTATTCTTTCAGATCAAACTTTAACCGTTAATACTCCGACATTATGGTCGGTTGATCATCCTTATTTATATAAAGCAGTTACCAAAGTATTGGTTAACGGCGCGGTAGTTGATGATTACACCACCCCATTGGGTATCCGCTATTTTAATTTTGATGCGAATAAAGGCTTCTCCTTAAACGGCAAGCATATAAAAATATTAGGCGTTTGCGATCACCACGATCTGGGCAGTTTAGGTTCGGCATTAAACTACCGTGCTTTGGAACGCCAGTTGCAGGAATTAAAAGAAATGGGCTGCAATGGCATCCGTACCTCACATAACCCGCCTGCTCCTGAATTATTGGAGCTTGCAGATAAAATGGGCTTTATTGTGATGGACGAAGCATTTGATTGCTGGGAATGGGCCAAAGTGAAATATGATTATCATCTGTATTTTAAACAATGGCATAAACGCGATCTGGAAGACCAGGTATTACGCGACAGAAACCACCCAAGCGTGATCATATGGAGCATTGGTAACGAAATACCACAGCAGGGTGATACCAGCGCGCTGCGTATAGCGCCTGACCTGGCAGGAATAATCCACAGCCTAGATAAAACCCGCCCTATTACTACCGCTAATGACCGCCCGGATACCAATAATAAGATCGTAAAATCAGGTGCTATTGATCTCATTGGTTATAACTATCACGAATATGATTACGCCAAATTCCATGAGCGTTACCCGGGCAAAAAATTCATCGCTACAGAAACTACTTCCGATCTGCAAACACGTGGGTATTATGATATGCCATCGGACAGTATAAGAATATGGCCTTCAAATTATGGCGATAAGTTTGTTGGCAATGCCGATAATACCGTATCAGCTTATGATAACGTACGACCACCATGGGGCTCAACCCATGAGGCTACCTGGAAGGTGATGAAGAAATATGATATGCTATCAGGCTTCTTTATCTGGACCGGTTGGGATTATCTGGGTGAGCCTACACCATACTCATGGCCATCACGCAGTTCATATTTCGGTATTATTGACCTGGCCGGTTTCCCTAAGGATGTTTACTATATGTACCAAAGCGAGTGGACCGATAAGCCTGTATTGCACATTTTCCCGCACTGGAACTGGACACCGGGCAAAACCATTGATATCTGGGCCTACTACAACAATGCTGATGAAGTAGAGCTATATGTTAACGGAAAATCTGTCGGCATAAAAAAGAAAACCGGTGATGACCTGCATGTAATGTGGCGCTTGAAATTTGAACCGGGCACATTGAAAGCAGTATCACGCAAGGATGGTAAAGTGGTATTAACACAGGAGATCCACACTGCTGGTCAACCTGCTAAAATTGAGTTAAGCGCCGACAGAAGCGTTATTAATGCGGATGGTAAAGACCTGTCGTTTGTTACCGTAAAGATCTTGGACAAGGACGGCAATGTGGTTCCTGATGCCAGTAACCTGGTAAACTTTAAGCTTAACGGTAACGCATTTATTGCCAGCGTTGATAACGGCGACCCGGTTAGCCACGATCCATTCAAAGCTGATTATCGCAAGGCATTTCACGGCCTGGCGTTAGCCATAGTACAAGCCAAAGAAACACCGGGTAATATTACCTTTACCGCTACCGCGGATGGATTAGCACCAGCTACTATTAGCATAAAAGCGAAATAATGATTCTGTCATAATAACTCTGTGTTCTTTGTAAAATCTCTCTCAGTGCACTTTGTGGTAAATTAACCACAGAGGGCACTGAGAGAGAAAATACAAAATGCACAGAGTTTTAAAAGTTCAATTATTTAAAATAAGCCGCATATTTCTCCGGCATTGCATCAATTTTTTTGATCAGGATATCCTTATAATATACTTCAGCAGCTTCGCATTGCAATTGCAGTTTGCCGCTTACTAATGGCTTTGCTTTACCATCAACCATATAGCGGCTATTTGATAGCGCCATCACTACCACCCCGTTTACAATGCGGATGCATTTATCGCCATAAGTGATTAGCTCCAACTCATTCCACTCGCCTTTTTTCTCTACATCAGTACCTGCATGGCAGAAATTTCCGGCAGTAGTACCACCGCCAAATTCCATCAGTGTTCCATCCTTATCAAAAAAGTAATCGCTGCCCTCTTTCCGGGCTTTAACATCAGAGCGGGAGCTGGCTTGGGACCAGTAATCGCCCATGCCTTTTTCCGCTATCTGAAACTCCTGGCTCAGCATCCAGGTGCGCCAGTAATCGACACCGCATTCACCTTGCGAGTGGTATAACAGGCCGGAATCCTTTACCTCA
Organism: Mucilaginibacter xinganensis; assembly: GCA_026225055.1. GTDB lineage: Bacteria > Bacteroidota > Bacteroidia > Sphingobacteriales > Sphingobacteriaceae > Mucilaginibacter > Mucilaginibacter xinganensis_A. The sequence goes on along the minus strand of JAMFSA010000146.1, from coordinate 8,379 downwards.
TTTAGGCGCGGCACCCACTTTTTATCGCCCCACTTTACTTTTAGTTTAAGATAATAATTACCATAATCCTGTTTGGTAAATAAGCAGCCGTAGATATCGCCGCCTATTTTGAGGATCGTTTCCCCGTTCTCATCGATCACGGAAAACTCATTGTTCTTATTGATATTATAACCAACCGGCTTTATCAAATTGCCGTTATCATCGCGCGGTGCTTCACCTTTATAGCCCAGTTTATGCTGAAAGCTTTGATAGATCTCCCATTTAGAAAGCTTTTTATCCAGCAAAGGCGTCCATTCATCAGCAGGCTGAAAAGAGGTGCTGCTCATGAAGATGAGCGCACAGCAAAAAGATAATAATAATGGTCTCATATCTGAAGGTTTATTCAAACATAAGCAATCCCGGTTATAATAATCTGAAGGTTTTACTCTTTCTTTTTCGCTAACTGTTTCAGCGTAACATCTATTTGTTTGCCAATGGGTTTATTATCCCGATAGGTGACCACTCTTATTTCGGTTGCCCCGTTAGGTATAGCCAACGGCATATTGTTATATTTTAGTGAGTGATTATCGGGCAAACTGGTATCGAACGTATAATAGAGATCAAGCTTGCTAATTTCCGTACCCAGTTTCACTTTAAGCGATGTATCTCCCGGTATCCTTACGCCGCTGATAATCGGATCATACATACTGCGGGCATATTTAATATCTGCGGCATCCAGGCGTTTAAAGTGTGTTTCAACTCTTTGCGCAAACTCATCAAAATGACGCTCGCTCTTGGGCGACCATAAAATTTCTGACAATGCCAAAGCACGTGGCCAGGTCATATATTCTACCTGGCGCTCGTCGGTTACCGATTCTGTCCATAAATTGCCTTGTCCGCCTAAAATAAGTTTAGCGTCAACGCTATCGGGCACGGGTTCAAAGGCATAAGCATCGTTTAAAAACAGCTTGCCATAGGTATGCGGCTCAACCAAAGGATCGCCCTGGTAAAGATCGATGTAACAGCTGCCCCATGGGGTCATCACTACTTCGTGGCCCATTTTTGCAGCCTTAATACCGCCATCCATTCCGCGCCAGCTCATTACCGTTGCCGATGGTGCCAGTCCACCCTCTAAAATCTCATCCCAGCCAATCAGTTTTCTGCCCTTCGATTCTATGATCTGCGCCACACGTTTTACAAAATAGCTTTGCAGTTCTTCGGTATTCTTCAGATTTTCACGTTTCATCAGGGCCTGGCATTTCGGGCATTTATCCCAAAACCCTTTATAAGCCTCATCGCCACCTATATGGATATATTTACAAGGGAACAGCTGCGCTATCTCGGTAAAAACCTTATCCAGGATCATGTAGGTGGAGTCGTTACCAACGCAAAGCACGTTATCTTCCTTCATATAAAAACTGCTGCCGGGGTTAACCGGGTATTGCAGTTGGGTACATGACAGGTTTGGAAACGAAGCGATCATTGCCAAACTATGCGCCGGAACATCAATTTCGGGCAAAATAGTGATGTACCTATCCTGCGCGTATTTGATAATTTCGCGCACATCATTCTGGGTATAAAAACCTCCATAAGTTGCTTTTTCACCAGGTTGCGGCACTTGCATTGAACCATTGAACGGCCCGGTACGCATTACACGCCATGCGCCAACATTAGTTAGCTGCGGCAGGCTTTTTATCTCAATGCGCCAGCCATTATCGTCCGACAAATGCCAGTGAAATACATTGTATTTGTATTTGGCCATCTCATCAATATAATCCTTAACCACTTGTTTAGGGAAATAATGGCGGCTTACATCCAGCATCAATCCCCGCCAGCCAAAACGCGGGTAATCGGTAATATCAATAGCAGGGATGTTCCAGGCAATACTTGCAACCTGCGTTTTCGATTCAATATCAGGGGGCAATAACTGCACCAGTGTTTGGATGCCATAAAACAAACCCTTATCATCATTAGCAGCAATGGTTATACGGGCGGTGGTTACTTTTAGTGTATAACCTTCTTCGCCAATTTTGGGGTCGGCTACTTTGTTCAATTTTAAATGAATGGCTGATGCTGTTTTGTTAACAGTAGTAACCGGAATAGTAAAACCTGTTGGCGAGTTTAGCATACCAGCTAATAAATTGCCGATTCTTTTAATTTCAGGATCCCCCGTGGGTATGATGATGCTTGTTTGTCGCGTTAGCTTAAAATGGCCGGGATACGTTTTCAGCGATACCGGCTGAGGTATTAATTGCGGCGCTTGTGCAAGGCACGTAAAAGCGGTCAAAAAACTAAACACGAAAGTCAACAAGCCTTTGTTCATATACTTTTAGGTTAATAATTAGCAGATATATTATTTTAATTCTTTTCGCATCACATAATCATTCATAAAATATGGCCCGATGGGGATATCTTCCTGGTATGCCTCGCTAAAGCCCATCTTTTCATAAAAGCTTTTGGCCTTGTTGTAGCGGTTCACATTTAGTTCGAGGATGTGTTTACCGGCTTTTAATACTTCATCGCTTACGGCATCAATCAATATTTTACCATAGCCTTTGCCTTGTGTTGCGGGCAGGCAGTAAAGCTTATGCAATTTATAGATCTTCGCATTTTCTTCCCGCGGAGAAAATGCCGCGAAGGCAACCGGCTGCTCATCTTCAATCAGCAATAAATAGGTTTGTATGTTATTTTCAATCTGCTTGCTGATCTTCTCAGCCGTATAAATCTCATTAAGCATAAAGCGGATCTGTTCTCCTTCTAATATGGGTGAGTAGGCTACCCACCAGGTTGTTTCGGCTATTTTAATAATGGTTTCAGTATCGGTTGGAGTTGCTGTTCTGATAGTATACATTATTCAAATATAGAAGAACAGATGTAGAGACGCAAAGGATTATGCCCTACTTTGTCACTTCATTATTAAAAAGAGACGCGAGGTATCGCGTCTCTACATATATTCATTTCTTGTCTGTGAGAGACGCAAAATATTGCGTCTCTACGGGTAAAATTAAAGGTGACAATCAATCATTATATTCATCATCAATGCGGGGGGCAAACGCGGCGCTTTGCCCTACTGCGAAATAGTCTTCCAGTTCGGCCAGGGTTGATGAACTGGTGGCGATATCCTTAATGATCCTGCCTTTTTCCATTAGTAATATGCGGTCGCACACATCGGTTACGTGGCTCAGGTCGTGGCTTGATATTAATGTGGTTACTCCCTGTTGTTTGTTTAGGCTCTTCAGCATATTTTTTAGCCTGATCTGTGTACTTGGGTCTATATTGGCGAACGGTTCATCCAGCATCAGCAATTCTGGCTTTTGCAATAAGCAGGAGGCAATGCCCACCTTACTTTGGTTACCTTTTGAAAGGTCGCGGATATATTTGCCTTTTTTCAGGATCTCGCCATTAAAGAAATCACCAAGGGTTGATAGAAAATCATCCACATGTGCCTGCGTTTGCTGATGCAACCCGCCAATGAAGTAGAAATATTCCTCGGGTGTAAGGTAATCGATCAGGAAGCCCTCATCAAGGTACGAGGCAGTGTAATTCTTCCAGTTTTCATGCCCGGCAACTACTTCGCCGTTTGATACCACCTCGCCGCTTTCAGGGCGGATCAGATCGAGTATCATGCGGAAAAGGGTTGTTTTACCTGCACCGTTGTTGCCCACCAGGCCAATGCTTTCACCTTTGGCTATTTCGAGCTTCGGCACGTTTACAACCAGTACATTATTGTATATTTTTTTAAGATCAGTTATAGTTATCATATTATTTGTTTCTAAAGCCTTCGGCGATGGTGTATTTACGTTTATAAAAATCTGCTTCCAATTTATTGATCAGGGTACTGCGGATAAGGATCATCACCAGCCCGGCAGCGCCCAGCACAGCAAGCCCAAGATCACGGTAATGCAAGAATGAAAATGGCAGATAAATCAAAATTGGCGTAACGAACAGTGGTATAGAGATGATCCATTGGGTTGCGCCTACGCCTTCCCAGTTAAACGCGGCCGCTTTTGAAAGATCAATGCGACGGGCGTTGCGGTTAGCGAAGTACAGGATGATGGTAGTATTAACACCCAGGTTCCATAAATACATCATAAAATGGATAAACAAAACCCTCCAGCCAAAATACACATAAGGTATTGTTACTATAAACGCCAATGTTGATACGAGGGTGAACAGTAAATACTTCGCTTTAAGAAAATCAGCAAAATTTAGTTTATTTACCAATAAGCCATCAAAATGTGCGGCTTGCCAGCTAAACATAAATTGCCCGTAGTTAATGATGAAGATACCGGTCATAAACATGCCTACAAAAACAACAGGATAATCGGTATGCATCAAAGTCGGTTTGTTATAGAATAGCAAGCCATAGAACAAAAACAGCACGCTCATCTTTATAGCTGAATTTGGCCGCTTGTTTCTGATAATAAGTTTGATCTCGTTAGCAACCAGATCGCCGGTTATGCCAAACCTGTTAAGGAAAGGATATTCTGTACTGCTTTTGTGTGATGCTTTTTTAGACTTGAGCTCTTCGAGATAAAGGTTATCCTTTAAATACAAAAAGTTAATATAATACATACCCACCGCCAGCAGAATTGGCAATAAAGCCAAACCCGGGAAACCAATTAAATGCCCGAAGAACAGGTATGATATATCCCTGATAGAATAGATATGCCACAAAAAGTCGCCCAGGCAAATCAATATTAGTATGCCGGTAGCGATCAAGAAAATCCAACCATTTAAATTGGCTTTACGCTTAATATATAGCGCCAAATAATTATTAAAAATGGTTATCCCCAAAATAGACCCTACAAATGCCCATGCCACACCGGCACCTGAACCAGCGGCAATTACTTTGATAACAAAAGGCACAAATAGGATAAAAGGAATGATATTGAATGCTGAGATAATTGAAGTGGCGGCCAGGTAACCCGCCAGCGCGTTCCGTTTTACAGGTAATTGTAAATAGGGCTGAACTTTTAAGGTTGGCAGTTCCTGCAACTGCATCCGCGAGATAAGATCAAAGATGAAATAGATAAGTATAATGCCGCAAAAGGCTATCACTACATTTTGTTTAGGGAAGGCCTGCCCTAATATTTTATCTAAAAAGAACCCGGCACTTAAAGCACATAGCAACAGGTACAATATAAGTACACCCATTACTATTTTTACAGCTATATTTTTGCCGGTGTTACGGGCGCGCCAAAAGGCTTTTAATTCATGCTGAAGAAAGGTTTTTATCATTGATAGGCCGGTGTTAAGGCCCTTAAGATACTAATATTTATATCGGTCGCCCCAAAGTTTTTTTAACTTTTCTTTGGTTTCCAGCTCACGGGCATTGTTTCCGGGTTCATAGATCTTAGTTCCTTTTATGGCTTCGGGCAGAAAATCGAGGTCGGTAAAGTTGCCCTCGTAGCTGTGCGCATATTTGTAATCCTTGCCATAGCCTATATTTTTCATCAGCTTGGTTGGTGCATTACGCAGGTGCAATGGCACGGGCAAGTCGCCGGTTTGCCTAACCAATGCAATGGCAGCACCAATAGCCGTAGTGGCCGAATTACTTTTGGGCGATGTTGCCAGGTAGATCACCGTTTGCGACAATATCAACTGCGACTCCGGCATACCTATCTTGTTCACCGACTCAAAACAGGCCTGTGCCAGTAGCAGCGCATTCGGGTTGGCATTGCCAATATCTTCCGATGCCAGTATCAGCATCCGCCGGGCAATGAACAGCGGATCTTCACCGCCTACAATCATCCGTGCCAGCCAGTAAACTGCTCCATTAGGGTCGCTGCCCCGCATGGATTTGATGAATGCCGAGATGATATCATAATGCTGCTCGCCAGCCTTATCATACAGGGCCATGTTTTGCTGCACATGTTCCAGCACATTTTTATTGGTGAGCTCTATCTTTTTGCCTTTAAAAGCGTTTACTAATAGCTCGAATATGTTCAGCAATTTACGCGCATCACCACCGGATAGGCGCAATAATGCTTCATCTTCTTTTATCTCTATCTTTTTATCGCGCAGCACCACATCCTCCTTCATCGCTTTATTGAGCAGGTTCAGCAGGTCGTCTTCCTCAAGCGATTGCAAAATATACACCTGGCAGCGCGACAACAAAGCCGAGATCACCTCAAAAGATGGGTTTTCTGTAGTAGCGCCGATCAGCGTAACTGTCCCCCGCTCCACAGCACCCAGTAATGAATCTTGCTGTGATTTGGAAAAACGGTGGATCTCATCAATAAATAAGATCGGCAGCGTTTCGCCCTGCTCTTTTAGTAAAGCAGCCTTTTCTATCACCTCGCGCACATCCTTAACACCGGAGTTAATGGCACTGAGGGCAAAGAATGGCCGGTATAAGGTTTGCGATATGATATAGGCCAGCGTAGTTTTCCCAACCCCCGGCGGCCCCCAGAAGATCATGGACGGCAGCACGCCCGATTCTATCGCTTTGCGCAAAACCGCGCCTTTACCTACAAGGTGCTTTTGCCCAACATAATCGTCGAGTGTTTTGGGGCGCATGCGCTCAGCTAAAGGCGGCAGGTTATTCATAATGGTAAAAGTGTGAAAAGTAAATGCAAAATCCTAAAAAAGTTAGTAATTTTAGATTAACAAATCTATGAGCGAACAGTTTACCAAAGCCACCTTTTACCCCATTTGCGACCAGCTTACGTTGATAGATGCCGATCTCGCCGCCATCATCAACGCTTATGGCTACCCGCCGCTATGGTCGCGACCCAATACGTTTGAGACTTTGGTGCATATTATTTTGGAGCAACAGGTTTCACTTGCATCGGCCCTATCGGCATTAAATAAACTGAAAGAGCGTGTACAGGAACTTACCCCTGCCCGGCTGTTATTGCTCACAGATGAGGAAATGCGGGCATGTTATTGCAGTCGACAAAAGACCGCCTATATCCGTTATTTGGCCGAAGCCCTCCTTAGCGGGCAAATCAACCTAACCGAGTTGGAACATCTCTCCAACGATGCCATCCGCGCCAAGCTCATCACCCTCAAAGGCATCGGCCATTGGACCATCGATGTTTACCTCATGTTCGTACTGCAATGCGCCGATATTTTCCCTGCCGGTGATCTCGCCGCTGTAAATGCTATGAAACGGGTGAAAGGTTTACCTCTTAGCACTACTAAAGAAGAATTGATCGAGCTTGCCGCCATTTGGCAGCCTTATAGGACTGTGGCAACGATGTTGTTGTGGCATTTCTATTTGTCAGCGCCCTTGCTTCCTAAACGGGGAGTTTGATTTAGAGGTGTGCCACGGGACAGGTGAAACAGGTGGGACAAGTGGCACAGTTTGGCACACCAATTTGTCATTGCGGGCGATAGCGTGGCAATCCTAAACTATACAGAGTGAATATACATGGTGTGAATATCGCCTGAAGCCGCTCATTGCCGCGGAGGCTACTACTTTTGTCTTGATACAAAAGGTAGCAAAAAATCAAGTCATTAGAAAGGCTTCTTTGCCGCACTTGGCCATTGCCCTGCAAATCAGGCAAAACCTGGGCTGCTATATTTTTACCCTGCTGTCGCTACGCACTGGCCTTTGCCCGTCTGTAAAAATCTGCTATGCCCTGCCATTGCGCTCAAGGCCACCATCGTTTTGCCTGATTTCGCCCGAAGCTGTTCTACTGACGGGGAAAGAAGAGCATACTCTCTTCGCGCGTCATTGCGAGGCACGAAGCAATCCCCGACTATACAGGGCGAATTGCTAATCGATGATTCCAGTTGCAAACTGTAACTATGCGCAACCACGAGCTGTAAGCTCGCGGGAGCAGAGGATTTGTATTTGTCGGCTCCAACATATAAGGCTAAAATTCAGGTTTAGAATTTTCTCCGAGCGTCATTGCGAGGAACGAAGCAATCCCCGACTGTACAGTATCTTAATTTCGTTGAGTCGCTCGAAGCCGCTCATTGCCGCGGAGGCTACTACTTTTGTCTTGATACAAAAGGTAGCAAAAAATCAAGTCAGTAGAAATGCTTCTTTGCCGCACTGGGCCTTTACCCTGCAAATCAATCAAAACCTGGGCTGGGAACTTTTGCGGCTATAATGTGCGCACTAGCCCAATGCGCTGCAAAAATCCCGCTATGCCCTACAGCCGCACAACCCACCATCGTTTTGCCTGATTTCATCCGAAGCTGTTCTACTGACGGGGAAGGAAAGATAAAATAGTTAATTTGTCTTCGTGCGTCATTGCGAGGTACGAAGCAATCTCTAAACTATACAGAGCGGGTTGCTAATTAGTGGATTCAGTTGCAACCCAAAAGTCGCAGCCAATAAAGCAAAAAGCCTTCAAATTGTTGATAAACAACATATTAAAGGCTTGATTGCTACACCCAAAAGGTGTATTTTGTGGTATCTCAACTCCACATGCATAAAGTTAT
>JAMFSA010000145.1 GCA_026225055.1 Mucilaginibacter xinganensis | reverse complement strand
TCCCTTCCACGCCAGGAAGCCTTTGATATTGAATACTGGTTACTGGAAGAAGCTAAGCTGTCCCGTATGCCAAAGCCAAAAGCATTATCGGGCCGTGTAGCATTAGTAACCGGCAGCGCGGGGGGCATTGGTAAAGCGATCGCTAAAAAGTTTGTGGAAGAAGGCGCGGTAGTGATACTAAACGACATGAATGCCGAACGTTTGGAAGGTGCGGGTGAAGAGTTTAAAAAAGCCTATGGCAAAGATGCCTATACCACTGCGACTTTGGATGTAACCAATGAGGCGCAGATACAGGAAGCTATCGCGACAGCTATTTTAGCCTTTGGCGGTGTGGACCTGATCGTAAACAACGCGGGCCTGTACATCTCCAAAACGATAGCCGACCATACCGAAAAGGACTGGGACCTGTTATACGATGTATTGGTGAAAGGCCAGTTCTTTGTGACCCAGGCAGCGGTAGCGGTAATGAAAAAACAAGCCATCGGTGGTGATATCATCAACATCGTAAGCAAGAACGCTTTAGTAAGCGGGCCAAACAATGCCGGTTACGGCAGTGCTAAAGCAGCACAATTACATTTAAGCAGATTAAATGCCGCTGAACTGGGGGCAGACCATATCCGGGTAAATGTGATCAACCCTGACGCGGTGATCAGCGACAGCAATATCTGGGCTGGTGGCTGGGCCGAGGGCCGTGCCAAAGCTTATGGCATTACCGTGGCGGAACTGCCGGCTTATTACGCCAAACGTACCTTACTGAACGAAGTGATACTACCTGTAGATATTGCCAATGCCTGTTTTGCTTTAACCGGCGGCTTACTGAGCAAATCAACCGGGAATGTGATCAATGTAGATGGCGGGGTTGCGGCAGGGTTTGTACGATAATCCCCTCTAAATCTCCCCCAAAGGGGGAGACTTGATATGTCTTGTAAATAAATTAATTACCTATAAATAAAATTAAAGCCCTCCCTTCCGGGGAGGGTTTGGGAGGGGCCAATGCAGATAGAAAAATATACAGTTGATGAACTGAACCATCAGCAGGCAGACAGGCACCAGCGCAAATTCGAGGGTGTGGCTGCCGATATCAATAACCTCGAGGAGGTGTTACAAAAGTTAAGCGTGTTCAATATCGCTATCCCGAGCTGGGCTTTGGGTACGGGCGGTACACGTTTCGGGCGTTTCTCGGGCGGTGGTGAGCCGCGCAGCCTGGAAGAAAAGATAGAGGATGTGGGCGTGATCCATGCTTTAAACAAAAGCAGCAATTCCATCTCCCTGCACATCCCCTGGGATATCCCGGAGAACGCAAAATCCATCAAGGCTTTGGCAGCGCAGTTGGGCCTGCACTTTGACGCGGTGAACTCCAATACCTTCCAGGATCAACAAGATCAGCGACTGAGCTACAAGTTTGGCTCGCTGCACCATGTGGATAAGGCGGTGAGGCAGCAGGCCGTAGAACATAACATTGAAGTGATCAAATATGGCAAAGAACTGGATTCAAAAGCCTTGTCGGTTTGGCTGTCGGATGGATCGAACTTTCCGGGGCAGCTGAACTTCCGTAACGCGTTCCAGAACACGCTGGAAAGCTTGCAGGAGATCTACGCGGCTCTGCCGGATGATTGGAAAGTTTGGGTAGAATATAAACCCTATGAGCCTAATTTCTATTCCACTACCATCGGCGACTGGGGCCAATCGTACTTATTGTCATCCAAACTCGGGCCAAAGGCGCAAACGCTGGT
>JAMFSA010000144.1 GCA_026225055.1 Mucilaginibacter xinganensis | reverse complement strand
CCATTTCGCTTTGAAAGGCGAATTGCTCCCAGTTTTTTTGCTTATACCATTGCTGTATTACCTGCTGGCCCCGTGTTATCATTATAGCGCTAACAAATTAATAGTATTTTAGTTATACCTTGTATTATAAATAAAGATATGCTTAAACATTGTTTACCGGCTGCAATAGCAATTTTAATATGCGGATGCGGGCAGAACAGATCTGCATCTAAAGCCACAGATACCACTGCTACAGAAGTAAGTATCACAGATACTACCGGTGAAAAACCAGTATCTGCACAGCAATTAATTTTACCCGGACAAAGCATCGGCACCATTAATATTAACGAAAATGCCGACAGCGTGCTCAGCAAATTGGGCAAACCCGATGCGGGTGACGCGGCAATGGGCAAATCATTATCTACCTGGTACGCCAAACATGATACTTCGGGCTATGAAACCCAGGTATTCTTTTCAAAACAGATGGGTACTGCTGATGAAGCGAGCCGGGTTAAACAGATCAGGATCACATCGCCATGGTTTAAAACGATGGACTATATGAGCACAGGTATGCACCTGCAAACTATTGAATCGAAAAAGGAATTCAGCCTGAAAAAGACTGCCCGATATACCAATGGTAACAGGCAGTTTTTTATTTACAATGATGCGGATGCCGGGATAGCTTTTGAAATAGATGACAGGAATGTTTGCACCGGGATAATTGTACATGAGCCGGGTAAGGATGTAAACGCTTCGTATATTGCATTTCATCCGAATGCGCAGTTAATAACGAAATAAGAAGGTTCTTTGCACACGTCATAGATAAGTGCGATTGTAGGACAACTCACTTTTCTATGACGCGTGGGAATAATCAGTGGCACGTGGGATTAATATTATATTGCGGAATACTCCACATTAAGCGCCTTTTCCCAATCGGGCGTATTATACATACGTTCAGGAATTTCAGCCAGGGTTGATTCATGAACCTTATCGCCCAAAGTATAGAACTGCTGAAAACTCATGATCAATGGTTTCCATTTGTCGGGATCAACCTGGTTATTATTGCCCTCCATCAGGATTGACCGCTCCAGGTAAACCCTTTTTATGAGCAGCTCAAATGTTACAATGCGCCCGCGCTGGTCGGCATCATTTTCGGCCAAACCATGTACAGCCTCAACTACGGCCTCCATCTGCACAGGGCATTCCTGCACCCTCGGTGGCTTAACGGTATGTGACTGTTGCTCAGTTAAGCCTGCAATAGCGAATTTATCAGCCACATGGCAATAGCCCTTTAATAATTTCGCCGGTGGCACCGGATTTGAGCCGGTAGTTTTAGCGAGCAGATTTACCGCTGCCGCCTGGTTAACCGATGGCAGATTCAATACACATTCTTTATTGCGCATCAGGTTTTGTGTTGTTTTGGAGCTTGCCGCCAGCCCTATCACACATCGCCAGCCCAGCCAGAATATGGACGACATGGGCGCGAGGTTATCTGTATCGTTTTCGTTTTTGGTGCTGATGAGCACTACCGGCGTGCCGAAATATAAAATGGATGGATTGCTTTGGATATGCATGCTGCTTTTTGTTAATGATGAATAATATTAACAAAAGTATAAGTGGCACTCTCTCTTAAAAACCCAGTTCTTGCTAAATAAAAAGCGCCATTACCGATAAGGCAATGGCGCTATAATAATTCTATTTATGATTTACTTCTTCTCAGGCATCAGTATCAGCTTGATAAGGTTGGTGCCGCTCATGTATTTATTGGCAGCATCCTTAGTGCTTTGTACGGTTACCGTGTTAAGATCTTTTATGTGATTCAATATCCTGTGCGGATCTTCCTGGTTTTGGTTGCCGCCTGCAAGGTATCCTGCCCAGAAAAAGTTTTGCCTTAATTGTACCTGGCTTGAGCGGATATCCTCAGCAACAAATTTCTGGATATCTGTTGCGCTGGCACCGTTCTGTTTTATTTTATTGATCTCATCAAGCGCATCGGCTGTTAGTTTATCAACGTTGGCCGGGGCGCATCCAAAATATATACTGATTGAGTACCTGCCGTTTGGCAATTTCAAATAATCAGCACGTACACCTGGTGAGTAAACACCGCTTTCCTGCTCGCGCAGGCGCTCGGTAAGCTTAATTTGTAATATCGATTCCAATGCATCTACCTGTACGTTGTTGGCTTCACTGTAATCATAATCGCCGCTAAAAACAAGCTGTACCGTACTTTTATCGCCAATACCTTTGTAAACGGTTTTGGTGATCTGCCCTGCAGGCGGATGTATGTTGAGGTTTTTATAGGTTTCGGCATGTCCGCTTGATGGCAGCCCACCCAGATAGGTTTGCAACAATGGCATTATATCGTCAATGCTAAAGCTACCCACAATTGTAAATGTAAAACCACTGGCATCGGCAAAGCGGGCCTTATAAAAGTCATAGGCTTTATCAAGGCTTGCAGCATCAAGCTGTGCGTTGGTTGTGATCAGGTTGCGGAAGTTATAATTATTGAGCACGGCTGCCACTGTATCCTTGTAAACGTTTGTTGGATCCAGATTACGGTTTGCCAGGAATGCTTTTGCCTGTGTAATATTTGATTGCCATATATCCGGATCCTTACGCGGCTGGGTAAAATACAGGTATAGCAACTGCAATGCTGTTTCCAGATCGCGTGGGGTTGAACTGCCTGATATACCCTCGGTAGTTTCGCTAATATACGGCGACATGGTAACGTTTTTACCGCTCAGCAACTTATCCAGTTTTATCTGGTTAATATCGCCCACACCGCTGCTGCCAACTATACCCGCTGCAAAATTTGCTGAAGGGAAATCAGCATCGCTTGCCAGTGAAGTACCGCCAAAACCGTACCCGCTGATCAGTATCTGGTCGTTTTTAAAATCAGTTGGTTTAAGAATGATCTTTACACCGTTCGACAACGTAAAAGTTGCCACCTGTAATGAATCATCTTTTTTAACATTCACAATAGTACTACCGCGTGGTATGTCAGTCCTTGCTAATAATGGCTCGGTGCTTACATTATCAACATAAGGGGTTACGCCGTTACCTGCTGTGCTTATCCAGCTTAATAAAGTTTTATCATCGGGCAGTTTTGCTTTTTCCTTATCGGGAGCCTGTACTACTACCACACGGTTTTGGTCGCTGATAAATTTACCTGCCAGCGCGTTCATTTCGGCAAGGGTAATTTTGCCTATGTTGTTTACATAAAAGTTATATTCAAAATCGATACCCGGGATAGCCTGGTTGTTTAAAAAGTGCTCAACATACTCGTTTACAAAGCTTGATGATGTTGTTTTATCTCTTTCTTTATAAGCGTTTTCAAGCTGTGTTAATGCGTTTTGTTTGGCGCGCTCCAGTTCGGTTGCCGTAAATCCGAATTTGCGTGCACGCTCGGTTTCTGCAACTACCGCTTTTACGGCACCTTGCAGGTCATCAGCTGTTTTTGCTACCGCGATAGAAGTAAAAGCATCCTGTTTGCCCAAAAAGCTGCCATAGGTTGCCTGCCCGAAAAGGAACGGCGGATTAGGCTTTTGTGTTAACTCGCCCAAACGCGCGTTAAGCATCTGGTTAAACAAACCAACTCTTACACTTTGCAGATAATCAGTGGTAGTTCTTACGTTAGTTTCCGGGTGTTTTACTACAATTTCAGCTAACGTATAAGGGAACTCCGCGTCGGTTGCTGTAACTACCGTAGTACCTACGCCCTGCGGATCGGAATATTGAGTACGTGGTTTCTCCGGCGTTGGGTTGGTTAATGCCGAGAAATTGCTTTTTATCAATTCCAGTACACGCTGCGGATCAAAATCACCAACGGCAATAACAGCCTGCAGATCGGGGCGGTACCAGTCATGGTAAAACTCTTTTATAGTGGCAACGCTCGCATTCTTTATAATATCTTCTTTACCTATGGGGATACGCACCGCATACCGTGAATTATTCAACAATACCGGGAAGATCTGTTTCTGCAAACGCTCCTGCGCGTTTTTACCACGCAGGCGGGCCTCTTCCAATACGATGCCACGCTCTTTATCCATTTCAGCCGGATCAAACGTTACATAACCGGCCCAGTTGGCCAGTATGGTAAAGCCTTTTTCAAATACGCTTACAGTATCAGTAGGTATAGGCAACTGGTAAACGGTTTCATCAAAACTGGTCGAAGCGTTCAAATCGGCTCCAAATTTTACGCCTGATTTCTGTAGATAATCCACCAGCTGATTTTTAGGAAAATCGCGTGTGCCATCAAAAGCCATGTGCTCGGTAAAGTGGGCTAAGCCTTGTTGTGCATCGGTTTCTAAAACCGACCCGGCTTTACTTACCAAGTATAATACCGCACGGTTTTTAGGCTCGGTGTTTTTGCGGATATAATAGGTTAAGCCATTAGGCAATTTACCGATAAGTACATTGTGATCAACCGGCAAAAGGTCGCTTTTTGATTGGGCTGATGCTATGTAATTATGCGTAACAGGCTTTTTCTTAACCTGGGCAAAGGCTCCGCCTGATGCAAGCAACAAGGCTAATGCCGCTACAGATATATTTTTGTTAAAATTCATTTTTTAGATTAAGTAGGGTAATATGTTGCTAAGATGCAAAACGTATTTCTTAGTTACAAAGTATTATTTCTCGTTAAAAGCTTGTTTCATCATATCTTCCAGCTCGGCCTTGTGTGCCATGCCCAGATTTTGCCCCCATGCCATTCCTTTATTCATTAAATCCGGTTGTTTATCGGTCATAGCTTTACCAGCGGGCGTTAATAAAAAATCGGAGATCTTGTTTAACTCATCTTCGCTGTATTCCGACGCGTAAATAGGTATAAATGCCTTCTTTATTTCATCGTCAGTAACATATTTTGCAAAAAACTGCTGCATAACCTTAATAAACACGGCACGTTTATCTTCGGGTAAAGTGTTGGCCTGATTTTGAATAACACCAGCAAAAAGTTGCTGCATATGTCCCAGCATTCCTGAAGCATCCAGCATTCGTTCCGCTGCTTTTAAGTGTGATGGGGTAAAAGAATTAGTAGTAGTTTGTGCTTTTATATTGGTAAAACATAAGAACAGGATACAGGCAGACAGGATAAGTTTAGTTTTCATTTATACTTTTATAATAATGTTTCGTTTATAAAGCGGGTACAAAATAAGCCAAATGACAAATACCAGCGCTATAGCCGCCGCAAGCGATGCATTCACCGGTGTAAAGAACGGGGCAAATACAGTTTGATAAAGATAGCCATACAGGTTGTTCGGCTTGCCATTAAAGTGCGCAGGTATGGCACCTAATGCCCCCGGAACAATATCAGCCAGTATATACGCGGTGATGGAGTTCATACCGAAGGTTACAAAAAATGGTGTAGCGCGTTTGTAGCCATTCATATCAATTATCCAATACAACAATGCCAGCGCAACAGTTGCCAATCCGCCAGTGTATAGCACAAACGAGCTTGTCCATAATTTTTTGTTGATCGGGAAAAAGAAATCTATGAAAAGTGCTAATACAACGGCGAGTACACCGTAAACAAACATCCAGTTTATTTTCTTGCTGTCGTCAATTGTTTTATTCTTGAGCCAGGTGCCTACCCTTATACCAAATAAGCCTGTTGCTATGGCGGGTATAGTTCCTAAGATCCCTTCCGGATCCCAAACATGAGATTCGCGCCAAAGGTGATTGGTGCCGAAAACCAAGCGATCAAGCCAGGCACCTAAATTGGTTTCAGGGTTAAGATTAGCGTAACCCACGCCCGGTACAGGGATACAAGTCATGATAAGGAAGTAACCCACGAGCGCGCTTACAAACAGCCAAACCCTTGTTTTAGGAGTTGTTTTTAAATAGATGACCGTACATATAAAGTACACAACCGCAATACGCGGCAATACACCCGGGATACGCAGGTTGCGTAAAATGTTCAGTATATTAAAATCGCCGCCGATGAATGAGAAAAAGAAATGTATGCCGTAATTAATGAGCAGCAGTGTTACCATGCGCTTAAAGGCATGCCATATCAACTTGCCATGATCCTCTGTTTGACTTATCCGTTTTTCCATAGCGAACACGATGGATACGCCTACCATGAACAGGAAGAACGGGAATATCAGATCTGTTGGGGTACAGCCATTCCACTCGGCATGGTCGAGCGGCGGGTAAACATGGGCCCAGTCGCCGGGATTATTTACCAGTATCATCGCGGCCATAGTTCCGCCACGCAGTACATCGAGCGAGAGCAACCGGGGCTGTTTAACTTTAAGATCAGCAGTCATGGATTATTTAGTTTAATATATTAAGAGTCACTAAATTTATAATTATTAATTTGTTCTTCAAACATTATGTGCTTTAGAATAAAGCGATGAGAGGAAATGTATAGGTTTAATATTTCAATATCTCATAACTGAAAAAGCACCCAGTATTGTAATTTAGCCATATGTTACCACTTAACCACAACCTGCAAAAGCTTATTGATATTGCCCGTAAGGATGAAAAAATAGTCATCGGCTTAATGTCGGGCACATCATTGGATGGGCTGGATATTGCCCTGTGCCGGTTTAGCGGTAACGGCTTGCAGACCCAATTCCGTTTACTGCAATTTACCACCATACCTTATACCGATGCTTTTAAACAGGAAGTAAAGGCAGTGTTTGCCCGCCGGGATGCTGATCTGGAGAAGGTTTGTTTGCTGAATGCCTACATCGGCACCTATCATGCTGAATTGGTTTTACAGGCCCTCACAGATTGGAATATCGACCCTAAAACTGTTGATTTTATAGCCAGCCACGGGCAAACCATTTACCATGCGCCAAAAAGATTACACCAGCAAACTGGTTACCCCAATGCCACCCTGCAAATTGGCGACGGCGACCATATAGCGGTAAAAACTGGCATATTAACCATCAGCGATTTTCGGCAGAAACATATTGCTGCCGGTGGCGAGGGCGCGCCCTTAGCTTTGTATGGCGATGTATTGTTGGGCAGCAAAGCCGGTGAAAACAGGGTATTGCTGAATATCGGCGGAATAGCCAATCTCACCTATCTGCCAGGCGATGGTGATTACACCCAAATACTATGTACCGATATAGGACCCGGAAATACCCTGATAGATGCCGCCAGCCGGGAATATTTTAACAAACCTTTTGATGAGGATTCAAGGATTGCTTATTCGGGAAAAGTAAATGAGGCTTTGTTAAGTGAGTTATTGAGCCATTCATTTTTTAAAGAAAGCGCACCAAAAACCACCGGGCCGGAGTTGTTTAATCTGCCTTTTGTAAAGTCGGCGCAGGAAAGATCGGGCACTTTGGCTATCAGTGCTGAAGACCTGGTTTGTACCCTGAGCGCCTTTACCGCCACAACCATTGCTGATTTTATAAAAGCCAATTTCCCCACCGATATTAAATTATTTGCTAGCGGCGGTGGGGCGAGGAATATTTATGTAATGGATAGTTTGAAACAAGCATTGCCACAGGTGGGAATACAGGATACCGCTGCTTTGGGCATTGATCCGGATGCTAAGGAGGCGATATTATTTGCCTTACTAGGTAATGAGGCCCTGTGCGGTGAGCCGATAAAAATTGGGGATAATCCGGCGGTGCTGATGGGGAAGTTTAGTTCTGCGGGGTAGAATACATATATCTCTTTTTTGTCATCCCGAACGATAGTGAGAGATCTTCTGCGACGGACAACCGCGAAATGACAATGGACATATTACCTATCAGATATATTCTCAATACCTAAAAGATCGATACCTCGCTGGAATTGCATCTTTTTTGCCTTTATAGCTGCATTAATAAATGTATCCAACGACAAATAAGAATGCTCTGTCTCCATTTTGAAATAGATAGTGTGTGTTTGATTGAGCTTATCAGTAAAGGTTACATAATTATTTACTCCCTGGTACATTTTAGGATCAAAGTCGCGTCCGCTGCCTGTTGTTTTGCCATAATAGTCGAAAAAATAAAAATCCAGATCATTTATATCTTTCAATTCAAACGTTTCATCATTTACTATAATAGCGGCATCTCCGAATATAATTTCCCCACTTAAAGTACCATTCAGTGGCTTATATGTAAAAAACGAGGCTATTAAGAAGTAAAGGCTTAGACCTCCTACACAAATTAAAACCCAACCTTTGAGATCATTATATGGCGAGTGCGGGTAATCAAGCAACCAGGACAGGAAAATTGCGCTTGCCCATAAGCCAAACATTATCCAGTTTGGTGTCCAGTGGAATTTCTTCCCGTCGGGTATAAATATGTTAAATGAGATTCTATCCATTATGATAAGGTTGAAACAAATATAACAATGGGGTTGATAATGTGTGAAAAGAGACTTATGAAGTTTTAAAAATTTCGTAAGTCTGTACTATTGAGAATATTTTACCATAGCGATGGGTTTGAAACCCATCGCTATAAATGCATGTTACAAATTAGCCTTCAACCCATATTTAGCACTGAACTTACGGTACAGTTGCTTATGCAGGTTATCCAAATTAATGTTTCGTCCTTGTATAAATGCTGTTTGTACATCAAGACCGATCATATCCAACGCATCGCCTTTGGAGATGAACAGGGTTGCATCTTTACCAACTTCCAGCGTACCCACAGTTTTATCTATGCCTAAAATTTTTGCATTGTTCAAAGTGATCATGCTCAGGGCCTGTTCTTTTGTTAAGCCATAGCCAACCGCCTGCCCGGCCTCGAAAGGCAGGTTGCGTTGCCGCCAGAAACCGATGCCGGTTAAGCCATATAATACACCTGCATCCTGCAGCAGTTTGGGCAGTTTGTAGGGCAGGTAAACATCGTCCTCATCATTATCTGGCAGTCGTTGGGTTTCTGTTAGTATTACGGGCACTTTGTTGTTCTTTAACACATCGGTAACCAGGTAAGATTCGCCGCCGCCAACTATTACTATGGAGATGCCAAACTTTTTGGCAAAAGCAACCGACTGGATGATCTCCCTCGCACCATCAGCATTAATAAACAGTTTTTTTGTAGCGTTGAACAAGCCTTTCATGGCTTCCAGCTTTAAATTGGTAACGGCTGGTTTTGGTATCTCTGAATAAGCTTTAGCCTCGGTAAATAATTCTACGATGGCATCAATAGCTTTCTGCGCTTTTTCGGCAGGTGATTCGGATGGAGCGCCGCCTGCGCTCTTTCTGCTTTCGAAACGGACAACAGGCCAGTTCAGGTGAATACCCATATCCGTTTTATAGGCCGCATCTTCCCAGTTCCAGGCATCCAATTGTACTATCGAGGATTGCCCTGAAATAAATTCGCCGCCAGGTGTGATCTGCGCCATCAGAATCCCATTAGAGCGAACGGTTGGTATTACTTTTGAATCGGTATTGTAAGCAATTATAGAACGTACATTAGGGTTAAGCGTACCCGTTTCCCAGTCGTCAACTGTACCCCTTGCACCTTCTTCAATCTCTACTAAGCCGAGGTTAGTCGCCGGGCAAATAAAGCCTGGGTAAATTTGCTTTCCACTGGCATCAATCACATCTGCGCCGGCAGTATTTGGCGCTGCGCCTTCGCCAATGGCAGTTATTTTGCCTTTATCAAAGCTGATGTAGCCGTTATTTATTACCTGTCCGTTACCCACGTGGATAGTGGCCCCGGTTAATACTATCGGCTTTGATTGCGCAGGCGCGGGTGAAATGGTGGCTTGTGCATATATGAGGTTTATGCTGAGCAATAATCCTCCAAAAATTGCGGTTATCTTTTTCATATCTGTATAATTAAAGGATTATTGATTTACAGTTTGTGTTGCTGAAGTTTGTCCGGCACCATCGGTCGCATATTCATCATCTTCGGCAGCTTCATCATTTTTATGCGGACGGCGGCCTTTTGGCTTTTGCGTTACCGCGCCTTTGTTTTTAGCGGCTATCATTTTTTGTATGATGCGCGCTTCATCATCCTTCATCGCTTTTTGATTGGCTGCATCCTTGTCGATATCCCAGTAGGGTATGCCATCAACAAAAGTTTTTTCGGCCACAGCATAAACAGATAACGGATCTGCCGACCACAATACTAAATCGGCATCCTTGCCAACTTTTATACTGCCTACCTTGTTATCTACATGCAGCATAATGGCGGAGTTAAGGGTAACCAGTTTCAAGGCTTCTTCTTCGCTCATGTGGCCGTAGGTTACGGCTTTGCCTGCTTCCTGGTTTAGTCGGCGGGCCATTTCATCATCATCGGAGTTAAAGGCGGTTAGTACGCCCATACCGTGCATCAGCGCGCCATTGTAGGGTATCGCTTCAGATACTTCCATTTTGTAGGCCCACCAATCGGAGAAAGTTGAACCTGCTATACCGCGTGCCTTCATTTTATCAGCCACTTTATAACCTTCTAACACGTGGGTAAAGGTGTTTACCTTAAAACCCATGGTATCGCCCACTTTCATCAGCATGTTTATTTCTGATTGCAGGTAAGAGTGGCAGGTGATGAAGCGTTTTTTATCGAGAATCTCCAATATCGCGTCCAGCTCCAGATCGCGGCGTACATTACTGCCTTTTACTGACCGGGCTGCTTTATATTCCTTAGCGCGGGTAAACTCATCCATATAAACCTGCTCAACGCCCATACGGGTTTGCGGGAAACGCATGTTCGGCGTTCCTTCAGGGATACCCCAGTTGGTTTGCTTAACGTTTTCGCCCAGGGCGAATTTAATGAAACCATCGGCACCCTGAAATTTCAGCTGATCAGCCAGAACACCCCACCGGTGTTTGATCAGCATGGTTTGCCCACCAATTGGATTTGCCGAACCATGCAAAATATGTGAAGTGGTTACCCCACCGGCCAACTGGCGGTAAATGCTGATATCTTCCGGATTTAATACATCGCCAATTCTTACTTCGGCGGTAACGGCTTGCGTACCTTCGTTCACACTGCCTGAAACGGCAATATGCGAGTGTTCGTCAACTATACCCGGTGATAAATGCTTGCCGGTTGCATCAATAACCTTAGCATTACCTGCTGCAAGGTTTTTACCTACCGCTTTTATCTTGCCGTTCTCTATCAATACATCCGCGTTTTGCAGGATGCCTTCTTTTTCATTTGTCCAAACGGTAGCGTTTTTAAATAACACGGTTTCTGCTACCGGTAATTGGGCATTGCCGTAAGCTGCAAACGGATAAATAACCGGACCAACTTCTATTTCCTTTTTCTCTTCCGGATGAGCTGGCTCTGGCTTTACCGCGCTGGCATAGGTTGCCGACCATTTAATAGCCGAACCATCGGGCATAACACCGTTACCGCTAAAGGTAAGCGGTGATAAATCAGTAATATAACCATTCAGGCGAATGCTGCCTTCCGGTTTATTTTTAAGGTCGAAATAAATGCTTACGATATCGCCGCTGCGGGTAATGGTACCTTTTGCCTTGGCGCTATCAGCACCGGCACGCGAAAGGTTTACCTCATATTCGCCGGGCGTACCGCCAATTTTTAGGCTTACGCCAGGTAGGGCATCGCTTGCTAAAGTGTAATTACCTCGCAGATCGGTAACATTCATACGGGTTACCACATACTGGCGGCCCTCGATCCAGTTCTCATATATGATATCGTCTTTTTTAAACAGGTCGTCAGATGTGATGATAAAGCTGGCCAGTTTACCTTTTTCAAGCGAACCCAATTTATCGGCAACACCCAGCATCTGGGCCGGTATGGTGGTTAATGATAATAAAGCCTGTTTTTCGCTCAAGCCGTTATCAATAGCAGTGCGCAGGTTTGGCCAAAAATCACGACCGTTTTGTAGTCCGTAAGTAGTTATGGCAAATCTTATCCCTGCTTTTTCCATAGCGGCGGGGTTGGTTGGCGCCAGTTCCCAATCCTTTAACTGGGCATAGCTTACCTTGCGGGCATCCATCGGGTCCTCCACATCATAAGCCTCCGGGAAATTCACCGGGATAATGAAACTGCCGCCGGTAGCTTTCATGGCATCCAGGCGGCGGTATTCATCGCCATCAGTTTTAAAAATGTATTGCTTGCCAAACTCTTTAGCTATTTTATCGGCACGCATAACACCTAAAGCATCAGAAACCTCGAATACCTGCGGGATATTTTGTGTGCGGTTAAACTCGGCTAAGGAAATGTTGTATTCTTCATTCTGTGTTTTATACCATTGTGCATCATAATAAGTTTGGCGGATGAGCGCTATGCTGCCCATTAATGATGATGGATAATCAGTTGCCGCAGTGCCTTTGTTGAATGAATAATGCGCGGCGGCTTCATCATTCAGCATTACTTCGTTGTCGCGTTCATCGCCCAAAGTAACCGCTACCGATGTACCGCGGGCAATGCCATCATGTATTAATGATTGCACTGCTCCGAAACCATTTTTCTTCAGATCTTCCGCCTTTGAGGCATCGGCATGAAAAATAGCTTTGGCATTCATTTCAGGTTTGATGGCTTCGTTCCAGCCGTAGGCACCGGGTTTGGTTGTGGTATATACAGGAGTGTAACTACCCCGGCGTGAGAACTCTTTTCGGGGTTCATCGGGGATGCCGTAAGTAGTATAGGCATCTATTAACCCGGGGTAAATATGCTTGCCTTTAAGGTCGATAGTTACATAACCTTTGGGGATGACGATGCCTGCTCCAACCGCTTCTATCTTGCGGTCCTTAATTAATAAGGTGCCGTTGGCGATGGTTTGATCGGCATTAACAACAATTGTGGCATTGGTAAAGGCGTATTGGCCGGGGCGGATATCCCAGGTGCCGTTTACCGGGAAGGTGTCCTGCGCGTACAGCACGTGAGCCATGAGCAGCGCAAAACAAAAAAGCAGTAAGGTTTTTTTCATTAGTCGTCAGTTAAAATGAGGTTGATAAATATAATGAAGATTTTGACAGGTACAAAGCCGCAAAAAGCACCACGACTGGGCAGTATACCTACTTTTTAGTTTTTGAGAACCTATAGCTGTAAGTAAATAAAAAGTACCGCCTTATGGCTGAGCTCTGTATATCATAAATGCTATTGGCGGAGGCAAAATGGTATGAGCTAACGCTTTGATTAAGCAAATCATAACAGGTGAGCCTTATTTCACCTTTATCCTTTTGCATAAAGGCCTGCGCGATGGAAAAGCTCAGCAGGTTCGACTGCCGCTGAAACCCCTGAGCAACCAGCGGGTTATAAATATGGGTATAATTAATGCTCCAGTTTATTCTTTTGGGCCATTGTACATCTATTGGTAAACTTATGGTTTGCTGCACATAACTTACCGACGGATATTTCACCAGTTCGTAATGTGTAATGGCGGGGTTAATATAGTACGATGGTTCAAAATCAATAACATCATCATAACTAAAAACAACGGTTTGAGTAACAGGCAAAGCGTAGGTATCCTGGTAACCCTCCTGCTGGTTAACTTCAAAAAAATTACGCCCGGCACTGCCATTAATATTGGTTGACTCGCGGATCTTCCATTTACCATCTATTTTAAAGGTTTTTGATATGTTACCATTAAGATAAGTTGTGAAACGGCCGTTTTTGTTAACCGGCATTGTTGTTTGCGCGCCACCCGGACTAACCGTGGTTTCTTGTGTAATACTGTTGCTCTCTAAACTAAACCGGACTGAAAGAAAAGTATACATGTTGCTTTGCATATTCACGTTGTTATAATTAAAGCCAAAATTGCGTACACGGGTAGGCTTAAGATCGGGGTTGCCGGTAGCACTGTAAAGCGGACTATACACCAATGTAATGGGTTGAAGCTGATTTATAGATGGTTGCCGTACATCTTCACTATAATTAAAACTGAACTGCTTAATATTTATCGATACCGACGGAAACAGGTAGGCGAAATGCTGATCCAGGTCAGGAGCGGCCATATTAAACTGGTTATTGATTTGCTGCGTTTGCGCTATAAAACCAATATTAACGTTCACATTATTAGCCAGGTATAATAATTGAGGATGCGCGTCCCCGTCCCACTCATTACGGGTTAAATTAGTGCTTTGCGATGTTAAAAATATATCATACAAACCTGTTTTAGGGTCCTGATCATAGGTAAGCAGGTCGGCACCGGTATTGTTGTGCTTCCCATCAACCGCTATACCCAATGTGATCTTTTTGCTGACAGGGTAATTATAATCGGCGGTTAAGCCTATCGCGGTATTATTGTTTTTATTATTGGCCAGCCTGTTTAATGTATCTGAATTTAAGCTGGCTGTATACGATTGCAGATCATCAACACTAATGTTTTTGCCTGTATTGGGGCTTACCTGTATGCTGTTTGTTATACTTAATGATTCGCCTTTTTTAGTAAAGCTGTGGTAATAGTTCAGCGAATGCTGGTAGCTCGTGTTGCTGCCGTTGTTATTGTTGCTGTTATTGCTTTTGGAGAGCAGGGGCGTAAAATTATTAAAGCTGGTTCCTACACTCTGATTGTTTGAATTGGTATTGCCAAAACTAAGTTCCGGTGTATATTTCAGTTTTGTAGCATCGTTGGGGTCCCACTCAAGGTTGCCGTTAATGCTCTGGTTATTATTTACCGAATGCATTTGGGTGGTGGTGTTTCTTGTTAAGGTAGTATCGTTTAAAAACTGCGCCGAATTTGATACCTGCTGGTCTTTATATACATTATTGGCATAATTATAAACCAGGTTAAGCTTTACCGTTTTGCCAAAATTGTCATTAATATTTACCCCGGCATTGGTGTTTTGGTTTAAACCTGCGCTAGGCCCAAACCCCACCAGCGAAGTGCCAATAAATTGCGTGTTCCCAAGGTTTTTACTGTTGGCAATAACCGACACCTGTAAATTATTGATGGATTGATTATATAAGCCATCCAAATTATACTTGTCTTGTGTGCCTGCCCCTGCAACTATTTTACCAAACGTAGCTTTTGAAAACTCCTTTTTAAATTTAAGGTTGATGATCTTTTTAACATCATTGTCTGGTGTCAGGTGGTCGGGGTCATTCTCCCGGTCATCATAGATCTGCACTTTGGCTATCATATCAGCATCCAGGTTTTGGGTGGCAATTTTAGGATCGTTCGCAAAAAAGTCCCTGCCATCAACCTTTACTTTTGATACGCCTTTGCCATTAACAGTTATGGTTCCATCACGGTCGACCTGCACGCCGGGCAATTTTTTAAGCAGGTCCTGCACCACAGCATTGGGCCGCACTTTGAAGGCCTCGGCATTAAATTCAATGGTATCCTTTTTAATAACAACGGGCACCAGCTCGCCTTTAATGTTTACTTCAGCAAGTTCCCTTTCCCGCAGATGGATAACGCCCAGGTTAAGCAGCTCGGTTTTGGTGTAATTTAAAGGGATGTGCAAACTTTCAAACCCGGCGTGTGATATCAACAGGCGAGCCGGTTCATTATCCCGCAGGTTATGGATGGTAAACGCGCCGGTTTTATCGGTAAGCGTGTAAGAGATCATAGACGAATCGCTTACTTTAAGAACAACTACCGTTGCAAGTTCAAGGGGATTTTTCCCGGTTGTATCGGTAACTATGGCTGTAATTGTATGGCGGTTTTGCGCTATACAAACATTTATTGAACATAAAATTGTGATAAGGATTAGGAGTTTTTTCATCAGGCTCCTAAATATCTATATTTTACCTGTAATTCAACAACTTGTTAACATACATTAACGTTAAATAACATATTTTAATAAATACCGGGTAAAATCGGCTTAGTTACTCATTATTTTATTGATACTTCATCGTGCCTGGTGATTATTATGTGATGTGTTGTATATTCGAATAAATTTTCGAGGTATGACTTTATATAGTTTTTTCTTACACCTGCACTCCGGGTTCAGGTACATTGTAATGGTGTTGGTATTGCTGGCCATATTGCTATCACTGGCTGGCTGGCTGGGCAAAAGGCCTTATACCAAAGGTAATAGGCTTGTCAATCTCTTCGCCATGATATCGGCACATACGCAACTGCTCATTGGGATTGTATTATACTTTATCAGTCCGTATGTACAGTTTAACAGCAGTACTATGAAGGATGCTACCACCCGCTACTGGACGGTTGAGCATATTACCATGATGATCTTCGCGATTGTATTAATAACTATAGGGCACAGCCGCTCTAAGAAATTGGTACTGCCTGAAGCTAAACACAGGGCGGTTGCTATCTTTTATATTTTGGCACTGTTAGTCATTGCCTTAGCTATTGTACAAAGCCAACGCGGGCTTTTCGGCATGAGCCAATAAAAAATAACGATAAAAAGTGAGAAAAAGTTTGGTAATTCAATTTTCTTTATAAATTTGCTCCCGCTATGATCAAAATCAACCCAATCAACCGTTGGTGGCACCAAAGTAATTTTTGGCAGCCGGATGCTATTTGATATATAGACTAACCAATTATAAACCTATTTGGAACCCGGCGAACTATATTCGCTGGGTTTTTTCTGTTTAAGGACCATACATATAACATGAAGAAATTTAAAATAATAACCACACATAAAAAGTTACTTGCCGATACCACTACCCCGGTAAGCATTTATTTACGCCTGCGGGATGTGTTCCCGAATTCATTATTGCTGGAAAGTTCCGACTATCATAGTCGTGAAAATAGTACCAGCTACATCTGCTGCGAACCTATTGGCGGCATATTACTGGAAGATGGCAACCTGAAAAAGAAGTATCCCGACGGTACGGAAGAAAACTTTAAACCGGGCGAGTTTGAACTTATCAGCCAGATCAATGATTTTTTAAGCAGCTTTGAAACTACCGAAACCGGGCTCAAGGTGATATCGAATGGCTTGTTCGGCTATTTTGCGCATGAGGCGGTAGAGCATTTCGAAACCATCAAACTAAAGCAGGTAGAAAACAACAGCAAAAAAATCCCTGAAATGCAATACAACATTTACAGGTATGTTATCGCTATTGATCACTTTAAAAACGAGCTCTATATCTCCTACAATCAACTGGAAGGCGAACCAGAAAACGGTGGGATTGAAAAATTAGAGGACCTGATTAAGAATAAAAACTTCCCCGAATACAGTTTCCAAAGCAAAGAGGCCGAACAATCAAACCTGACCAACGAGGGCTTTATAGCCATAGTTGAAAAGATGAAGCAGCATATTTACCGTGGCGATGTGTTCCAGATCGTACCATCGAGGGCGTTCTCTAAACAGTTCCAGGGCGATGAATTTAATGTGTACAGGGCACTACGCTCCATCAACCCGTCGCCGTATTTGTTCTATTTTGATTATGGCGATTTCAGGATCTTCGGCTCATCGCCGGAGGCTCAGATCACTATCAAAAACAGGGTCGCCAGTATCTTCCCTATCGCGGGTACCTTTAAACGTACCGGGGATGATATCAAGGATGCCGAGTTGGCGCAAAAACTGATCGAAGATCCGAAGGAATCAGCAGAACACGTAATGCTGGTTGATCTGGCCCGTAACGACCTGAGTCGCCATTGCGAACAGGTAGAGGTGAAGGCTTTTAAGGAAGTTCAATATTATTCGCACCTCATCCATTTGGTATCGCACGTAAGCGGTAAGCTATTACCGGGCGTGGCATCATTTAAAGTGGTGGCCGATACCTTCCCGGCAGGCACACTAAGCGGCGCGCCAAAGTACCGCGCTATGGAGATCATTGACGAAAACGAGAAAACCAAACGCAGCTTTTACAGCGGCGCCATTGGCTACCTTGGCTTTAACGGCGACTTTAACCACGCCATTATGATCCGCTCGTTTTTAAGCAAGAATAACACGTTGCATTACCAGGCCGGTGCGGGCATAGTGGCGGGTTCAATACCTGAAATGGAATTAAAAGAAGTAGATAATAAAATAGCGGCTTTAAGAAAAGCCATAGAATTAGCTGAGGAGTTATAGGTCAGTAATTAAATTTAAAACAAAGTTCCCCTCTCGAGAGGGGTTAGGGGTGTGTAACAATGAAAAATATATTAATAATAGATAACTACGATTCCTTCACCTATAATTTGGTGCATTTGGTTAATGAAATTGGCTTGCAATGTACCGTTTGGAGGAACGACCAGTTTAATATTGAGGATGTGGATGCCTTTGATAAAATCATCCTGTCGCCGGGGCCGGGCATACCGTCAGAGGCTGGCTTATTGCTGGATGTGATTGAGAAATATTCGCCCACCAAAAGTATTTTTGGCGTGTGCCTTGGCCAGCAGGCCATTGCAGAGGTATTTGGCGGTAAGCTGTACAACTTAAAGCAGCCAATGCATGGTATTGCAACGCCGATAAAAGTAACTGATGAAAAAGAGCAACTCTTTTTAGGTTTGCCGCAGAGTTTTAACGTTGGTAGATACCACTCATGGGTAGTTGATGAGAAGGCTGTGCCTGATGTACTAACCGTAACCGCCATTGATGAAGAAGATAACTCAGTTATGGCACTAAGGCATAAGCAATATGATGTTCGCGGTGTTCAATTTCACCCGGAATCGATATTGACTGAGTATGGTAAAGAAATGATGAAAAACTGGATCGGCGCATGAATATCTTAGATAAAATAGTACTTAACAAACGCAGGGAAGTTGAATCGGCTAAAAAGCGGGTTTCATATACCAAACTGGAAGAATCAGACCTTTTTCAGCGGGATACCTATTCGTTCAGAGAGTTTTTACTGCATCCTGATCGTACAGGTATTATTGCGGAGTTTAAGCGTAAGTCGCCCTCAAAAGGGATCATTAATGATAAGGTGACCGTTAAGCAGGTAACCAATGGTTATGATGAAGCCGGCGCTTCGGCATTATCGGTGCTTACCGACAGGCAGTTCTTCATGGGTAAAAAAGCCGATTTGATAAAGGCCCGGCAGGTAAATACCATCCCTATCTTGCGTAAGGATTTCATGATAGACCCATACCAGGTAATCGAGGCGAAATCATTGGGTGCAGATATCATCTTATTGATAGCCGCTATACTTACACCTGATGAAATAGACCAATTTGCATCACTGGCTAAAAGCTTGGGCTTAAATGTATTACTTGAGGTGCATAATTTAGAGGAACTGCAACGTAGCATCAACCCAAATCTGGATGCCATAGGCGTAAACAACCGTAACCTGGCTGATTTTACCGTTTCGGTAGAAACATCATACAAACTGGCGGAGCATATCCCGGCTGAGTTTTTAAAGATCTCGGAAAGTGCCATCAGCAACCCGCAAACTATTAAGGAGCTGAAGAAAGCTGGTTTTAACGGTTTCCTGATCGGTGAGAACTTTATGAAACAGGCTGATCCCGGTTTGGCGATGATGGAGTTTGTGAAGGAGTTGTAAGGAATAGCCTTTTCTGCCACCGTCATTGCGAGGTACGAAGCAATCTCTATGCTATACAGAGCGAACAGAAATGCTGGACCTGCCTACGTAGAGATTGCTTCGTACCTCGCAATGACGCTTTTATATAATTATTACCAATAGCGATGGGTTTGAAACCCATCGCTATGAACCATGAAGAGGATATTTGCCGTTTTTGTCACCCGTAATCTACCGAAACCGACACATGGGCAGATTTTACTAACTTGGCAATTGATTTGATATACAATACTTAATGAAGCAAAAATTTTATGATACTGCTGAGAAGCAGGAAAGGGCTGTACTGGTTGGTGTAATTACACCACATCAAACCGATGAGCAGACCAAGGAGTATTTAGAAGAACTGCAGTTTCTGGTTGAAACCGCAGGAGCGGAGACTGTCAAAACTTTTACCCAAAAACTACAGCGCCCTGATCGTGCCACATTTGTGGGCTCGGGCCGTTTGGAGGATATTAAAGCCTTTGTTACCGAAGAAGAAATTGATATCGTAGTTTTTGATGATGAGCTTACCCCATCGCAACTGCGTAATATAGAGAATGAACTGCAGGTTAAGATCCTCGACCGCAATAATCTGATACTGGATATATTTGCCGGGCGGGCACAAACAGCGCAGGCCAAAAGCCAGGTTGAGCTGGCACAGCTGCAATACCTGCTGCCGCGACTTACCCGTTTATGGACCCACTTGGAGCGCCAGAAAGGTGGTATCGGGATGCGCGGACCGGGTGAGTCGCAAATTGAAACTGACCGTCGTTTGATCTTGAACAAGATCTCGCTGTTAAAGGAAAAGCTAAGGCAGATTGACCGCCAGAACGAAACGCAGCGTAAAAACCGTGTGGCTATGGTACGTGTGGCATTGGTGGGTTATACCAATGTGGGTAAATCAACCATCATGAACATGATCTCCAAATCAGAAGTATTTGCCGAGAACAAGCTTTTCGCTACGCTGGATACCACGGTTAGAAAAGTGGTGATTGAGAATGTGCCGTTTCTGTTATCTGATACCGTAGGTTTCATCCGCAAGCTGCCCCACCATTTGGTGGAGTGTTTTAAATCGACATTGGATGAAGTGCGCGAAGCGGATATCTTGGTACACGTGGTGGATGTATCGCACCCTAACTTTGAGGATCAGATAAGAACCGTTAACGAAACACTGAAGGACCTGGGTGTTATAGACAAGCCAACCATCACTGTGTTCAACAAGATAGATGCTTACCAGCCGGTACAAAACCACGCAGGCGAAGAAGTTGAGCCTTTAACACTCGACGACTTTAAACACAGCTGGATGGCCAAGAATAACAGCCCAGCAATCTTTATATCGGCAACGAAAAAGGAGAATATCGACGAGTTCAGGAAGCTACTATATGATAAGGTAGTGGAGATACATGCGGCTAGGTATCCGTATGATCAGTTGTTGTATTGAGCCCCCTAAAGGGGGAGTTTTACAATTGCACTCGTCTGTGACGAGTGCTTAATTCTTTTGGGCAATTGCAATGCCCGGGCGATACAATCGCAAACCCATTTAAGCACTCGTCACAGACGAGCGCAATAAAGTTTTAGCGTTGGGGGTGAATATTAATAACCCGTCAAAAATATCCCCTCTTTTATCTCCGGTATAATCCCCTTTTCCAGCGCAGTATCAAACAGCAATTTTATCGCCTTTTTGCCTTTTTCGCCCAGATCAAGTGAATATTTATTTACATACAGGTCGATATGTTTGTACATCACCTCCTCGCTCATTTCCTGCGCGTGGGAGCGGATAAATTCCAGTCCGGATTTTGGATTAGCGAACGCGAACTCTACCGATTTACGCAATACCCGGTTTATTTTATGCTGAACATCTTCCGGTAAATTGCGGTTAGCCACAATGCCACCGAGCGGGATAGCGCAGCCGGTTTGTTTTTCCCAATAATCGCCCAAGTCGATGATCTTTTTCAGGCCTTTATCCTGGTAAGTAAAGCGATTTTCATGGATGATAAGGCCCACATCAATACGACCTTCCAGTACGGCATCTTCAATATCCGAGAACACCAGTTCCTGCTTATTGGTAGCCTCGGGGAACGCCAGTCCTAACAAAAAGTTAGCGGTGGTGTATTTGCCGGGAATGCCAATTAAAGGATTTCGGATTTCGGATGTTCGATCTCGGATTTGATTCTTTTGTAAATCCGAAATCGAAATTTCTAAATCCGAAATCAACATCGGACCTACACCAAAGCCTAATGCGCTGCCAGCATCCAGCAAAACATATTTATCGGCTATATAGGCAAAGGCGTGGTAGCTCAGTTTGGTAATATCCAGCTCGCCACGAAAGGCCTTTTGGTTTAGCGTTTCCACATCATCATAAAACACTTCAAATTCCAACCCTTCAGTATCAATTTTATGGTGAATTAAAGCGTCAAAAATAAAGGTATCATTAGGGCAGGGCGAAAAGCCGAGGGATAGTTTCATGAGTGTTTTTGTTATATATAAAACTGTTGCATACCTAACAGACTAAAGAAATATAGGTGCAAAGTAACTAACATTAAAAATGATAGAACAGATATGATTTTCTTGGCAACAGTACTTTTATTTTTTATTACAGATATTGAAAGTATTATAAAACAAGGCGCCAAACAAATTAAAAGAAATAGATTTACAAGACCCTGGCCTTCCGAATCATGTATACCACCGCCGTATAATTTAATGCCAATGTCGTTTAATGCCACCAGCGCGAACATTAAAACAGATTGAAATGTAATATCGAATTTGTCTTTATTTAAACTTATAATAATGACAGCAATAATTGTCACTATCGGACTTAAAAACAGTCCCACAGGAGCAAAAAAATGATCAATTATTACATTGCCAATGATGATTAAAAAAGCAATAGTTAATGCCCTGTATCTATTCAACTTGAAATTACTCTTGACTACTTATTAAACAATCTACCAATTCACCAGCAAATGTATTCAGATTTTTAATTGCTAACCCTATCTGCCAGGCATCACGATTGCGTTTTTCCACGTAATTTGACACTGCCCTGATCTGCAAACTCGGTACACCAGCTTCCCGGCAGGCATAAAAGAATGCCGCTCCCTCCATGCTTTCCAGCTGAGCATTAATGCGGGTACTTAGTCTTTTTATAGATGCATCATTACCATGCACCGTGTTTACCGTAACGGCATTTACTTTTTTCAGGTTGAATTTTTCAGGTAACGGATAAGTGGCCCTAAAGCTACTTTCTCCAAAACCCAGCTTTTCAATGGTAATGAAATCTTCATCATCTTCAGCACCCAGTTCCGCCAGGTCATCTTCAACAATCTCTAAAACATCGCCCAAAGCAATTTCTCTATCAAAACTACCGCAGATGCCTAAGTTTATGACGAGGTCATATTTATTTTCGGCCAGATGTTTCCCCATCGCAAACGCGGTTGCCACCATGCCTGCTCCGGTGATCAGCACTTTTAAATCTTGATTCTTGATTCCTGACTCTTGAATCAACCCCTCAACTTCAAATTCCGTAGCAGCTACAACTAATACGCGCATTGTCAATTTATTTTTTGCTTGCTAAGATAAAACATATGCCTTGTTTTTGTTTTGTATATTTGCACCCACAAATATTATGATGATATATATTACGCGCAAAGAGCATT
>JAMFSA010000143.1 GCA_026225055.1 Mucilaginibacter xinganensis | reverse complement strand
CTTTTTTTCTGCCGTTAGAACTAATATTGTTCCCGTTTTACCGGGCTGCAAAGGTAGAAACCTTTTTCGTATTCGCAATATTTATTTTAACTCTTTTTTTAACCCTCAAAAGCAACATCGCGTTACCCTTTTTTGCGGGCTGCAAAGGTATCAAGAGTTTTCAATTATGCAAAGCCCAGGCAACTTAATTTAGCATAAAAGTTATAACGCTTTGCAAATCAGCCTGAAAAATTTCAATCTAAATGTACTTTAATGATATTATATAAAATTACCTAATGGATATCATGCCCAAACGGTATATATAGTAGTGTTTACATTAGTTATGCATCTTATTGGCAGCTATATATTGGCTATTGATAACATATACTATTATATATAAGATACAGCCTCTCTTACAAGCATTATATATATACTATATAGTGTACTACTATATATAATGGTTATAGTATATATGGTACGCCTTTTTACCGTTGTGGTAAATGATCAGCTCAATAACGCATCGGCTAACAAAAGTTAAAAGATGTTAAATACTATATATGTATAGGCCCGGAACAAAAAAGGCGGTATATATTAGCCGTTAAAATAAATTAATTGACTGATTTATATTATTCAACTATCTTTGCACGATGTTTAAAAAACAACTATCCCTATTAGGGGCTATTTTAATTGTATTAGTACTTGCATTTGGAAGCTGTAAAAGCAAATTCGAAAAGCTGAAAGCAAGTAATGATTATGCCAAAAAATACAAGGAAGCTATAAGGCTTTATAATAAAAGAGATTACAGTAAAGCGCTGGAATTATTTGAAACGCTGGTACAACGTTACCGCGGGCAAAGCCAGGCTGAAGACCTTTATTATTATTATGCTTATACTAACTATAAATTAAAGGACTATACTTCGGCCAGTTATCACTTTAAAACATTTGCTGATACCTACCCAAGCAGTACCCGGGCGGAGGAGTGCCGTTTTATGTCGGCCTATTGTCATTACCTGGATTCGCCGATCTACTCGCTCGATCAGGAGAATACATTGAAGGCTATTGAAGCGTTACAATTATTCATTAACCTTTACCCTAAAAGTGAGCGTGTGGCCGAAGCTAGTAAGCTGATCCAAAATCTGCGCGACAAACTGGAGCAAAAAGCATATGAAAATGCAAAACTATATTTAACTATAGGCGACTATCAGGCGGCAACTATAGCATTTGGTAACGCCCTGCGCGATTACCCTGATACCAAATATGCTGAGGATATGGACTATTTAACCATACAGGCACAATACCAGTATGCTAAAAAAAGCAGGGAGGATTTTCAGGAAGACCGCTTTACACAAGCTATTGTTGATGCCGACCAGTTTACAGAAAAATACCCTAAAAGCAAGGACCTTGTTGAGGTTGCTACCCTGCGAAAAGAAAGCGACCGCGGTATAGTACAAGCTAAAAAAGTATTGGCAGAAGCACTGACAGATGAGAAACTGGCCAGGAAGATTGCTAAAAAGGATACTACTAAATCCCAACCTCCATCAGAGAAAGGGAACGATAATCAAAAAATACCAAATTAAAAAAAGATTGATATGAGTGCTAACGCTAATAATACCAAGCCTGCTGTTGCAAGCAGCACAGTAACCCGCGATTTACGTGAGTTGGATGTTGAAACAGGAAATATTTATGAGTCGATCGTAATTATGTCAAAAAGAGCTAATCAGCTTTCAAATAACATAAAAGAAGAATTGCACCAAAAACTTTCAGAATTTGCTTCATCTAACGATAACTTAGAAGAGATATTCGAAAACCGTGAGCAGATTGAGATATCTAAATATTACGAAAAATTGCCTAAACCATCATTGGTTGCAGTTCAGGAATTTTTAGATGGTAAAGTTTACTACCGTAATCCGGCTAAAGAGCAACAATAATCCCCAGCCTTAACGGGTTGTGAAAATTTATGAAACTCCCCTAATGGGGAGTTTTTTTGTTAGTTTTAACTATTATTCCTCCTTTAGGGGGTCAGGGGGCTTTATGCTTGAGAATAAAAAAATAGTTTTAGGCATTTGCGGTAGTATAGCAGCTTATAAATCAGCTACGCTGGTGCGATTATTGATTAAAGCAGGAGCCAATGTGCAGGTAGTGATGACTCCTGAAGCTACTGACTTTATTACTCCCTTAACACTCTCCACCCTATCTAAAAACCCCGTACTGGTTGATTATTTTACGCCCGAAACTGGTGAATGGAATAACCATGTGGAATTGGGCCTATGGGCCGATCTTTTCCTGATTGCCCCGGCAAGTGCCAATACGTTGGCAAAAATGGCTGGTGGCCTTTGTGATAACCTGCTTACTGCCATATATCTGTCGGCTAAATGCCCGGTGTACTTTGCCCCTGCTATGGATTTGGATATGTGGAAGCATACTTCAACGGTAGAGAATGTTGACAGGCTGCTTTCATTCGGCAACATATTGATAAAACCAGGTAATGGTGAGCTGGCCAGCGGGCTGCATGGTGAAGGACGGATGGCTGAACCTGAAGAGATAGTTGTTTTTATAACTGCAGATCTGAAGAAAGGACTTCCCTTACTGAATCAAAAGATACTGGTTACCGCGGGCCCTACTTATGAGGCTATTGATCCTGTACGCTTTATCGGCAACCATTCATCGGGTAAAATGGGCTTTGCTATTGCTGATGAATTGGTTAAACTGGGAGCAGATGTTATATTGGTTACCGGGCCAACAGCACAGGTTAGCCATCAACGGGCTGTGAGGCGTGTTGATGTAACTTCGGCAGCGCAGATGCTGGCCGCATGTGAGCAATATTATGTTGATGCGAAAGCCTGTATCATGAGCGCGGCTGTTGCGGATTATACCCCTGTTAATGTTGCCAATCAGAAAATAAAGAAGCAGGGCGACAATCTTAATATCGAACTAAAAACTACGGTTGATATTTTAAAAACGTTAGGCGAAAGAAAACGCGATGATCAGCTATTGGTTGGTTTTGCACTTGAAACTAACGATGAAGAACAAAACGCTATACTGAAACTAAAAAAGAAAAACCTTGATTTTATTGTGTTAAATTCGCTTAACGATAACGGTGCAGGTTTTAAGAGCGATACCAATAAAATAACCATTATAGACCGCGACCTGCAAAAAACCATCTACAGCCTTAAAAGTAAGGATGAAGTAGCCCGCGATATCTGCAATAAACTTGTTGAACTGATAAAAGGATGAAATATATAGGCATTTATATCTTGTTGATCTGTTTAAGCTATACAGCTACCGCGCAAGATCTAAATGCGAGGGTTTCAGTTTTATCCCCGAAAATTCAAAGCACAAATAAGCGAATCTTTGATCAGCTATCTACCGCCATGAAGGATTTTTTGAATGGACGTAAATGGTGTGCCGATCCTATTTTACCAGAGGAACGTTTTGACTGTAGCTTTGTACTAACCATTACCTCATGGGATGGTAACAGCAGTTTCAGTGGTGAGTTACAGGTACAATCTTCGAGGCCTGTGTTTAACTCATCATACACAACCAGTTTACTCATCGTTAACGATAAGGATATTGATTTCACTTACGACCAGGGGCAAACCATCGATTATACCGACCAAAATTTTACCAGTAACCTGAGTTCGATAATGGCGTTTTACGCTTACACTATTATAGGCATAGATTATGACAGCTTTTCGAGATTTGGCGGCAGTCAATATTTTACCCTTGCACAAACGGTGGTTAATAATGCACAAACATCATCATACAAAGGCTGGAAAGCATTTGATAATAACAACGTTAGCCGGTACTGGCTGGCAGAAAATCTAAACAACAAAACCTACTTGCCATTACGTAGCATAGTATATGATTACCACCGCAACGGGCTTGATGTGATGGCTGACAATGCCGGTAAAGGCGTGAAAGTTATATCAGGCATATTACCTCAACTTACCCAAGTCGACCGCACACGACTTGGTGCGATGTTTCCGCTGGTATTTTTTACCGCCAAAAGCGATGAATTGGTATCCATTTTCAGCAAAGCTGAGCCGCAGGACAGGCTACAGGCCATGAATATCCTTAACCAGGCTGATCCGGCTAATGGGAATAAGTACCAGGCGCTGCAGAAGTAAAAGAACAAGAGAACCAGGATTTATTGGATTTTAAGGATTCTTAACATTGTACCTGGAAGCTTTTTATGTAAGCGTCATTGAGGAACGAAGCAATCTCTAAACTATACAGAAAGGAAAGAAAGGTTTAACACTTGCAATGGACGATCTGCCTACGTAGAGATTGCTTCGTTCCTCAATGACGCGTGTACACTTAATATCTTCATCCACTGTAACATCCCCAAATTTCTTACGTCTATTTGTTAAAAAGTGTGAAATAATTTGCACATACGAAAACTATCGTACATATTTGTACGAAGAAATTCGTAATAGATAAGAGAGATGGAAATTAAACCAACAGAAAGCGAACTGGAGATACTGCAGATAATTTGGGAAAAAGGCCAATGTACTGTGCGTGATGTACATGAGGTATTGGAAAAAACCAAAGATGCAGGCTATACTACTACCTTAAAGCTAATGCAGATAATGCATGATAAGGGCTTGGTAGAACGTGATACATCAGCCAAAACTCATTTATACAAAGCCTTAATTACCCGCGAACAGGCACAGAACACTGCTTTGGATAAAATTATATCAACGGTGTTTAAAGGTTCTGCTTCACAACTGATCATGCAGGCGTTGAGTAGCAAAAAATCATCCAAAGAAGAATTGGATATGATAAAAGAGTATCTAAATAAACTGGAAAAAAACAATTAATAATTAATACCATGATAACGAGCATTCTTATTAACGCCCTGGGCCAGGCTATATTCGAATCATTCGGACAAGCCTTATTGATCTACATCGGTTTACAATTGTTTTTTCAATTGTTTCCGGGTATTGGTTCAAACTATAGGTACGATATTAATTATTTAGGCCTCACCATTATCACCAGCTGGTTTTTGGCCAACCTGATAAAAATATATGTGCATGATGCTGCCCTACCCCATTATAGCGTGCTCCTATATAATAGTGGTTTGGTACATGATACTAAAAACCTGCCAACACTATTGCAGCAAACTGAAAGCTTTATTATTAAATACGCCCAATACATTACCGGTCTGTATATGATTGGGCTAATGCTGCATTCGTTTAAGTTGTTAGGTGGTTTGGTAAATATCCATCAGATCAGGAAGCAAAAGAATTTGTCGGCAGATTACGAGTGGTCGGCTAAGACAAATGAATTAGTTAAAAACCTGGGGATTGTAAAAAAGGTATCGCTCTATTTTTCGGAGCATATCCAAATACCGCTTACCATTGGTCATTTTAAACCGATAGTTATATTCCCGTTAGCGCTTATCAATAACCTTGACACCGACCAGGTAGAAGCTATACTATTACATGAACTGGCACACGTTAAACGCCACGATTACCTGCTGAACATTTTGCAATGCGTTATGGATACCATTTTATGCTTCAATCCTTTCGCATGGCTCGTATCAAAAAACATACGGAAGGAACGTGAGTATTGCTGCGATGATATGGTGGTTGATGCCGAATATAACAACT
Organism: Mucilaginibacter xinganensis; assembly: GCA_026225055.1. Taxonomy (GTDB): domain Bacteria; phylum Bacteroidota; class Bacteroidia; order Sphingobacteriales; family Sphingobacteriaceae; genus Mucilaginibacter; species Mucilaginibacter xinganensis_A. The sequence goes on along the minus strand of JAMFSA010000143.1, from coordinate 1,246 downwards.
TTACCTATTCAAAAGCGCTGTTCATTATCGCGCAGCAAAACAAACAGAACTATGCGCTGGCCATGGCATCAGCAAATACAAATAAATATCCCTTATTAAACAGAATTAAAAGATTAAACACAATGAAAACAAACGATTCACTCCCCAAATTCCACGTGCTGGTAATTGTGGCAGTTGCCGCTATCGGCGCTCTACTAACCTGGGGAATCCCACAATATAGCGTTGCCAAAACAACAGCACACAAAATGGCAAAAACTACGGCTTATCATATAAGCGCGCCCGCAGCACCGGCACCGCCAGCAGTAGCTATTGAGGTACAACCAGCTACACCAGCTATACCCCCACCTCCATCTCCAAGGAAAATAATGGTATTCCATGTTGATACAGTTGCTGATGTACATATAAACGACACTACAAAGCGGATTAAAAAGTTCAGTATTGTAATGGATGACGATAAAGGCAACAGGAAAGAATATCATTCAGTTAATGAAATGCCTGAGCCGGTTAAAAGTGCATTTCTAAAAGAAAACGAAGGCTTTGGTGATATGGACAGTGCTAAAATTGCTTCGATCAAAAAACTAACTAATAGCCCGGAGTGGAGAAAACAAATGTTTGACATGAAGATTCAGATGGACAAGCAGTTCAACAATCCGCAATGGAAAAAACAGGTAATTGCTATGCAAGTTGAGGCCAGAAAAATGGCTATAAAGGCAAATAGCCCTGAATTTAAAAAGCAGGTTGCCAAAATGCAGGCAGAGGCTGATAAAATGAAAATTCAGTTTGACAGCCCTGAATTTAAAAAGCAGATGGAAGACATCCAGGTGCAGGTAAAAGAACAGGCTAACAATCCGGAGTTTAAAAAACAGATGGAGGACATGCAAATAAAAATAAAGGAGCAGTTCGATAGTCCGGAGTGGAAAAAACAAGTAAAGGACATGCAAAAGCAGGCTATTATCATAAGCAAGCAGGTTAACAGCAAGGTATGGAAAGTACAGGTTGAAACCATGAAAAAGCAAAGCGAAGAAATGGCCAAAAAACTCAATAATCCTGCGTTTAAAAAGGAGATGGAAGACATGCAAAAGAAGATTCAGGATGAGGTGGACCGTGATATGAAAAAGGCAGATGAGGACACTACAAAGAGTGGAAACTGATAAAGCCTAACAAAGTAATTTGTATTTTAGCGTTCTTATTTTAACGCTATGCTCCAAAGGCTTTCTATTAGTAACTATGCTTTAATTGACAATCT
>JAMFSA010000142.1 GCA_026225055.1 Mucilaginibacter xinganensis | reverse complement strand
GAAATTCAGGTGCCTATATCGGCGGTGTCCACCTCTTCCCATTCCGAACAGAGAAGTTAAGCCCGCCAGAGCCGATGGTACTGCAGTAAAATGTGGGAGAGTAGGTCGGTGCCCAATCTTATCAGCCAAATGGCTGTGAATCCAGAACCCTTCAATCGAATAGATTGAGGGGTTTCTGCGTTTGGAAGACTTTTTTCCAGCTTTTTATAGAGTACCATAATCCTGTTGCTCCCGCAAGCGTCCCGCTTGTGGTACGCGTTCAGGCAGGCCAGCTGTATAACAAATTAATTATGGCAATGCTGCTAAATTGCAGGCAGGCCACAAGCGGGACGCTTGCGGCAGCGGGGAATTGAAAGATGTATCATTTCACCTTCACAGTCCCCGGATTTTAAAACTCAGCATGACGGTTTGATTATTGTTGATTGCGAAGTTCTGCGTTAGGGATGGAAACGGATACCGGCCAAGCGGGGCCTGAGTGCGGGCCAGCGCCTAAGGCCTGAAGCCGTATGAGTGGAAAGCCCGGCCCAAAGGGAAACGCCCGAAAGATTTAGCTGTTAAAAAAAACTAATTCATAGCAAAAAACTCTACCCTAAAATAGTTACCATCGTTATTACTGCGGTAACTTAACTCGCCACCCATTTCTTTGGTCATGAGTTTGGCTATGGAGAGGCCGAGGCCCAACCTGCTTTCCTTTGAGGTGGAGGCATCGTTCAGTGTCTTTAATTTATCAAACATCCAGTCCAGTTCATGCTGGCCTATTGCCACGCCTTCATCAATAATTTCGAACACAAATTTTTGTGCTTGTAAGCTGGTTGTAATTAACAACGTGTTATTTAGCTGCGAAAACTTAATCGCATTTGATAGCAGGTTTTGGAACACTTGGCCCGCAAATACCTTATCGAGCCTTACATGCAATGGCCTGGTTGATATGTTATTAACCAAACTTATGTTCTTAGTTAGCGCAGTTTCATTTAATCCTTTAATAACCTGGTTAACTTCCGCATTAATATCAAATATCTCCAGGTTAAAATTAATCTCATCAGAGTCGATTTCTTTTACACTTACCAATTTGCTAAGCAAATATTGCATCTTATCGGCAGAATCTGTAATGTACCTGATATACTCTTTTTGCTCAGTGCTTAACCGGTAGTTTTCTTCCTGTATTAAAACGCTGCTCATGATGATAGATCCAGTCAAATTTTTAAGATCATGGCCTGCGATATTAATAAAGCTGTTTTTATGCTCATTCAGCTTGCTTAGTTGTTCGTGTTGAATCTCGACCAATTTATCTTTTTCAATAAGTTCCTGGCGTTGATCCTTTAGTAAACCGGTTGCTTTTTCTATCAGAAACTGTGAACGGATATCGCGTTCAGTTATTTTATACTGCGCATTTGGTATAAGGCATGATACTGCAATGGTTATAGCAAAGAATTGGCCGCCTTTACTGATAAAAAGATTAATATCATAATGACTAAAAATCTTATAGCATACCAATATTATTAAAAAAGCCAGCAGGGCTTGTATAACAGAATTGACAGGCTCCCAGAAAACCTGTAGATTGAAAAATAATATGATCAGCGCATACATTAAAAAATAAATGCTCAGCTGATCGATATTTACCAGGGAGCACAATACAGCCGAGGTTATGGATACCAATAATAAGGATATGTGCAATAACAGCCGGTAATCATATTGTTTACGCTGAAAAAAGCCATGCAAGGCATAAATGGCTAAACTTATAACCAACCGGACTATAAAAAACGGCAGCCATAAAGTGGGTACATATATAAGATCAACAACGCATAATACCGGGAAAAGCAATGCGATTGTGAATACGATGATGTTTGTTTGATACCAGGCCTTTTTTAATATTTCTGTTGAGAACTCCTCTTTGCCAATTTGGATGAACATTCTGGTTTATTAAAAAGACTAATTAGGTTATAATTGGTTAGCGTGACTAAAATACATGAAAATTAATGTTTTATGCAATTATTTTTAAATAAAAATTAAATTAATTGGTATTTATTGTTAATAAAGTCTTTTTGGAGAAATAATTGTTGCTTATTTCGATATGCCTGAAGTAGAAAGCCTCATCAGTATAAGATATAATAACAAAGAAATTGCGTAACAAAGAGCAAGTTATTATGTTTAAATAATACCCTTGAAAACCGGGCTTTGAGCATAGCCAGAGGTATATTATTAATATTAAAATAACTACATTTGACACATACTATTTGTTATGAAATTTTTTGAAGATAAAAGACGGGAAGTAATGGTTCATATCGAGAAATTCATGCTCGAAAAAATGGATGAATACTTAAAACCCATTGATACCATTTGGCAACCATCAGACTTTTTACCCGATGCTTCAAAAGATACTTTCTTTACCGAAATAAAGGAACTGCAGGAAAGCGCACAGGGTTTATCTTATGATCTGGTTGCTGTATTAATTGGCGATACCATTACCGAAGAAGCTTTGCCAAGCTATGAATCATGGCTGGCTATGGTTCAGAATGTATCTGACGATGAAGAAGGCGGCTGGATGAAATGGAACCGCCACTGGACTGCTGAAGAAAACCGCCATGGCGATTTGTTAAACAAATACCTTTACCTGTCAGGCCGCGTAGATATGCGCATGATGGAGATCTCGACGCAATACCTGATAGCTGATGGCTTTGACATAGGTACCGGGCACGATCCGTACCGTAACTTTATATATACTTCTTTCCAGGAGTTGGCTACCAATATTTCGCACCGACGCGTAGCATCGCAGGCAAAAAAGGATGGCGATACGCTGCTTTCAAAAATGTGCGGTGTTATAGCATCTGACGAAGCACGCCATGCCAAAGCCTATAAATATTTTATAGGAAAAGTTTTCGAGGTGGATCCTAACGGCGCTATGCTGGCGTTTGAAGATATGATGCGTAAGAAAATTGTAATGCCTGCGCACTTTTTACGTGAAGTAGGTTTAAAAATAGGCCAAACCTTTGGTCATTTTACCGATGCGGCACAACGCCTGGGTATTTATACTGCCATTGATTATGTCGACATTCTGAAAGAATTGATTGAAGACTGGCAAATTGCAAGTATGCCCGACTTAAACGAAACCGGCGAAAAAGCACGTGATTACATCATGAACCTTCCCGACCGTTTACTGCGTGTTGCCGAAAGAATGAAAAACCCAATGCTGGAGTATAAGTTTACCTGGATAAATAGCTAATTCATTCTCCGCGCGGTCATTGCTGTAAAGGTACGAAGCAATCCCTACTTAGCAGGTCAACCATGTAAAGTTGCTCTGTATAGTTTAGAGATTGCTTCGTTCCTCGCAATGACGGTTTGATATCTCTCGGTTCGTTCTCACCCCTCCAACACCAAATCCGTCCCATTATTACCAGATATATTCTCGAACAGACTATTCAGTATCGATTCCAGCGTTAGTGAATTAACGTCATCAACATAATGTTCGGAACGGGTTATCCATAATTCATCGGCATTAATGGCAATGCTGAACAATATACCCTCATAAACTCCCGGCTGCGATATTTCAATGGTATCGCTTTTGTTCTCAATTAAAAAATCGATATTGCTGTCGCGTTGTTTATGGAACAGCGGATTTAAATTTTGCTGAAGATGATTATGCAGGCTGTTGATGTTAACAGGTTTATGCAGCGTGATGATTTTCATATAAACTATCTTTTTATATTTATTACAACCTAAAGTTTAATAATATTGTTTCAGATAAACCTTATTGTCATTTCGAACGAGGGACGAGGAGAAATCTTCTGCAATCTGCATATCCGCTATACATGTCGCAGAAGATTTCTCTCTATCGTTCGATTTCTATGATTTAAGCAACTAATTTACAATAATTTTTTTCGTAGGGTCTGTTTTGGTTTACACAAGCAAAAATGCGCAGGATGAGTTTGTTTCTTACCGCATTGATGACGCTCATTTTATTT
>JAMFSA010000141.1 GCA_026225055.1 Mucilaginibacter xinganensis | reverse complement strand
GCCGAAACAGATTATATGCAGGCAAAATATGATTATGCCAACGCGCTGTTCCAGAAAGCGATAACCGAGAACCAGGTAACTTCTGTTTTAAACTATTTAAAATAATCAAATTATGTCAATGGTCACATCCGCACTCAAAAGGCCCATCACCGTTGTGGTGATCACCATGAGCCTTTTAATATTTGCAGTGCTCAGTGCAATAAATATACCGATAGATATATTTCCGAAGCTTAATCTTCCTACAATATATGTTATCGAATCGTACGGCGGCATGTCGCCGCAGCAAATGGAAGGCTTTTTCGCCACCGGTTTGCAAAACCAGTTTTTATATGTTGATGGGGTTAAGAACATCAGCAGTAAAAGCATACAGGGCTTAACTATAGTAAAAATATCATTTTACGAAAGCACCAATATGGCCGAAGCCTCGGCACAGGTAGCCTTACAGGTTAACCGGGCGCAGAGCTTCTTCCCTCCCGGCGCGCTGCCTCCACAGGTTATTAGGTACGATGCCTCATCATTACCCGTTGGGGAGCTGGTGCTGGATAGTAAATCTGAAAATCTGAAGGATATTTATGATTTAGCCGCTACCCGCATCAGGCCAATGTTTGCTACTATCCCGGGGCTATCTGCTCCGCCGCCTTTTGGATCCAATGCAAGGTCAATCATATTGAGTGTTGATCCGGATAAGCTCCGCAGCTATAACCTTACGCCCGATGAAGTGGTTGACGCGCTGGCAAAATTCAACGTAATGTCGCCGTCAGGTAATCTAAGGGTAGGAAGCATGATGTACCTCACTACCATGAACTCGCTCATCACAAACTCGGAGAGCTTTGGTAATATCCCCGTAATAACTAAAAACGGTGTGCCTATTTATGTAAAGGATATAGCACGCGTTACTGATGCTGCCGATATCACAGTGGATTACGCGCTCATCAATGGCAAACGCTCCGTTTACATCCCGATAGTGAAAACAGCTTCCGCATCAACGTGGAGCGTGGTGCAGGACTTGAAAAGCAAACTGCCCGAAATGCAGAACCTTTTGCCGAATGATGTGAAGATCTCTTATGAGTTTGATCAGTCGGTTTTCGTGGTAAATGCCGTAAAAAGTTTAATGACCGAAGGTAGCTTGGGCGCTTTACTTACCGGCCTGATGGTACTGCTCTTCCTCCGCGACTGGCGCAGCAGTTTAATTGTGGTGATCACTATCCCGGTTTCTATATTGATCGGCGTATTGCTGCTCAGTTTATTCGGGCAAACCATCAATATCATGACGCTGAGCGGTTTGGCGCTGGCTATCGGTATCCTGGTCGACCAGGCTACGGTAACCATCGAGAACATCCACCAGCATTTGGAAATGGGTAAACCAAAGCGGCTAGCAATATATGATGCCTGCGAGGAGATCTCATTCCCGCTATTGCTGATACTACTGTGTATACTGGCCGTATTCGCGCCATCATTTATGATGAATGGCGTACCTAAGGCCATGTTTTTGCCGCTATCCATGTCTATCGGTTTAACCATGATCGTATCATATGTACTGGCGCAAACCCTCGTTCCAATTTTAAGTAACTGGATGATAAAGGCCGAGCGTTACCAGCATGGGCATCATGGGCAAATCCACGCACATGCAGGCGAAGCCTTGGATAAGAACGAAGAAGACCAGATCAACGAACACAGGCAGGCAGAAACTGAGCATCCGGCGGATAATGATTTCTTTGAAAAAGTAAAATCTCGCTTTATCATCATCATAAATGCGCTAATGCCGCGTAAAAAGGTGATCATACTGGTTTACCTGTTTTCGGTAATCATACTTGCCGGTATTGGCTTTGTGGTGATAGGTAAGGACATGATGCCCAAATTAAACAATGGGGAATTTCAGATCAGGCTTAAAGAACCTGTAGGCACAAGGCTCGAGGTAACCGAAGATAAATTTAAGCAGGTGCTATCCATCATCAATAAAACGGTGAATAACCATGTTAAGATCTCATCAGGCTATATTGGTTTGGTGCCCAGCAGCTTTGGTAGCAGTAACCTGTATGTGTTTAACACCGGTACGCACGAAGCTGTTTTGCAGGTGAACCTTGATGAGGATTACAAAATAAACATGGATGAACTGAAGGACGCGCTGCGCAAAAATATAGCACATGAGCTGCCTGAAATGACCATCACCTTTGAACCTATCGACATGACCGAAAAGATCATGAGCCAGGGTGCTAATACCCCGATAGAAGTACAGGTTGCCGGCAAGGATATGCAGCAGATTGAAGGCTATGCCAACAAGGTTTTAGCCAAGCTGAAACAGATCCCTTACCTGCGCGATGTGCAGATAAACCAACCATTGAATTATCCTGTAATTGCTATAACGCTCGATAGGTTGAAAGTTGCGCAATTAGGATTGAACGTAAGCGATGTTGCCCGTTCGGTAACAGCCAGTACTTCATCAAGCCGCTTTACATTAAAAAACTTGTGGCTCGATCAGAACAACTCTTATACCTACCAGGTGCAGGCGCAGATCCCGGAATATATCATGAACTCCATGGATGAGTTGAAGGAAATACCGCTGGTAAAAGGCCAGAGCAGCCCTACCCTTGCCGATGTTGCCACCTTTAAACAAACAACCGCTCCCGGTGAGTATGACCGTACCGGTCCGCGTCGTTTTATTACTGTAAGCGCCAACATCTATAAAATGGATTTGGGTACAGCAACCAGCGATGTGCAAAAGGCATTAAAAACAGTTGGCACACCACCAAAAGGCTTAATAGCGACCATCGGCGGTATGTCAGATTTATTGACCGATACCTTAAACAGCTTACAAAACGGTTTGGGCTTCGCCATCCTGGTGATATTTTTATTGCTGGCGGCCAATTACCAGTCGTTTAAATTATCGCTTACCGTGCTGGTTACCATCCCGGCGGTAATACTGGGATCTATAACCGCTTTGCTGTTAACAGGATCAACATTAAACCTGCAATCGTACATGGGGATGATCATGTCGACCGGTGTATCTGTCGCTAACGCGATATTGATTGTTACCAATGGCGAAAGTTTGCGTTTAGAATTTAAAGACGCTACCAAGGCAGCAATCACCAGCGCTTCAGTAAGATTAAGGCCAATACTCATGACCAGCTTTGCCATGATAGCGGGTATGATCCCGATGGCATCAGGCATGGGCGAGGCCGGCGAACAATCAGCCCCATTGGGCCGCGCGGTTATCGGCGGTTTATTTGCCTCAACACTGGCAGCATTATTCATACTACCACTGGTATTTGCATGGGTTCAAAACAAAACTACTTATGACGAACCATCATTAATGCCGGAAGAAATAACACACATAGAAAATTTAAATACAATTAATCATGAAATATAGATTTTGTCTATTAATAGCAACTTGCCTGTTTTTTACCGCCTGTGGCGGCAATCAAAAACCGGTTGATCTAACCGGCGAAAAAACGCAGAATACCACCAAATACCAGTTAGGCTCGGTATCAGAAAAGGCCCTATCAAGCTCGGCAAAATTACCGGGACAGCTGGTTCCTTTTAACGATGTAAATATATTCCCGAAAGTGAACGGCTTTGTAAAAGAGCTGTATGCCGACCGAGGTTCTATTGTAAAACAGGGCCAGTTATTGGCTGTACTGGAAGCACCCGAAATGGAATCGCAATTGCAGGCTGCCAATTCACGTTTTTTACAGGCACAGGAAAATGCCACCGCCAGTAAGGAGAAATATGAGCGCTTGAAAGAAGCCGCCAAAGAACCCGGCTCCGTATCGCCATTAGATTTGGATGATGCCCTGTCAAAAATGAAAGCCGACCAGGCCATGGCGCAGTCTGAACATTCAAACGTGGAATCTGTACGGACAATGCAAGGATACCTGCGCATATATGCCCCATTTGATGGGATGATCATTGTACGTAATGTGTCGCCGGGTGCACTGGTATCACCGGGCAAGGCTACCGACCAGCCTATGTTTATTTTGCAAGACATCCACAAAATGCGCCTCACTGTTGATATACCGGAGGATTATGTAGATAAAGTTGATTTGACGCAACCTGTAACCTTCAATTTTAACGCCATGCCGGGCACGCCTTATACCGCTAAGATCAGCCGGTCGGCAAACGCACTGGGTAGCATGCGTTCGGAGGCTATTGAAATTGATGTACAGAACAAAGGCGGGCAACTAAAACCCGGCATGTATGCCGAGGTACAGATACCCATGCTATCTGGCGCAAAATCACTGCTGGTACCTAACAACGCCATTATCCGCTCAACCGAACATGAGTATGTAATAGCGGTAAACGATGGCAAAGCCAACTTAGTTAACGTAAAAGAAGGCCTTGCCAGCAGCGATTCCACCGAAGTATTTGGCGACCTAAAGTCAGGCGACAAAATTGTTCTCCACGGTAATGACGAGATCAAGCAGGGGGATAGTATAAATTAAAGAGGTGAGTTTTTTGTTTCTTGTTTTCACTGATCAGGCGGCCCGTAAGGGCCGTTTGGTTTTTAGGGATATTGGGATTTACCCTCTTTCCGCCGCAGGCGAAGAGAGGGTGGTCGAGCGAAGCAAAGATCGGGTGAGTCGGCGGAGCGCATCGAAGTTCGCGTTAGGGATGGCAGCGGATACCGGCCAAGTGCTTAATGACTGTGCAGTATGAGCGTACAGCCCGGCCCGCAGGCAACGCCCCAAATATCAGAACTCGAATTTAAAGAATTAAGGAATTTATGGAATTCTGTTCATTCGAAAATTCATAAAATTCCGGTTCAGACAATTGGCTGATAAATAAAGGCAGCATAAACGCGCTCCGCCGACTCATCCCGACTTCTCCGCTATCCAGCGGATGGTCGACCCTCTCTGTGGCAAGCCGCAAGAGAGTTAAGAAAAACATAAGGCAACTAAGTTGTGCTATCATCCGTCTATCTATCAAACAAAAATTACCTTAATATTGTATCTATTCAAACCACACCATCAATGCAATCGATCATGAAAAAACTATTCCTTTTCGCTTTACTTATTTTATGCGGAGGCTTTGCTTTTAGTCAGAGCAAAATGGCTTGCTGCAAGCAGTCGGCTACAGAGCAATTTGCTATGCTGGCATCCAACAAAAAGTTTGTGATGTCGCATGCGAAACCGCTGCCTATACATTTCCAGAGCAGTATTGGCAAAGCAATCACTTACACCACACCCGATGGTACAACTGCCGATGCTTATGAATTGAAGGCAAAAAACCCAACCAACAATTACCTGCTGGTAATTCACGAATATTTTGGGCTTAATGATTATGTTAAGCGTGAATCGGAGATGATATACAATGCGCTGGGCAATGTAAACATCATCGACCTTGACCTGTACGACGGCAAAGTAACGGCAGACCGTGCCGAAGCGGGTAAACTGATGCAGGCAGTAAAAGAGGACCGTGCTATTAATATTATTAAAGGCGCTATTGCTTATGCAGGCCCTAAAGCGCATATTGCTACTTTGGGCTGGTGCTTCGGCGGTGGCTGGAGCTTGCAAACCGCTTTACTGGCAGGTAACCAAACCGTAGCTTGTGTAATGTATTACGGTATGCCCGAGCAGGATATAAACCGTTTAAAAACTTTGCACAGCGATGTGCTGGGTAACTTCGGCAACAAAGACCAGTGGATAAACCCGAAAGTGGTTGCCAAATTTGCTGACGACATGAAAGCCGCAAGCAAAAAATTGTACCTGCACCAATATGATGCCGACCACGCGTTCGCCAACCCAAGCAGCCCAAATTCAAATAGCGAAGCCGCGGCTGATGCTTATAAAAACACATTGGCTTATTTAAAGGCAAGGCTGAAGTAAAACCCCAACTATATCCTCCCCCAAGGGGAGGACTTTTTAAAACTTCAAGCCCTCTCTCGCAGGGAGAGTTTGAGTGGGGTATTTTTCGTAACATTGCACAAAAAATCTACTGTTTGACTGCGTCTGCAAAAAAACTCTTTTCTTTTCTGCTTAAAGCCTCGATAGTGGTTTTAGCCTTCGTTTTTATTTATCACCAATATTTAGAAAAAGGCGATAAGCTAAAGCAGTTTGAAACACTTATAACCGCCATCAATCATACCGAAGTTATCATTGTTATGTCGCTGGTTGTGCTGCTAATGCTGGTAAACTGGTCGTTAGAGTCCTTTAAATGGCAGTACTTAACCCGTAAACTGGTAAATATATCTGCCTGGGAATCTATAGAAGCTGTTTTTTGCGGACTGACCTGGGCTGTTTTTACACCTAACCGTATCGGCGAATACGCTGGGCGTGTGCTTTTTTTACCTAACCGTAAACGGATACATGGCGTGTTTGCCATGGCTGTGGGAGCGTTTGCTCAAAATACAGTTACCAATGTGGTTGGCCTGGGCGCTTTAATGTGGTTTTTGTACACTTTTATACACCTTAATACCTGGTTATATATAGGTATTGTACTGGCATCTGTGTGCTTTTCTGTCTTTATCTGCATATTTTATTTTCATATTAAATGGCTGGTAAATATTTTGGATCATATCCCTTACATCAAAAAATACCACCGCTTTTTTGATATCATGCAGCGCTACAAAAAACAGGAATTGATAAACATCATGTTCTTTTGCCTTACACGGTATGCTGTTTTTTCATTCCAGTACTACCTGATCATCCATCTGCTCATACCCGAAATTCCTGCAGTTGAGATAGCATTGCTGATATCTGTTTTCTTTTTCATCCAGTCGGCACTGCCCTCGCTTGATCTGCTGGATATTGGTGTACGCGGCACTGCCGCCACCCTGCTTTTTAAGCATGTTACCGATCAATCCGTGGCCGTAATTGTAACCGTATCATTAATATGGTTCATAAACTTAATTATTCCTGCTATTTTAGGCTCTTTATTTGTTTTTAATCTTAAATTCTTTGATCGTAATTCATAGTATTATTTCTTTATCGCTTACAGGCTTATACCTGTTGGTGCTTATCTACCTTATACGTGGCTGGTCTAACTTAAAAAATCCGAAGTTAAAACCCATCAACTTTAAAACTAAGGTTACCATACTTATAGCCGCGCGCGATGAAGAAGAAAAAATAGCACTTACCATCAACGATATTTTAGCGCAGGATTACCCCAAAGAGCTTACAGAAATAATTATTGTGGACGACCACTCTACCGACCGCACTGCCGAGATAATCCTCAGTTATGCAGATCAGGGCGTTAAATTGCTCCAATTAAAAGAAGACAAACCACTCAATTCCTATAAAAAGAAAGCCATCGCAACAGCCATAGGCCTCTCAACCGGCGACCTGATGGTAGCTACAGATGCCGATTGCCGCATGGGCTCAAAATGGTTATCATCCATAGTAAATTATTATGAGACCACGCAACCGGTCATGATCTCCTCGCCGGTAACTTATTTTGAGGAAAAAACTTTATTTGAGCGCCTGCAAACGCTTGAATTTGGTTATTTGGTAGCTATGGGTGCGTCGTTCATTGGCAACAAAAGGGCATCAACCTGCAACGGGGCTAATTTTGCTTACCGCAAGGATGTATTTTACGAAGTTGGTGGCTTTAAAGGAATAGACGACCTTGCCTCCGGCGATGATGAGCTTTTACTGCAAAAAGTAGCCGAGCGCTATCCCGGAAAGATTGGCTTTTTAAAACTTAATGAGGCGATAGTTTACACCCACGCCAAGCATACTTTAGGCGAGTTTTTAAATCAGCGCCGCCGCTGGGCCTCAAAATCAACAAAATATAAGGACAAAAAGGTGGTGGCACTGGCAGTTGGCATTTGGCTATTCAATGTATCATTATTGATAAACGCGGGGCTGAGCTTTTATAACATTTGTTTTTTTAAATTGTTCCTCACCCAGTTTTTATTAAAATTTATTTTCGAGGCGATATTCCTCTTGCCTGTATTTACATTCTTCAAGCGCCTGCAACTGGTTTGGCTGCTTATTTTGCTATCCCCAATACATATTATCTATTTTGTGTATGTAGGCCTGATTGGCAACACCCGCAAATATGTTTGGAAGGGGCGTACAGTACGATAACGGGCATAACTATTTAAAAAATGCTTTTTTCCTCCCCTGGTAAGATAAGTTTTGTTATGTAATGCCATGACGTAATTGTCCGTTAAAAATCCTGATTTCTTATAAAACAATCTTCCTAAACATTTCTTTTACTCCTATAAAGAATAAATATTGGTTTGATATGAGATATTTTCATGATATTTATACTAACCAAGCCTATTAGTATTACAACCACAGGTTTATAATACATCTTTTATAAAATTCGGGAAAAACTGTTTTTAGAAATATTTTGTTTTATTTTAGGGAACCCTATTAAAAGAAATGCAATTGGATAACGATCGCTCAGGCGAGAATGAACTGATACGGCTGCTGCTTAAACGGCAGTCTGAATTAAACTCTTTATTGGAAGTTACCCGGGCAATAAACAAAAATACAGCCACCCCGGTATTGATCCAAATGCTCGAAGTTATCTTGCAAAATTACCTGCAGATCGGCAGGTTTCGCTTCCTGATCGAGCAGGATGGCTCTTTTGTATGTATTTCAAAATATGGTGGTGCAATTGAACCGGTGAGCGCGTTGCACAGGGCCTGCTTAAGCCTTAAGAAGATAAAAGTTCCTACACCGATATCCAGTCATAGCAATAGCGTGCTTAAACAGTACGATTATTTTATTCCCATATACCATAAAAGCAAAGCCATTGCTTATGCGCTTATAGGCAATTTCAACACTTCGGCCGAAATGGTGAGTAACGACATCACCTTTATTCAAACGCTTATCAACGTAATAATGGTAGCACTGGAGAATAAAAAGCTCTTTAAGGAGCGCCTGCAGTCAGAACGTTTTCAGCGCGAGATGGAGCTTGCCGTGGAGGTGCAGAATATGCTGGTGCCTGTGCGCATACATAAGGATAAAGGCGTTGAGATTGATGCGCGTTATCTTCCCCACCAAAACATCGGCGGCGATTATTTCGATTTTATCCGCCTTAATGAGCATGAATTTCTATGGTGTATTGCCGATGTGTCAGGCAAAGGGATCTCGGCGGCACTGTTGATGGCCAATTTCCAGGCCAGCCTACACGCGTGGGCAACAGTGGAGAGCGACCTGATAAATATTGTTGAGCGGCTTAATAAAATTGTATTAAATAATACCAAGGGCGAACGGTTCATCACGCTCTTCCTGGCTAAATACAATGAGAAGACCCGCTTGCTCAATTTTATAAATGCAGGCCATAACCCATCAGTTCTATACTCAAAAGGCGAAGCGGTACAACTTAAATTAGGCACCACCATGCTGGGCGTTTTTGAAGAACTCCCCTTCATAAACCAGGGCGAAATTGATATCGACCCCGAAAGCCTCATCTTTAATTATACCGATGGCCTTATGGATTACGACTCCCAGGGTGCCAAAGGTTGGAACGAAGATAAACTGTTGAAATTTGTGACACAAAATGGCGAGCGCTCGCCCGATCATTTCAACCAGAGTCTGCTCGATCATATAAAAGTAGCTACCAAGGGTAAGGCTATTGATGATATTACGTTGCTTACGCTGAGAATATTCTAATATTTAAACTTGCGCTCGTTTATAACGAGTGCTTAAAATGGATTGGCGATTGTATCGCCCGTGAATTGCAAATGCTTTACAGTGTCTTGTCCTGAAATGGGTTTACACAAGACTTGCGCTAAATAGGGGGATATTTTAACCCCACGATACCCGATTGTCATCCTGAGCGGAGCGAAGGATCTATTATACTGTCGACAATCACCGACGCTTTGTCAGAACGCGGATAGTTCCTTCGCTCCGCTCAGGATGACAAAAGTTTCAACACGCCAAAAATCCATCCCTAAAAAATCAGATATTTGAAAAATGTTATTAGCCAGGTACCAGCATGAATTTATTGAGGCAGGTTGCGATGAAGCAGGCCGCGGGTGCCTTGCCGGGCCGGTATTTGCTGCTGCAGTAATATTGCCCAATGATTTTGACCATCATTTACTGAATGATTCCAAACAGCTTACTGAAGCGGTAAGATACAAGTTAAGAGCAGAGATAGAACAAAAAGCCATAGCACATGCCGTTGCATCGGTTGATAATCATGAGATAGATGAAATCAACATCCTCAACGCCTCTTTTCTGGCAATGCACCGGGCTATTGCTAAGCTGCATTTAAAACCGCAGTTTTTGATCATTGATGGTAACCGCTTTAATAAATATGCCGATACGCCTCACCATTGTATTGTAGAAGGCGATGCCAAATATTTCAGCATAGCAGCGGCATCTATCCTGGCTAAAACCTATCGCGATGATTATATGAAGCAAATAGCTGCCGAACATCCTGAGTACGACTGGCACAGCAACAAAGGCTATCCAACCATAAAACACCGCGAAATGGTGTTAAAAATTGGTTATACCCCCTATCACCGCCGCACTTTCCGCGTAAGCGACCCACAACTAAGTATTTTTTAAGCAGATACTTTGATATAGCGCCGGCGGATGGTATTTTTGTTACAAACCAAAATACCAATTGAAAATTCTTATACTGGCTTCCCGTGTCCCATTTCCGCAAAATGGCGGATATCAGATTGTAGTATACAACACTATTAAAGGGCTGGTTGATTTAGGGCATGACGTATCCGTAGTAGCGCTTAAAACCAAAAAACACTTTGAAAATAATGACCCTGATGATGAGCTGATTAGCAAGATCAACTACCGGGCCTATAATATCGATATCAATGTTTCGGTGCTGGAAGTTGCCGTAAACCTGTTCAGCAAAACATCTTTCAACATCAATAAATATTACGACCCGGGTTTTGAACGGCTGCTGGTTGGCGAGGTAAGGAACAACACCTATGATATTATCCAGTTTGATGGGCTGATGATGTCGCTATACCTTGCAGCAGTACGCAAAAATTCTGAAGCCAAACTGGTTTTCCGGGCGCATAATATCGAAAACCAGGTGTGGCAGCGGTTAGCGGAGCAAAAGAACGATCCGTTTAAAAAATCGTACTTAAAAATGCATGCCCGGCGTATAAAGAATTATGAGTTGGAACAACTCAATAAATTTGATGCCATAACCGTTTTCACCGAGCAGGACAAGGCAACCCTAATGGAATACGGCACCAAAATACCCATTGATATTTTGCCGGTAGGTTTAAACATGGACAAATATCACCCCGATTATAACAAAACCGAGGTGCCGAGTTTATTCTTCCTGGGGTCATTGGATTGGTTGCCCAATCGCGAAGGCATTGAATGGTTCCTGGATAATTTTTTAAAGGAATTTGTTGACGGCGATCTGCCCGTTAAGTTTTACGTAGCCGGTAACGATATCCCCGAACGTTTTGACGATTACGAGGTAATGGGTAAGGTATTTATACAGGGAGAGGTTGATGATGCGCTGGAATTTGTGAACAGCAAATCCATAATGATAGTGCCGCTTTTATCAAGCGGTGGTATGCGTGTGAAGATAGTAGAAGGCATGGCGATGGAAAAATGCATCATCTCTACCTCTTTAGGCGCCGAGGGAATTAACTACACCAATGGTGTTAATATACTGATAGCCAACAACAGCGATGAGTTTTTTGAGGCTATGAAACGCTGTATCGCCGATGAGGAATATTGCCGCCAGATAGGCCTGAACGCCCGCAAACTAATAGAGCAGCAGCATGATGTTGGCGTAGTTACCAACAGGCTGGTTAGTTTATATCAAAGATTACTCCCTGCCCTTATGTTGGGCTAATTTTATTACTTTTGCCGCTTCACAATAACTGACTATGAAAAATACGGCTTTAACCGATATCCACATTAAAGCGGGTGCTAAAATTGTGCCTTTCGCTGGTTATAACATGCCTGTGCAATACGCAGGAATAAACGCTGAACATGATACCGTGCGTAAATCGGTTGGTGTGTTTGATGTGAGCCACATGGGCGAGTTTATTTTAAAAGGCGAACACGCTATTGATCTGATACAAAAAGTAAGCAGTAACGATGCCACTAAACTATACGATGGCAAAGTACAATACTCATGCCTTCCGAACGAAGATGGCGGTATTGTTGACGATCTGCTGGTTTACCGTATCGACGAAAAAACATACATGCTGGTAGTTAATGCCTCAAACATTGATAAAGATTGGGACTGGATCTCAAAATACAATACCTGGGGTGTTGACATGAAAAATATCTCTGATCGCACTTCATTACTAGCCATTCAGGGCCCAAAAGCTGCTGAAGCTTTACAGAGCCTGACTGATATCGACCTGCCATCAATGGAATATTACACCTTTAAAAAAGGAACTTTTGCCGGTATTGATAACGTGGTGGTTTCGGCAACAGGTTATACCGGTGCAGGTGGATTTGAGGTTTATTTTGATAACGCACATGCCGAGCAGATCTGGAATGCCATATTTGAAGCAGGCAAGCCATTCGGCATACAGCCAATTGGTTTAGGCGCGCGCGATACCTTACGTCTGGAAATGGGTTTCTGTTTGTATGGAAATGATATTGATGACACCACATCACCACTGGAAGCTGGCTTAGGCTGGGTAACCAAGTTTACCAAGGATTTTGTTAATGCCGATGCCCTGCAAGCGCAAAAAGCACAAGGCGTAAGCCAAAAACTGGTAGGCTTTGAAATGATCGACCGCGGTATCCCCCGCCATGATTACCCGATTGTTGATGCAGACGGCAACACCATTGGTAAAGTAACCTCAGGCACACAGTCGCCATCGTTGCAAAAAGCGATAGGCATGGGCTATGTAAAAAATGAATTCGCCAAAGAAGGCACCGAGATCTACATCAGCATAAGAGATAATAAAGTTAAGGCAAAGGTTGTTAAACCGCCGTTTTATAAATAGTCATTGGTCAGTTGTCATTGGTCATTAGTTTTATACAGCTATGCCAATGACTATTGACTAATGCCCCAATCACTAATGACATAATGACCAATGATTTACAAGTTTGCCTTAGCCCTTCCCTCATCTCGCTATTTGAGGTTGAGGATGCTATAGTAGTTATTATAGATATTTTCAGAGCTACATCATCCATATGTTATGGTATTGAGAATGGCGCTGAAGCTATCATCCCGGTTGCTGAAGTTGAAGAATGCATAGCTTACCAGGAAAAATATCCCGATTATTTATTAGCTGCCGAGCGTAATGGCGAAGTGGTTAGCGGTTTTGATTTTGGCAATTCGCCATTCTCTTACACAAAAGAAAAAGTAGCCGGTAAAACGGTAGTGTTAACTACTACTAATGGTACACATGCTTTGCATTTATCCCGAAAGGCGAAGAAAGTAGTTATAGGTTCGTTCCTGAACCTTACTGCTGTTTGTAACTGGCTAAAAACGCAAAACGATAACATTCTATTAGTTTGTGCAGGCTGGAAAAACAATTTCAACCTGGAGGACACCATGTTTGCAGGCGCGGTGGTCGACCAGTTAAAAGGTGTTGGTTTCATTCTGGATGATGCAGCCATCGCTGCTGATGATCTTTACTCCATAGCTAAGAACGATCTGCCCGGCTATCTTAAAAAAACATCCCACAGCGAGCGCCTTAAAAAATTAGGTATCGAAGCTGATATTGCTTTTTGTTTGCAGGTTAATATAGCAACGGCAATTCCTGTTTTAGAGGGTGAGAAATTGGTGAAGCTGGTGTAAACGAATCCTTTAGTGTCATTGCGAGCGATAACGTGGCAACCTCGTCACTTGTATATCTAAACGCGACGAGGTTGCTTCGTCGTTCCTCCTCGCAATGACATAAAGAAGATGATTATCTCACTTCAATTTTTCATTATTCCGATGCCTGTCAGCATCCCTGATGCTTTTCTTTTGCATGTTCTTTTCCAAAGCATCGGTAAGGTCGATACCTGTTTGGTTAGCCAGGCATATCAGCACAAAAAGCACATCAGCCATTTCATCGGCCAGGTTAACTTCCGTATCCGATTTTTTGAACGATTGCTCGCCATATTGCCTTGCCATAATGCGGGCTACCTCGCCAACTTCTTCCATTAAAATGGCGGTGTTAGTTAGTTCGTTAAAATAACGGATACCCGTGGTCTTGATCCACTCATCTACAAGATGCTGTGCTTCTTTAATTTCCATAATAATTATGCACTAATTTAGTGATTCTCTTTATCCTTTGTATCCATTATAATAGTAACCGGGCCATCGTTCAGCAATTCTATTTTCATATCGGCACCAAAAATTCCAGTTGCTATTTTTTTACCTGTGATGGCGCTCAGCGTTTTTATCATTTGCTCGTATATTGGTATCGCCTTATCAGGCCGGGCAGCGCGGATAAATGATGGCCGGTTCCCCTTTTTGGTTTGCGCGAATAGGGTGAATTGCGATATCAACAGGATATTGCCATCAATATCTGCCAATGCTTTGTTCATCAACCCATTTTCATCACCAAAAACACGCAGTCCGCATATCTTTTGAGCCAACCATTGTAAGTCCTCCTCAGTATCAGCATCCTCAATCCCTAACAAAACCAAAAAACCTGCATCAATTTGCCCGGTAATTGCGCCTTCGACTGTGCAGCTGGCCCGGGTAACGCGTTGTATTACTGCTCTCATGTATTAATTATAATATGTACTAATTAACACTGATTATTCCGGATTTCACGAAAATAGAAAGGTAATTATGTCAAATAATTGGTATAAAACCATTCTGTTATAATTCTATTCGTGAAATTCGAAATAATTGGTGAAATTCGTCCCCTTTCATCAATACGTATATAATGACTGCTAAAAGAGGCTTTACTACCACCCTATTACACTCTGATCGCCTGGGTAAACCCGAGCATGGCGCTATGCATAAACCTGTTCATACCTCGGTTGCTTATGGTTATGATGATGTGCAGGACCTGGTGGATGTATTCCAGAATAAAACAAAAGGCTACGCATATTCACGTCAGGGCAATCCTACTGTTACCGCTTTAGAGCAAAAGGTAACACAGATGGAAAAGGGCTTGTCAACCATCGCTTTTTCAACAGGTATGGCTGCTATATCGGCTACTGTTATGGCGCTGATCAGGAAAACGGATCATATCGTAGCCAGTTCTTATTTGTTCGGTAACTCACGCAGCATATTCCAAACGTTTATTGAATTAGGGCTTGACTTTACTTTTGTTGATCCAACCGATGTTAAAAACGTTCGCGATGCGATAAAAGAAAACACCAAAATGGTTTTCCTGGAAACCATTGCCAACCCCGCCACCCAAATAGCCGACATGGCAAAAATCGGCGACCTGTGCGAAAAAAAAGGATTGCTATACGTGGTTGATAACACCATGACCTCGCCTTACCTTTTCAACCCGGTTGATGTTAAGGCTACGCATGTCATCAACTCGTTAACTAAATATATTGGCGGCCATGGCAACGCTTTAGGCGGCAGTGTTACCGACACAGGCCTGTTTAACTGGGAAAACTACCCGAACATTTACGATGTATTTAAAAAAGGTGATGTAAAAGCCTGGGGCATGACCCAGATCCGCAAGAAAGGTTTACGCGATGCCGGTGGTACATTAGCGCCGGAGGCAGCACATTCCATATCAGTAGGTTCTGAAACACTGGCCCTGCGCATGGAACGCGCCTGCAGTAACGCCCAAAATTTAGCCGAATACCTGGATACGCATCCGCTGATAAAGAAAGTATATTACTCAGGCATACAAACCCACCCTCAGCATGAACTGGCTACAGCGCTTTTTAAAAAACATGGCAGCTTAATGAGCTTTGAGGTAGATGAAAGCGTTGATTGCTTTGCCTTTTTAAACAAACTGCAGCTGGTAGTAAAATCGAGCAATTTGGGCGATACCCGTACATTGGCTATTCCCGTTGCACAAACTATCTTCAATGAATTAGGTCCTGAAAAACGTGCTGAAATGGGGATCTCTGACTTTATGATCCGCCTTTCAATTGGTATTGAAGATATTGAAGATCTGCTGGCAGATTTTAAGCAAGCGTTGGAAGGATAGATTTAAGAGTTAAGATTCAGGAATCAAGATGAAGTCGCCATTTCAAAATGACGCTTGAAATGGCGATAGGAAATATTTAAGATAGCGTACCACCTAATGTCGACAAGAAAGATTGCAAAATCTCTTTATCTGAAGGAGGCGCTGATTTTTCAAGTTCTATCACCAAACTATAAATTATCCTTTTAATCATTTTCATTATTTCTTTTCTATCTGTAATAGAAAATGTTTTGAAATCTTCTTTATTATTATAAGATAAAAATTTAATAGTTCCATATTCTAACTTCTGAGCCTCAACACTACTATCAAAGACATAATGGGCAACTATAGTTCTTATACTAAATAATTTTTGCAAATCTGATAGTATAGATTGGTCGTTGCCCTTAACGAAATCCAATCTTTTATTCTTATATAGATAATCTAAAATGCCCCTTTTATTCTCAAATGTTATTCTCAATCCGCCAAATACGGCTAACATTAAATCTTCGATTTTTTGCTCATCTTTGGTAAAATAAGAACAAATCAACATATCCATTATTTTTTCGAGAACCGTCATGTAATTCAAAAACTCGCCTCTAAAATCTTGTACTATTTTTTCTATTTGATTTGCAGTCATTAAGATTTGATTTAATCCCCTAAACTAACTAAATATTTCATAGATAAATTCGTCTCAACCGATATATAGTTATCCAAAATTTAAGTTCAAGCGTGGACGCTTGAACTGGCGGTAGGAAAGGATGTTTGTCTTGATTCTTAACTCCTGATTCCTGGCTCTAGCCTACGCACGGGTATCATTCCCATTATAAATGCTCAAATAGCTTTCATAACGCGATAGTTCAATCTCGCCGTTTTCCACCGCTTCCAGCACTGCGCAGCCTGGTTCATTAATATGGCGGCAGTTATTAAAGCGGCAATCGTGCATGCGCTGGCGCATTTCGGGGAAGAAATGGCTTAGTTCCTGTTTTTCTATGTCGATAACACCCAGCTCACGAATACCGGGGGTATCAATAATGAAACCTCCTTGCGGTAGTTCAAAGGCTTCAGCAAAGGTGGTGGTGTGCATTCCTTTATCACTCCAGTCGGATACCTGGTGGGTACGGAGTTCCAGATCAGGTAATAAACGGTTTATTAAGCTTGATTTACCAACACCTGAATGCCCGGAGAACAGCGTTACCTTATCTTTTAACAGATCCTTTACCTCATCAATATTAGTTCCCTGTAAAGCCGATACCTGGTAGCAAGGGTAACCGATTTTTTCATATACGGCTTTGTATTCGTCTAATATCTCTAAGCCTTCATCACTAAACAGGTCGAGTTTATTGAAAACCAAGCGTGCCGGGATATCATAAGCTTCGGCGGTAACTAAAAACCTATCAATAAAGCCTAATGATGTACGCGGTGAAGCCAGTGTTACCACCAGTAAAGCCTGATCGAGGTTGGCGGCGATGATCTGTGCCTGCTTGCTCAGGTTGATGGATTTGCGGATGATGTAATTTTTACGCTGCTGCAGATTAGTGATCACACCGGTTTCCTGATCGGGTTCCATTTCAAAATCAACAATATCGCCAACGGCAATTGGGTTTGTGGTAACAATGCCCTTGGTACGGAACTTCCCTTTTATACGGCAATCTATTATTTGTCCGTCCTTGGTTTGTACCTGGTACCAGCTTCCGGTTGATTTGGTGATGAGTCCCTGCATTTGAGCCGTAAAGTTATGAATTTAGCAGAAAGTGTTGAGAGGTTATTTCCGTTGTCCGTCCGTTTACCTGAGCCCATAGGTTACGGACAGAATGGGACAGAATGAGTAAAAGCATTAGGCTGCGTTAGTGATAGTAGCGGATACCGGCCTTGCGCCTAATGCCTGTGCGCGTATGAGCGGATAGCACGGGCCGAAGGCAACGCCAAAATTGTCAGAACCCGAATTTATTGAATTAAGGTCATTCGAAAAATTCATAAAATTCCGGTTCAGACAATTAAACCCTTCACGCGCTCCGTTGACTCACCCCGACTACGCTTCGCTGGTCGACCCTCTCTTCGCCTGCGGCGGAAAGAGGGTGAATATCATATATACATCCCATCAAACAAAAAATAAAACACAAACTTCTTGCTATTTCAAAAATTAACTGCTTATTTTACGGCGTCTTACAAAAAGACCATAAAAATGATAACAAACGGCACCATTATTACAACAATTATTACCACCGGGATAAAACTTGGAGGAAGATAATCGTATGGTGTAAAAAACATAAAAAAGAAACCAAATGAACGCCTTC
>JAMFSA010000140.1 GCA_026225055.1 Mucilaginibacter xinganensis | reverse complement strand
TAACCAGCAGTAATACAAAACTTATGACATATTTACTCACAATGGCAAAATTAGTTTTTTGTTGGGGTTATTAAATTAATAATTTTGATGAATGCTGCCGGTTAAACAATTTACGGAATTTATTGAAAAAAACAGCTTGTTTACGCCCGGCAATAAAGTGCTGGCCGCGGTAAGCGGTGGTATGGATTCGGTTGTAATGGCCCACCTTTTAAAAGCAGCCGGGTATAGTTTTAGCATAGCTCATTGTAATTTTCAGCTAAGGGGCGATGAAGCCATTGCCGACCAGGAGTTTTCCCATCAGCTGGCCCAGCAATTTCGGGTTCAGTTTCATACTATTAATTTTGATACATCAGCCTACGCTGCCGAAAACAAAATATCCATCCAAATGGCGGCACGTGATCTCAGATACCAATGGTTTGAGCAGATAAGGCAGCAGCATGGCTACGATGTTATTGCGCTTGCGCATCACCAAAACGACGCGATCGAGACAATATTGTTGAACCTTACCCGAGGCACCGGCATAGCGGGCCTGCATGGTATTTTACCAAAGAACGGCAGCTTAGTGCGCCCCTTGCTTTTTTTAAACCGGGATGATATACAGGCGATTGTGCAGCATACCCATTTAAAATATGTAGAGGATAGCTCAAACGCATCCGTTAAATATGCCCGTAATAAATTAAGGCACGAGGTTATCCCCAAGCTAAAGGAACTGAACCCAGGTTTAGAAAGCACCTTTGAAAATAACCTGCAGCACTTCAGGGATATGGAAACGCTGCTGGAGCTGCGCCTGGCAGAGTTACGAAAGATTTTGTTTGTTGAGCAGGGAGATGAGATCCATTTATCCATAGTCGCCGTAAAAGAACTAAACCCCCAACGCCTGCTGCTTTTTAAACTGTTGCAGGAATATGGTTTTAATGAAACCGCTATCGATGACCTGATATCAGCATTAGATAAACATGCGGGTCGGGTATTTGAAAGCGCCGATTTTAAGCTGATCCTCGACAGGGAAAATATCATCCTGGCTAAAAAAAGCGCGCATCAGCATAAAGCGATAAAAATAAATGAGGGTGTACACAGCGCGGATTATGGCAATTATAAAATTACGCTGCTGCATGATGACAGCGCGCTGATTATAAAAGATAACCCATTAGCTGTAGCCATTGATACTGATTTGCTGATCTATCCGTTAACTATACGCCCGTGGCAGCAGAGCGATTATTTTTACCCTTTGGGGATGAAAACACGTAAAAAGCTGAGCGACTTTTTCATCCAGCAAAAAATACCTCTGCATGAAAAAAGCGGCATACCTTTACTGGTAAATGGCAACGGAGATATTATGTGGATAGGCGGCCACAGGCTTAATGAGCATTATAAAGTGAGTGATAACACTAAAAAAGTTACTATATTCGAACTGATAAAAATTTGAAGTTTCGGCGATTTGACGATTTGAATATTGCTTTACATTAGCAAGGTTTTCATCTTCAGATCCTCCAGTTTTTCAGATCATCAACATAAAAAATGGAAAAACCTGCCTTTATTGAAAAGCAATACCTTGGAAGGGAATTTATACCCATAACCATACGCCTGGTGATGGCGATGTTCTGCTTTGCGGCTTACTTTTTTACCGATATTGAAGAAAAAAATAATGATCTGCTGGTGATCGTGGGGTTTGCCATTATTATCATCTCCATTATTATGGGTTTTCTGTTGCATTTCAGAACCAGGGTGCAAAATAAAAGCATTATGCTTGATGGCTTGTGGACTACCCGCCTGGTAAAAATTGACCTGAACAGCATTGTTAAGGTTGAAAAAGGCGAATACAGCCGGTACTTGTTTAACAACCCCGTTTATAACCTGCATACCAAAGGCACCATCCGTTTTTATACCAGCGGGAAAGAATCAATCCATCTTACTGATCGCGACGGGTTGGTTTATATCATTGGTTCACAGCACCCCAATGAGTTTTTGAGGGCGATACAGGCTGAGATGAAAAAATAATTTGGGCTTTTACAGCTAAATTACACTTCCTAAAAAAAAATTAAAAAAAATTAAATCCGCGTCAATCTTTCTATCGTAGGTATTGTTTTAAAGTACCCGATTATGAACAGCGACATGATGCATTTCAAGATAAAAGGCATTGCAGCCAATATCAGAAACAAGAGAGAGCACAGGAATTACACACAGGAGTATCTTGCAGCAAAATTAGATATCTCTCAGAACGCGTATAGCAAAATAGAACTGGGCTACACAAAAATTACGGTGGAACGCCTTTTTCAAATAGCCGACATATTAGAGTATGATGTTACCGATCTTTTAATCATAAAACCGGAGATAATTCATACTTCGAGGGCCGTTTAGTTATAACAATAATATCTTTGCCGGATATTATTGCAAGCTATGGAATATGAAAAAATTGTTGAAGCTACAACAAACTTTGTACGTAACACCCTAAAAGATGCCGAAGGCGGCCACGACTGGTGGCACATTTATCGCGTTTGGACCAATGCCAAACGAATAGCCTCATCTGAAAAATGCGATATACTTACCGTTGAACTTGCCGCGCTGCTGCATGATATTGCCGACAGCAAATTTCATGGCGGCGATGAGGAAATTGGTCCGCTTACAGCAGCCAATTATCTGCGCAGTATTGGCGTGGATGAACCTATCATAGATCATGTGCAGCAGATCATCAGGAATGTTTCATTTAAATCTGGTTTTGATAAACCGGGTTTTCAATCAACAGAACTTCATATAGTACAGGATGCCGACAGGCTCGATGCCATTGGCGCCATTGGTATAGCACGCACCTTTAGTTATGGTGGCTTTAAAAATAGGGAGATCTACAATCCCGAAATTGCCCCTAACCTGAATATGAGTAAGGAAGAGTATAAAAACTCAACCGCCCCCAGCCTTAATCATTTTTACGAAAAGCTGCTATTGCTTAAGGATAAAATGAACACCGAAACCGGCAAAAAGCTGGCCCAACAGCGGCACGAGTTTATGGAAAACTATCTGGAGCAATTTTATATGGAGTGTAAATAAAATATATTTTTTAGGCTAGTCTAAAAAATATATTAGCTTTGTTTAAATTTAAACGCGAAACAGTATGTTAACATATTGTTTAAACGGAAAGGTTACTTTTGCGTCTAAAATGTAAAAATAGGGTATTTGAGTATATTCAATTATTGATCAATTAATTGCACAGGATATGAAGATGGTTGCTGAAAAAAAGCTTACGGATAAAAAAATCAATCCAACAGCTATGCGCCTATTGGTTTTAGATTCATTATTAAAACAACATTCGGCAATTAGTTTAAGTGATATTGAAAAAAGCCTGGGCCCTGCCGATAGGATAACCATATACCGCACCCTGAAAACTTTTGAGGAGAAGGGTCTGATCCATATTATTGATGACGGAACGGGATCGCCTAAATACGCTTTATGTGCCGAGGGCTGTGATGAAGATCAGCATCACGACCTGCATGTGCACTTTTATTGTACGGAGTGTAAGGAAACATTTTGCCTGCCTAACAGTAAAATACCAGAGGTGGCGTTGCCCGATAATTTTACATCAACCGAAATGAATTTGGTTGTTAAAGGTGTTTGCAGCAAATGCAAAAATTAATGCAATTCCATTGCATGCTATTAACGGTTTACTTTGCAAAAAATTAAAAATCAAATAAAATGGATACCGGTCCGAGTAGAACACATCCGCAATTTACAATTTCCTGTTAACCGGTAGGCCTTCTTTTAAGTTGCCCGGTAAACGGGGCAAACTTTTATTATCATGCTTAAAAGAGAAAAAATCAGCAAAGTTTACAAAGCCTTAGGTAAAACCAATGGCAACTCCCCTTCAGAATTCGATACGGCATCAGCATTAAAAATTAAACAGATAGCCGCTCTTGATAAGACTTCATTGCTTTCTGCATTAGAGAGCCAGGAACAAGGCCTGTCACCGGCCGAAGTTAAGGAACGCTTAATTACCTACGGCCTAAACGAAATAGCGCATGAAAAAGCGCCCAAATGGTATGTACAGCTTATTGAAGCCTTTATTAATCCATTTATAGCGGTATTACTCATACTGGTAATTATTTCGGCAATTACTGATATCATCATTCAAAAGGCCGGCGACAGGGATTACACCACCGTTGCTGTTATTGGCACTATGGTGATATTAAGCGCTTTGCTGCGTTTTATACAGGAGTTCAGGAGTAATCAGGCAGCCGAAAAGCTCAAATCGATGGTTAAAACCACAGCTACGGTGCTGAGGCTTAATGAGGAAAAGCGTGAAATAGATATTAAAAAACTGGTTCCGGGAGATGTTATTCAATTATCAGCAGGTGATATGATCCCTGCGGATGTGCGTGTTATACAGTCGAAAGATCTTTTTGTGAGTCAGGCGATATTAACCGGCGAGGCGTTACCTGTTGAAAAAACAGATGCGGCAAATGCTAATGCAAGTAAACAATCGCCGCTTGAGCTGGATAATACCTGCTTTATGGGTACTAATATAGTAAGCGGTACTGCCTTTGCGGTGGTGGTAAACACCGGCGCTGATACTTATTTCGGTTCGCTGTCGAAATCATTGGTCGGCAAACGTGCCGAAACCAGCTTTGATAAAGGGGTGAACAGTGTAAGCTGGCTGCTGATCCGTTTTATGCTGATCATGGTGCCGCTGGTTTTCCTGATCAATGGCCTTACCAAGCATGATTGGCTGCAGGCCCTGCTCTTCGGTATTTCAATAGCTGTGGGTTTAACTCCTGAAATGCTGCCTATGATAGTTACCGCTAACCTGGCTAAGGGCGCGGTAAATATGTCGAAACGCAAGGTGGTGGTTAAACGCCTTAACGCCATACAGAACATTGGCGCTATGGATATTTTGTGTACCGATAAAACGGGTACGCTTACCATGGATAAAATTGTGCTCGAACGACATTTAAATGTTTATGGTTTTGAGGACAACGAGGTAATGAAGTGGGCCTACCTGAACAGCTTTCACCAAACCGGGCTAAAAAACCTGCTGGATGTTGCCGTTTTAGAACATGTTGACCTGCATGCCTGTTTAAAGGAAGGTGAATCGTACCAAAAAGTTGATGAGATCCCTTTTGATTTTCAGCGCAGGCGCATGTCGGTTATCCTGGAAGAAAAAAATCATAAACACCTGTTGATATGCAAAGGAGCAGTTGAGGAAGTGCTAGACCTGTGTACCAATGCATTTGATCCCGGAGAAAATAATCAGCTGGAGATAGATAAAGATTCCATTGTTCCGATAGATAAGAACATGCGGGATACCATCCTTAAAACCTCCCGCAAACTAAACGAGGAAGGGTTAAGGGTATTGCTGGTAGCCATTAAGGAGTACGATGAAAGGCCGTTAACCTACAGCGTTGCCGACGAAAGCAACATGATCATGACCGGGTTTATCGGTTTTCTTGATCCGGCCAAGCCATCAGCAAAACCCGCTATTGAGGCGTTGCACAAACTGGGCATCAGCATAAAGGTACTAACCGGCGACAATGAGGTGGTTACCAAAAAGATCTGCAAGGATGTGGGTATCCCGGTGAATAACATTCTATTAGGAAAAGACCTTGAAAATATATCCGACGAAGAACTGATTGCGATTATTGATGACATCAGCATACTGGCAAAACTGAGCCCGATACAAAAATCGAGAGTGGTTAAGGTATTGCAGGCAAAGGGCCATACCGTTGGTTTTATGGGCGATGGTATTAATGATGCCGCCGCGCTGCGCGATGCTGATGTAGGCATTTCTGTTGATACTGCCGTGGATATAGCCAAGGAAAGCGCTGATATTATTTTGCTGGAAAAAGACCTCATGGTATTGCGCAAAGGCGTGATATACGGGCGCAGAACATTCGGCAACATCATCAAATATATCAAAATGACAGCCAGCAGTAATTTTGGTAATATGTTCAGTATGCTTGGGGCGAGTGCTTTGCTTCCGTTTTTACCCATGTTGCCTATCCAGATACTGATCAATAATTTACTGTACGATATTTCACAGATCTCTATCCCATGGGATATTATGGATGAAGATTTTATTGAAAAACCGCAGAAATGGGATGCCAGCGGTATCAGCCGGTTTATGCTGTTCGTCGGCCCAATCAGCTCCATATTTGATTATGCAACCTTTGGGGTAATGTGGTTTGTGTTTAAAGCTAATTCGCCGGCTCACCAGGGCTTGTTTCAAAGTGGTTGGTTTGTCGAGGGCCTGCTGTCGCAAACACTGATAGTGCACATGATCCGTACGCGTAAAATACCTTTTATACAAAGCTGGGCAGCTACACCGGTAGTGGCACTTACCTCTTTTATTATGCTGATAGGTATTGCGCTGCCATTTTCGCCGCTTGCTAATGCTTTTAAACTGGAGGCTTTGCCTTTGGCATATTTCCCATGGCTGTTTGGCATATTATTGGCTTACTGCCTGTTAACACAACTTATAAAAAACTGGTTTATTAATAAATTCCATCAATGGCTATAATCTTCTTCTACTTATAAATATGAAATTACTTTTAACACTATCAATAAGCTTAATGCTGTTCACTTCAGCCTTTGCACAACAGGATACAGTAAAGCAACAACGCTTTAGCTTCCATTTTCAGGAAACTACCATTACGCAGTTTAAGCCGGCATTTAGCGCGCCTTATACCGGGCAAAACAGCTTGCTTACCACACAGGAAACACAATCGTCTATAACCACTACCCTATTTGGCGATGCCCGCCTATGGAAGGGTGCCGACGTTATTTTTGACCCCGAGCTATCAGGCGGTGCCGGGTTGAGTAAAACAACAGGTATAGCCGCATTCCCTAACGGGGAAACCTTTAGGGTGGGGTCTGCTTCACCCGCTATATACATAGCGCGCTTATTTTTCAGGCAGACCTTTGAATGGGGTAAGGAAAAAGATACTATTCAGGACGATCAGAATCAATTAGCCGGACTAAAAAGCAAGCGCTATTTTACCTTCGGCGTAGGCAAATTTGGCATGGCCGATTACTTTGATAACAATGAATTTAGCCATGACCCGCGTACCCAATTCATGAACTGGGCCCTGATGGATAACGGCGCATGGGATTACCCGGCCAACACCCGCGGTTATGTGTTAGGGGCTTATACCGAACTTGGTCAGCCTGATTGGACCTTGCGTTTTGCCTTTACCATGGTTACAACAACCGCCAACGGATCGGTATGGGATGCCAAGATTCAGCATGCCAATACCCAAACCATAGAATATGAAAAGCGCTATGAAATAGGTGGCGAAAAGGGTTCATTCAGGATACTGGGCTTTACTAACAACGGCAAATTCGGCAACTATGACCTAGCGATAGCTAATAACCATACCGCGCCGGTGGTAGATAGTACCCAGGCCTACGGAAGGCATAAATACGGATTCGGCATAAGTGCTGACCAATACCTGACCAAAGACTTCGGCGTATTTGCAAGACTCGGTTATAACGATGGGCATAACGAAACTTGGTTTTTTACCGAGATTGATCGCTCATTGAGTTTTGGCGCTGTATTGAAGGGTACACAGTGGAAACGTGCTGATGATGAATTGGGACTGGCCTTTATTGGCAGTGGATTATCATCAGAGCATCAGGCTTACCTGGCAGCAGGCGGCTATGGCTTTATTATTGGCGATGGCAGGTTAAATTACAGTCCGGAGTTGGTTGCAGAGCTGTATTATAAGATAAATGCTTTCCAAAAGAAATTCTGGATAACGCCGGATTATCAGTTTATCCTGAACCCGGCCTATAATGCTGACCGAGGCCCGGTTAATGTGTTCTCGTTAAGGGCGCACGTGGAGTTTTAAGGAAGAAGTTATTTAAAAATGTCATTGCGAGCGACAGCGCGGCAACCTCGTCGCGTTCAATATGCGAGCGACGAGGTTGCCACGTCGTTCCTCCTCGCAATGACACGATAGAGAGGGTCACTGCGTAATCAACCTATCCTCAAAAAACAAGAATGGCAGCTGGTTTTCAATGCCTTTGACCACCCAGGTTGGTCCTTTTTGGCAATAGAGGATCACCCGTATTTGCTGATGTTGCTTTTTCTCGTATTCAGCTAATACCTGCAGGCATGAACCGCATGAGGTTACAGGTTTTAATAGCGGGAACTCATCAGTATGGGCGGTTATAGCCATTGATTCAATAGGGTCATCCGGATGATTGGCTCCCCAGTGGAACAGTGCCACCCGCTCGGCGCAAAGGCCTGAAGGGTAAGCCGCGTTCTCCTGGTTGCTGGCGTAAATAATTTTGCCGCTTTGCAGCCGCATAGCCACGCCAACCTTAAATTTTGAATATGGTGAATAGGAATTAGCTAATGCCTTAACAGCTTCAAGGCATAGAGTATGGTCGTTTTTATTAAGCTCGTTTAAAGTATCGTACTCTTCGAAAGCAATTTTTATTTCGTGATTTATCATTACTTCACCCGCGTAAAAAAGCAGGGGATACAATATACGTATTATTTAATTATCAACGAAAAAACGCGGTATTATTGACCCGGGAGTGATTTTAGCTGTTTCGCAGCGCTTCCCTTATTTTTTCAGAAGTGGCTTGTAGTTCTTCAGGGCTGAACTTTAATTTTGGGCGACTGAAATTAAGATCGTCAACCTGGTTCATGGGGATCAAATGGATATGAGCATGCGGTACTTCG
The DNA here is from genome assembly GCA_026225055.1 of Mucilaginibacter xinganensis. Classification (GTDB taxonomy): domain Bacteria; phylum Bacteroidota; class Bacteroidia; order Sphingobacteriales; family Sphingobacteriaceae; genus Mucilaginibacter; species Mucilaginibacter xinganensis_A. Next base: position 7,029 of record JAMFSA010000140.1, on the reverse strand, counting down.
AGCCCGATAACTGCTACACCTACCTTTTTGCAGGGGATAGCTGCTTTTATGCCGGTAGCTACTATTTTGGCAAATAGCTGCAGGCCGGTATATGTTTCATCATCCAAATCAAAAATATAATCAACTTCCTTTTTAGGGATCACCAGCACATGCCCTTCGGCAAGCGGGTTAATATCCAAAAAAGCTAAAAACTCAACACTTTCAGCCACGGTATAGGCAGGTATTTCGCCCGATATGATTTTTGAAAAGATGGTGCTCATTGTTTGGGTTGATTAAGTTGATTGGGTGAGTGGTTGATTGGGTTGAAAAATTAGTGAGTGGTTGATTTTTAACTACTTAACCAAATCAACCCTCACTAATCAACTATCTGCTTATCTCCAAGATCTCGAACTCTATTTTACCGGCAGGTACGGTGATCTCAGTTTTATCGCCCACCTTTTTGCCTAACAGGCCCTTAGCTATTGGTGATGCCACTGATATTTTGCCCGATTTAAGATCGGCTTCGCTTTCTGATACTAACTGGTAGCTCATGGTAGAACCGTTCTTCAAGTTCTTTATTTTAACTATGGATAAAGCTAAAACCTTTGATGTATCAATTTTTGATTCATCAAGTAAACGGGCGCTGGCCAATAGTTCTTGCATTTGCGAGATCTTGGCCTCATGCAGGCCCTGGGCTTCCTTAGCCGCATCGTATTCCGCGTTTTCTGATAGATCGCCTTTATCACGCGCCTCTGCTATCGCCTTTGATATATTAGAGCGAACAGTAGTTTTTAAATATTGTAATTCTTCTCTTAACTTTTCTAAACCTTCCTTGGTATAGTATGATACCTCTGCCATAACGCACGAATTAATTTAACTTTCTATTTATTACCAAAAAAAACCGCCCTCCTGTTTTATGGAGGACGCGATTGTTATAAAAAACAAACAAGACTATATTGGCAGTGCCTACATAGTCTTGCTTTGTGTTAAACGAAGATAAGTGATTTAAATTTTAATATCCAAATTTTTGTTGGGGTATCGAAAAGAGTGAGTGGTTTATTGGGTTGATTAGGTTGATTAGGTGAGTAGTTAGCATGCTTCTAACTCAATCAACTTAATCAACCAATTTAGCCAGCTTCCCCGCCATCACCTCGCTGATCCTTCTATACGAATCAAATGTCCATCCGGCTACATGCGGGGTAAGGATCACTTTTCCTGATTGGCGCAGTTCCTCATACCATTCCTGCTCGGCAAGGGACGGGAATTTTTCCACCTCAAGCACATCGAGCCCTGCTCCTATTATTTTACCTTGTTTAATAGCATTCAGCACCGCGCTTACTTTGGCAGTTTTTCCACGTGAGGTATTGATGAAGAATATAGGCTTTTTAAAGTGGAACAGGTATTCATCATCCACCAGACCGTTAGTTTCGCTGGTTAGGGGAATATGGAGGCTCAGCACATCGCTATGCTTAACAATTTCCTCCATGCTTACTTCGCGGGCATACCTGTCGCTAAAGCCGGTTTTGTATTTGTCATAGGCAATAACATCAACCCCAAAGCCAGAAAGCTTTTTGGCGAAGCTACTTCCCATAAAGCCATAACCGACTATGCCCACAGTTTTTCCTTTAAGCTCGTAGCCACGGTTAGCCTCGCGCAGCCAGCTGCCTGTTCTGATCTCGGCATCAGCAGTGCGGAAATTATTCATCAGGGATAATAATAAACCTACGGCATGCTCGCCAACGGCATCCATATTACCTTCGGGGGCATTTATGAGTATGATGTTTTTTTCGGCGGCATAGGCCTCATCAATATTATCCATACCGGCCCCGGCACGGCATACAAAGCGCAGGCTGGTGCCAGCATCAATAACAGATCTATCCACATTAAACTTTGAGCGGATAACCAGCCCGGCATAATCGCCGATAATTTCAAATGCTTCGCTGGCTTTTATCAATGGCCGGTAATCGCAGGTATAGCCCAACACTTCGGCCTGCTCAATAAATACCGGGTGTATGTCATCAACAATAAGTATATTCTTTTTCATTTTCAGCTACAAACATATTGATACGCATGGAAAATTGTAACAGATTGTTGTAATATATTGAGGTTGAGCCAGTCAAAACAGAAATTGAGGGTTTATTAACAATACATTAAACCTAATACGCGTTTTTAAGTTATACAATAAACAGGAATGCTATGGAACCATTTAAAAAGATACGTTCGAACGTAAAAATATATGCAGACCACCTTTCGCACGATGGCTTTAAACAGATTTTTGACCATATAGATCAGCTCAATATTAAAAAAGGTGTAGACAGGCTGGGCCTCGAAAAGTTTATTGAGCAATGTGCCTACCTGGCAGCAGGTTCGGGGGTAATATCGGGCAGCGGCGGTATGCTTACCATGGTGGTGGGTATCCCCTTTGATTTTATAAACCTCATCACCCAGCAATTCAGGGTTACGATGGCCATTATGTACTACAATAAAGGCACCTATGAGCTGGATTTCCATGATTTTATGACCCTTGTAGCCACATCGCTAAAAGTGGAAGCCAGCGTGGCCATCACCAAAACCATGATGGAAGGCATAGCCGAAAAACTATTGATGATATTAGGCACTCGTACCGCTGAAAGAATGATACCTGTTGTTGGCGCTGCCATTGGCGGTACAACCAATTACCTGTTCATAAAACGTATGGCCACATCAGTAAGGAAAATGCAGATACAGCCGATTATTATAACGGTGAATTAAATTTTTGAAGAACGATGAGTTTGAAGGCAAGGTGTTCGAAAAAGCGAGAATTCCCCTCTTGAGAGGGGGCGCGTTGACGGTGCGGCTGAGGGGTGTGTTATCCCGCAAGCATAATGACACACCCCTACACCCCTCTCAAGAGGGGGATCGCACATGGCCACGCTTCTTTCAAACCCATCGCCATGGTTGTTATCTAAGCGCGGCCACCTTACCGGCAAACTCCGCCAGTTGAACGGTTTGCTCTGCATCCAGGTTTTTATTGTTGCTGATGATGAGTGTATGGTTGAGCGCTTCCATTTCAATATCGTCGGGCATATCCATTATCGCGTTCCTGAAGCCTTGGTTCATGGCCAGCAGCGCTTTTTGCTCATCGTTGGTAACTACATAAAAGTTATTGTTGAACTCCTTATCGTCCTTAAAATCAAGCTCAACGTGGTGTATAACGTTTACTATCCTATCAACAAATGTTTCCCTGCGAATGAGTGTCCGGCCAAAATCATTTTTAAGGGTGACGAATGCCCATACCTTATAGATGTAATAATCTTCGTCTTCCCCTGATCGTACACTGTGGTAATAGTTATGGATTTTAACAAAGGCCAGGTAGCATTCATTTGCGGTATTGTTGATCTGCAAAATACCGCCAACGGTTGCATCGGGGTTAACGGTTATGCTTTCAAACTTGGTAATGTGCAGGTTGATATCATTTGGCACACTGACATTGAATTTTGCGCGAAGGGCGGCGTAAGTATCCTCAAGCGCCTGTACGGTATCTGCGTGGAGCGAGCAGGTATCAAAGGGTAAATCGTGCGACATATAGGGGTAGGTTTAGATTTATTCGTTCCTTAATGATTTTACCGGGTTTACCAGCGCGGCTTTATAGGTAATGTAGCCAATGGTTCCTATCGCTACAAATAACAAGCCTGCAACCGGTGCAATAAAGCCCCACCAGCTTATATCTACCTTAAAGGCGTAGCCTTGAAGCCATTGTTCAATAAATAAATAGGCCAATGGCAGCGCAAGCAAGCTTGAAAAGAGCACCAGCTTAACGGCATCCATAGTAAGCAGGTAAATGATATTTGACGCTGATGCGCCCAATACCTTGCGTACGCCAATTTCCTTTATGCGGCGGGCGGTTGAGTAGGCCGTTAAACCAAACAGGCCCATGCAGGCGATAAGGATAGCCAGGCCGGCGAATAGCAGGAAGATGTTGCCGAATTGCAGATCCTGCTGGTACTGGCGGTTATAAAAATCATCCAGGAAAAACCAATCAAGTGACGATTCCGGGAAATAGCTGTTCCATGTATTTTTTATGCCGCTGATGATTTGATCAGGATTATTGCTGCTGAACTTAACCGAATAATAATTTACCGGCACCCAGCTAAAAGCAGGATCCATAAATAAAATAACGGGGGTGTAGTTTTGCTGTAAAGAGCGCTGGTGATAATCCTTCACTACACCGATTACCGGATTAGGCCTTTTGTCACTGGTTTCGAGCCATACCAGTTTGCCGATAGCGTCCTCATCGGATGCAAAGCCGAACTGCTTTACCGCGGCTTCATTTAAAACCAGGCCGATAGAATCAGCCGGACGGCTTTTATCAAATGCCCGGCCCGCGGCTAATTGCAGGTCGTAATTATTGATGAAATCATGATCTACCTTTAGCATTTCATAGAGATGTTCTTCGGTTTTTGAATCGCCAAATTTGCGGTTGGCCAAAAACTCCCCCACCTCCTTGCCCGGTACAGCGCCCGAGGCGGTTACGCCTTTTACACCCGGTGTATTTAATAACAGCTGTTTAAAACTATTTAATTTTTGTACCGAGCCGGGGGTATTTACCGGAGCTTTTAATACGATGGTTTGATCGATGCTTACACCCAATTGCTGCTTGCTCATAAAAACGATCTGCCGGTAAACTGCAACAGTACCGGCGATCAGCAGCAATGATGCCGCGAATTGAAAAGCCACCATCCCCTTACGCAGGATAACTCCGGTTTTTGAAAAGGTGTGTTTGCCTTTTAAAACGGTCACTGGTTTTAAGCGTGATAACAGCATAGCCGGATATATACCCGATAATAATATGCTCCCTACAAATACCACAGCTATTTGCAGGTACAATGAGGCGTTAAATAACAAGCCGAATAATACCGAATGATTAAGCAAATTTGGCAATACCTGCGCGGCTATGGCTACTATACCAATACCCAGCACCAGCGCGATGGCATTGATAACAAGTGATTCAAACAAAAATTGCAGTAGTAATTGTAATGAACTTGCCCCGTTCACCTTGCGAATGCCCACCTCACGGGCGCGATCGATAGCTTTGGCGGTGGAGAGATTGATATAATTAACGCAGGCGATGAGCAAAATAACATAGGCTATAATGCCCAGGAATTTTACGGCAGTACGGTTGCCTTTTACCTCAAGCTCATATTGTTTGGCGGGGTTAAGGTGGATATCAGTGATGGGGACTAAGGTAACGGCCCATTTAAGATCTTTAAGCGATGGCCCGTTTTTATAGCGCTCGGCAAGGGCCGGGAATTTGACCTCCACACTATTCGGACTTGTACCCGGTTGTAATTTTAAAAAGGTATAACTCTCATGCAGATACCAGAAATCCCGCTCAAACTGTGGGCAGGTAGCCCATGAGATGAGGTAATTGAACTGCATGGTGGAGTTTTTAGGCACATCCTTAAATACACCTGTAACCATGCAGTGTAAAATGCCGTTCTGTGTGCTTACCTCCAGAAACTTACCGATGGGATCAACTTTGCCAAAATACTTTTGCGCGGCTGATTGGGAGATCACCATGGTATTCACCTCCTTTAACACCGTTTTTGGATCGCCTTTTACGAGCGGGTAATTAAAGAAAGAAAAGAAATTGGTATCGGCAAAGGCCACATGCTCCTCGCGGTATTTGGTGTTGTTGTAACGTACTACCCGTTCCGATTCATGCCAGTCGACACGCACTGTGGAAGCGATCTCGGGGAAGTTCTGCTTCATGGCGGTGGCGTAGCCGTTGGTGCTGGTTGGCCAGTCGTTCACCAGGTTATCACCTTTATAAAAGCTGCTTTCCACACGGTAAATATTGCCGGCATCCTTGTTAAACGTATCGTAACTTTTTTCAAAGTTTACATAGGCGCTGATGAGGATATAGGCGGCAATACCCAGCGTAAGTCCGCCGATATTGATAAGCGTATACGTTTTGTTTTTAAATAATGTGCGGTGGGTGGTGAGCAGGATGTTCTTAAGCATGAGCTAAATATAATTATTTGTTGGGATAATTATATAGTGTTTGCAAGTCCACATGAATAGCTGACTCACCCGGTCGTCGCTAAGCCGCTCGACCACCCTCTCTATCGCAAGCGACAAAGAGGGTGGAAGAAAAAAGAAAATCCCTCTTTACGTGTAGCGTAGAGGGGGATGTCCAGCGTAGCGCTGACAGGGTGAGTCAAACGGAGCGCGTATGTCGAAGAACTATTTATAGAGAAGCCTATCTTCCCGCCGTAATCTTATTCGTCAAACTAACAAAATCCGCTACACTCAACCGCTCGGCGCGCAGCTCAAGCAATGGCTCGTCGGTCATTTTTTCTTTGTTGATGAGTGATGATACCGCGTTGCGCAGGGTTTTGCGCCTTTGGTTAAAGCCCGCCTTAACTACTTGCCAAAACAGCTTTTCATCACAACCCAATTCGGCCACCTCATTACGGGTAAGCCTGATCACTGCCGATAGCACCTTCGGTGGCGGGTTAAACACGCCTGCCTTTACCGTGAACAAATATTCTACCTTATAATAAGCCTGCAAAAACACACTCAATATGCCGTACTCCTTACTGCCTGGTTTTGACGAGCAGCGCTCCGCCACTTCCTTCTGGAACATGCCCACTACCTCAACCACCTGCTGGCGATTATCCAAAACCTTAAAAAGTATTTGTGATGATATGTTATAAGGGAAGTTACCAATAATAGCTAATGGTCCGGTAAATAGCGCCGCGAAATCCATCTCCAAAAAATCGGCATTAAGCAGTTTGCTGCCCAGTTGCGGGTACTTCTTTTGCAGAAACTGGTATGATTCCGTATCTATATCTACCAAATGCACATCGTACTCCGGCTTTTGCAGCAGGAAATCAGACAGGATGCCCATGCCCGGCCCAACCTCCAGCACCTGGCGGTATTTATCGCCGGGGCGCAGACTGTCAACTATCTTAGCTGCAATGTTTTTATCAGTAAGAAAATGCTGACCTAAATGCTTTTTTGCCCTTACCAATGTCATTCCTAATCAATTATCTGCGCAAATTATAC
>JAMFSA010000139.1 GCA_026225055.1 Mucilaginibacter xinganensis | reverse complement strand
CGATGAAATGAACAACCGGTGTATAAACTACGGCTTTCAAATCAGCTGCGGACACTGCAAAGTGGGTTTGGGTTGGCCCACCGTAAAGTACTGCTGGTACCAGGCTCTGGTAACGCAATTCCTTCGCATCTCGTTTCCCTACGTTCTCTCTTAAAGAACCGCTAATAGCAATTGATTTCATTTATTTTTATTTATTATTTATTTAAAAGTCCATGATCAAAAGGATCATGGTTTATTTTTATTCATCTTTCAAAGACCTTTTTTTAAGTCCTCTCTTTTGTAGAGGATTTAGGTGAGGTTTTTAGTCCACCTTAAACAACTGGCTTATTGAGCCATGTTCGTTTACATTTTCAATAGCACTTGCAAACAGTTTAGCGGTTGATAATACTCTTATCTTTTCGCTTTGGTATTTCAATGGTATAGTGTCTGTAACTATCAACTCAGTTAATACAGAATTGGCGATAGTTTCATAAGCTTTACCAGATAGTACCGGGTGTGTACAAACCGCTCTTACGGTACGTGCGCCACGCTCCATAATCAGTGCTGCTGCTTTAGCCAATGTACCTGCGGTATCGCAAATATCATCTATCAGTACAATGTCCTGGTCGGTTACATCACCAATCAGTGTCATTGATTCAATTTCATTGGCACGTTTACGGCGTTTATCGCAGATAACAACTTCGGCATTAAAAAACTTGGCGAAGCTGCGTGCCCTGTATGAACCGCCCATATCCGGCGAGGCAATGGTTAAATTACCTAAGCCAAGGCTTTTTATATAAGGTACAAAAATGATCGAAGCATCCAGATGATCTACCGGGATGTCAAAAAATCCTTGTATCTGTGCCGCGTGCAAATCCATGGTCATAATACGGTTAATACCCGCTGCAACCAATAAATTAGCTACCAGCTTTGAGCCGATTGCCACACGTGGTTTATCTTTCCTGTCCTGGCGTGCCAGCCCGAAATAAGGGATAACTGCCGTTACATAATGTGCCGATGCCCTGCGTGCAGCATCTATCAGCATTAGCAACTCTATTAAATTATCAGTTGGCGGGTTGGTTGATTGTATTAAAAACACATCGCAACCACGTACTGATTCATTATAATGCGGCTGAAATTCGCCATCGCTAAATACTGAAAGGATCACCTCACCTAGTTCGCGCCCGTAAGCGTCAGCAATATTTTGTGCCAGTACCTGCGTACCTGAACCTGCAAATAACTTAATGGGGTTAAACTGTAAGGGCATCTTTTATTTAGGATTTCGGATATTCGATTTCGGAATTATTTCCTATTCAACATTATGCTAATCACCTGTTATAAAACAATTTCGGATTTCGATTTTCTAACTCAGACTAAATCCGAAATTATCAATCCGAAATCCGAAATCATTTTGTGTTGCCCGACCAGGATTCGAACCTAGACAAACGGTACCAAAAACCGTCGTACTACCATTATACTATCAGGCAATCTCCTATGGTTTGTTATCCATCCCAAAAAGGAATGCAAATATAAGGCGATTT
>JAMFSA010000138.1 GCA_026225055.1 Mucilaginibacter xinganensis | reverse complement strand
CCTAAGGAAGACGGTACAGGCAAGCAACTGGCCTTCCCCTTCCCTACAATTAAACAGAAGCTAAGCATGTAGAAAGCTTACCTTATACCATGTTTGGACGAGGGTTCGAATCCCTCCGGCTCCACTTTAAAACACCGTAATTCATTGATATTCAATACTTTATATTAATGAATTACGGTGTTTTATCTTTATTTTGAGATTCCATAAATATTTGAAAATCAATTAATTACGTATTCGAACCCCTTCGTGTCTATAGTTTAAATTGCAAATTATTGATTGTCAGTAATTTACATAAATACCACCTACAATTACTTGCTAATATCGTCGCCTATCTATCGCCTGGTTCTTTATTCACAAGTGGCTACAAAATTTTGCCTATCATACCAACCTGAGCTTTTGGATATTTATATTAGCAGGTGCCGGCGCTATGTTAATTGCATTGGCAACTATTAGTTTCCGAACGATCAGGCCAGCTACTGAAAATCCTGTAAATGGGTTAAGAAATGAATAAATCATTGCAAGGTCTTGGGTGAAATTCGAATTTACTATTAACGGAAGCGTTTAAATTTTTAACTTAATTAGAGCAGCTAATGCTTGCATCAATGCAATCATTTAAACTTCGTAGGACGAGTTCCGTGTAATATCGGATATTAATTCTTTTATTAATACCTGCCCGCTATTCCACCGTTTTAAACTGTTTATGTATTTTATATCTTGTCTGTCTTTAAGTGTTAAATTGGGCATGTAATAATCCTGCATTAACTTTTTCATCTCATTATGGATCTCATGTAAACCGCCGGTTAACATCAATACTGGGTCTCTTAGAATTAGATCAGCCAAGGCATCAGTCATACTGGTTACGTAATATGGACAATCCCAATCATGCCTAAAGGGATCATCCCCTTTAATATTTACTTTTTGTAAAGGGTGTGAAAGATCTTCAAGGATTTCACCTATCGCATTACCAAATACATTAGAATATTCTGCAACAAAATGATTCCACCAACGCGGATGTTGGGGAAGACCCTTCAGCAAAGTGTCGCAGACTAATACACGTAATGGAAAATGAGGGCTTTTGGGATCCATGATGACCAAAGACGTTCCAAAATGTCCCTCTTCAGGCGAATGCCGACTGCAAATTACAAAGAATTGCAACTCTTTTTCACCAGCTTGCTGTGATGCTATTATCAGTTCTTTAACATCTTGTAAGCGATCTTCCAAAAACCCTCGTTTGAATATAACATTTAAGCTGCCGCCCGACTTTGCTGAGCACCGCTTACTGTTTTCATCAAATACATTCCCATTCGCCGGGCGGCTGGTGAAATGATTGCCACTATTGTAGCGTATCTGCTCTGATTCAGCTGGGTAAGTGCTAATATCTGAATTATCGCCTGCTTCGGTTTGCTTACACGGATGTAAAGAACGGAACGGAATATGCATTTTTTCACTATCCATCCTATGAGCAAGATTGTATATACGCTGTTCTGTTGAAGCGAATAAGGGATCTCCGGTGGTTGGGTTAAAATAGACCTCACTTACGCCTCTTCCTAAATGACAAGAAATTGTCTTTTGTTGCAACAGTTGTTTCAGCGGATGAACCGAGTGCAGGAAAAAATCGCGTAACGCATTATTTGACAAATATTCCTCTAAGGTTTGCTCGAACCGAAGTAGCGTTTCACCTTCATGTTCAAAAATCCAATTACGCAAAAACTGATTTACTTCAAATTCAAAATTATCGTTTGCCGCTTCTGCCGTCTCTTTAGTATACATGAATTCTTGCATAGATCTTTTTTGCGTGGATTCGTTTATAGTGTTATTAATAGCTTTATTATTCAACAGTATTAGTCCATTTTATTTAAGCTGATCACAAAATCTTCCATCCTAATTACAAACACCTGCGACTTCAAGTCCAGCAAGGAATTATTCAATAATTAGTTTTTTTTCATCAACCAAACTGCACAATTTGTAAGCCTTGCGATACTGTAAATTAAAACATAGCTGTTATATGTTCAATCCTATTTATTACTGAATACCAAGAAGAGTACTGAATTGGCCAAAGGATTTTTGACACTTCTAAAATAATCAAAAATTTACTGTTTTCATTAAGGTTCGAAAAAAAAAATAGAAATCTTATTAGGGCTTACAACTACGTATTTTAATGAAAAATACTGCAAAGAAATATCATAAATTTTGTTTGATGGCTAACTATCAATAAAAACCTATCAGTGATAATTTTGAATGGGTTTAAATAATTTATTCCGAAATCATTTAATTAGGTTTGGCACCTTAACCGCAATGATATGCTTTGGTATGAAGATGAGATACAACGTTTGGAAAAGGAACGTGCCGCGTTAACTTATACGCCTGATACATTATTTTATGGGAGCTCATCTATTAGGCAATGGACAGACCTCGCTGTTGATTTTAAAAATTCAAGCACCGTAAACCTTGGTTTTGGCGGTTCTACCCTTGGTTCTTGCGCTTGGTTTTTTAACCGGATTATGTCTGGCTATGATCCCAAACGAATAATTATTTATGCCGGCGATAACGATCTGGCGGATGGGCGACATCCTCAAGAGGTGTGCCTGTTTTTTGAGGAATTAGTAGAACGAGTAAGAAAGAAATACGGCTCAATCCCCTGTTATTTTATTTCATTAAAGCCAAGTATTGCTCGCTGGGCACTTATTGATCAGTTTAGATACACAAACGAACTTATCTCCAAAGAAATTAATAATCATTCGAATTGGAGGTGGGTGGATATTTTTACGCCGATGTTAAATGGTGAAGGCGAACCGGACTCTAATTATTATATTGCTGATGGTCTTCATCTTAATAAAAAAGGCTATTTACTTTGGGGAACCGTTCTACAAAATGCATTGGATTCCGAATAAATCGAAAGCAAGATTCCCAAAAGTACTAATGCTGCTAATTCGAAGCATTTATTAATCAAATACACGTTTTGAAAAATTGAAGATGCTTTTATACGCTTAAAAACAGAAACGCTGCAGAAACATTTACATAGCCGCCTTTACCAGTCATTACCAAATTGGATGTGTTAGAAAATGCGGTTGAACGTTCACCTTTGGCGGCAAATCACATTTCAAGTTCATTATGAGAAGTTACCCGGGGTTCGATTCCCCTACGCGGCTAACCATTCTCCCATGAAATTTAAACAACATGTATTGTTTAATAAATTGATTCTTAATTTACCCCTATCAATATTTCTCATTAGTTAAATTTTTAATGGGTTTACACAATCGTTTGATTAGCTGTTAATAACGCTTGCCAGAACTGTTGTCGATGTACCCTTCAGGCATCTAAAAAAGATCTGGACAATATAGTGGTAGTAGGTTATCACGAGGTATCACAAAAAACTACCACTGCTGCTATTACCGTAATATAAGGCAAGGATATAGAGGACCTGCCAACACTATTTCAACATTTATTTAGCTATAAACGCTCAGGCGATAATTTATTAAGTTTCAGATCTATTTTTGTTGCTCGTTTCTCATTGTACAGTATCATTTCCAATCGCTCATCTTGCTTATATATGTCTTTATAATTAATAACCACCCCGTCCTTAACTATTAATGTAAGATGCACTTGTATGCCAGTGGTATTTATCCATCTCATTCGTTCCATGTTAATTGCCATTTTACGAATGAGCCCCTGAGGTATTACATAACAATCACCGCTTCGCTGGCCTACTAAAAGCCGCATATGATCCTGGAGATCAACATATAATTTAGAATTAGGCTGTACTTCCTCAATACAGTTTAGAAAACCATTGCTTTGTAGTGCCATTGATAATATACCATCAGCTTTAAATTGTGTAGCCTTGTTAATTTTTGCCCCGGTGTAAACAGGGTTAAGTTTACCATAGTGCAAATCATTGATCAAACGGATCATAGCATCAGTTAGTAAAACATCATAGCTTGCTCTTTCCTTATCGTTGCCGTTTTCAATAAGCCGATGTAGGGTTGGATATAGTAACAGATCCGGGTGATAGTCGTCATGATTTAACCCGTATTGTTTTATACAATCCAATAACAGCATGGCATCCCAGGCATGTGTTTTCACTGTATCGGGCGCTATCCAGGCTAATTTATTGCCATTTTGCTGATAAAAGCGTTCAACTAAAAGCGGATAATATAAACTCGCCCGCTGGTTTTTTATGGCCAAAACAATACTATTTTGCGCTATTAATTGAGATGGTATCAGCAATACAGTCAATAATAAGAGACAAAACATTTTTTTCATAGGGTTCATATCGCTTTCATTTTAAGTTGAAATTCAACTGATAACAGATCTTTAGTTTTTATTATACCACTGAGTTTTTGCGGGGGAACTAAATTAAAATCTGAAAAATCCAGGTTTCTTGTCCCAAGCAATTGTATTACTTTAGCTGAATCAGCTGAAATTTCATAGTTGATCAGATACAACTTCTTAACCCCTGCTATCTCGATCTCCACCTGCCCGGTAATGGATACTGGTTTATTGGAAAGTTGTGGTAATTCGCTTAACGATAAAAAGCGGATATGAAGTTTCGGATATTTTTTGGCTTGTAAAGTTTTCTGCAGATCATGCGTCATCATTTTTTTATGGCAATCAAAACTAAGCACAGTCGGGTCAATACTACCGGTCAGCACTACTCCTTTTTCGCTTTTCCAAACCGTTAAGGTATCGGACTGGTTGCAACTGGGGATACCACAGGAGAACTTATCAATATTAGTGCTCCCTTTTACACCCAGGCTGCTATTTTCGCTGATGAGCCATTTGGTTTGAGCACTTACAGTAAGGCTCATCAGTAACAATCCAATAATTATTTTGCAAGTCATGATCAGAATCCGATAGAAGCCTCTAATACTGCGCCATGAAAATTTCCGCCGTTAAGTATATTGGCAGATGGATAACCTTCATAATTCTGGTTCACATACTCGGCCTTAGCCATTATGTTTTTAGTGATGAACCAGCCTAACGAGCCTGCTTCGCGGTTAACTGTAATATTTGATGTATAACCCTGCAGCAAAGCGGTTACGGTATTGTAACGAAACCCAACCCAAAAGTTTTCTTTACCCTGCGGGAACCTGTAGATCAGGTCTGCGGCATATTGAGTTGCCTTGCGCTGATCTACTTCTGTTATCGCCCGGCCTTTAGCATCTTCTGCTGTTCCGAAAAATTCAAGCCCTTTATATTTCAGGAATAAATTTATCATTGCAGTATTCACCTCTTCGCTAAATCCCGGATTTAAGCGCCCGGAGAACGGACTGTAATCATTTTCATTGGTGATAGTTGTGGCATTGGCTATATTTTGATTTTCCATCACGTTGAAGTAATGTGAACCGGTACGGTCTCCACCAAACAAAGTGCTGCTGTTAGCACTGTGTACGGTATAAGCCGACCCGGTGATTCTTACCCGTAAATCCTTATTCACCTGTTTATCAAAGCCTATCTTTCCGTGAAAAGCAGGATCGTATTGATTGGCTTTGTTGGTCGCAGAATCAATTTTTGTACCTGCAACTACAGTTGCATCCAGTTCGCCGTTAGTCATACCGCCCATAATAAAGAAACCTGAATGCGTATGCACATAAACCTCCGCACCGATCTCGGTAGCAAATTCATCCATAATATAATTCTCTATAAATGGATTATAGATGGTATTACCCCCATCTGATCGCCTAAAATGCTGATCGCCATAATCCACATCAAACTGGCCAACTTTAATAGTAACACTTTTCATTATATTATTGATCAGGTCGCTTTTAAGGAATAGTAGTTTATCAAATTGAATATATCCACCTTTTACCCAGGTATCTTCATGATGCCTTGATGCCAGGTACACGGTAATGTTCATACGTACACCGTCTTCCAGTTGGGCATCTACATTGAGGTTAGCCATGGGTAATGCAAAACCATTAGTAAGCGGCTCTAAACTGTTAACATTGCCGGTAAAACCTGTTTTTGTCATCGGTGTAGCTGTGTTGAAATTTCTCAACGCCTGAAATTCCATCTCGAAATTGCCGCCAACCTTCACTTTTAACCCTGTAAACGGGATCGTATCTGTTTTAGGCGTTTCAAAAACGTTAATACCGCGCATATCGTTTGGGCGGAAATATTGCAATTGTTCCTGCTGCGCTTTTACCACACCGGTAACCAGGCATAAAAGCAGGATAAGTTTAATTTTCATTTTGTAGGTAGATTAATATTGAGTGAGTTTTATTAAATGGTCTTTTTGTAAACCAGCGTAAAATTTAGGGTGATAGCATCACCGGTTTTCATGGCGCCCAGCATAAAGGTTGGTGGCTTTACGGCATAATCTGTCATGTTCAGTTTTTCAGACCCGGTGCAGGTAATGGTGGCATCCGGGTTAACAACACACTCTACGTCCATGGTTACCTCTTTGGTTACTCCGGCAATGGTAAGGTTGCCACGTGCTTTTATCAGGTATTTGTTATTCTTTTCAGGTGTGATAGTAGCTGACAGGAGTTTATAATCGATGTCCTTATAATCTTTGGCTTTTAACGCCTTGTAAGCGTTTTTATTCAAACCACCTTCACTGCCTTTCAGATCCGCTACTGCCAATGTAAAAGTGAGCGATTTAACGGATGACAGCTGGCTGCCTGATTCAAAATGAAAATCCGCATCGCCCGAAAAGCTTTTTGCATCCATCGTCCAGCTATGCAGGGTTGATGTGCCGGACAATTTCATGTCCATATCTTTTGAGTTGCTGATCTTATATATCGATTGCGCGTGCAGCAGGCTGCCAAATGCCAGGATAAAGACCGCTGTAAGTAGCAGGGTTTGTTTAATGTTATTTTTCATGATATTTTAATTGAGGTATGTGTTCTTAATTTTCAAGTAATACTTTTAAAGCTTTTTCTCTTGCGGCATGCTCAAAAGTGTCATAGGCTTCAATCATTTGATCGAGCTTAAAGCGGTGGGTGATTAATTTCTTTGGCTCAATTCTTTTTGACTGAACTGTTTTAAAAAGCATGGGCGTAGTAACGGTATCCACTAACCTGGTGGTGATAGAGATATTCCTGTCCCAAAGCTTTTCCATATGTAGCGTTACGCTTTTGCCGTGCACACCAATATTGGCAATATGGCCGCCAGCCGAGATGATCTCTTCACACAGTTCAAATGTTGGCGGTACCCCTACGGCTTCAATAGCCGTGTCAACACCCCTGTTATTGGTAAGGGCCATTACTTTTTCAATAGCATTTTCTTTGGCACTGTTGATGGTATGTGTGGCGCCAAAGGTTTTGGCAACTGCCAGGCGGTTATCATCCTGATCGATCACAATAATTTCTGCCGGGGTATAAAACTGGGATGTTAACAAGGCGGCCATACCTACCGGGCCGGCGCCTACTATGGCAATGGTATCACCTGGTTTTACCTGCCCGTTTAACACGCCGCATTCAAAACCGGTGGGTAATATATCACTCAGCATTACTAATGCTTCTTCGTCTGAGCCTGCCGGTATTGGGTAAAGGCTATTATCAGCATAAGGTATCCTTACATATTCAGCCTGGGTGCCATCAATCATATAGCCTAAGATCCATCCTCCCTTCTCGCAGTGCGAGTACATACCTTTTTTGCAATATTCACATTTACCGCATGAGGTAACACAGGAAATGATCACATGATCGCCTTTTTTAAAGTTACTCACCGAACTTCCCACCTCTTCTATAATACCTACACCTTCATGCCCTAATATTCTTCCTGATGCAACTTCAGGCATGTCACCTTTCATAATATGCAGATCTGTTCCGCAGATGGTTGTTTTAAGGATCTTTACAAGAGCATCGGTTGATTCCTTGATTGCCGGCTTTGGCTGCTCTTCCCACGATTTTTTTCCCGGGCCGTAATACACTAATGCTTTCATCTTTAATTTTTTAAGTAGAATGATATAGAACAAATGTACCTGCCTGCACGCCCGTAACATTTGATAAGCATCACGCTTACAAATGATTAAGGACACATTAATCTATATCTGTTAAATAAAAAATGCCCGTCGGCATTAAGCAGACGGGCATTTCTCATAATTCAGTTTTAATATTATATCACAACACGTTAACTAATTCTTTAACAGCAGCATACGAGGCTTTGATCATATTTATAACCAAACACGGCTACGCCAAGTAAAATTACTATTTCTATCAGTATGGGAATTACATAGGAGAATCGTTGGTTTCGCCCGATAAAAGAAACGATAACGCTTGAAATAAAGGCACCCGCCAAAAACAGGAACATCCAAAGCGCCACTACACGGGCAGTTTTCCAATCCTGCATGGCAATTCTTTCGGCAAATAAGGCGGCATGCCCGGTTACATTGGTGGTTAATACCGAAAAACCTAAAAACCCCGCGGCATTTACAAACCCTGCAGTTATACAAAGCAGCGATGCTAATTTAACATTATGCGCGTAGGTGCGTCTAGTACCGAGATGCCTTAACATACTATAAATATCGGCATAATTGATCAGCTCTTTACAGGTATGACCAATGATATTTGAGCTGCGCTCCAGGAAATCCGTCTGGCCTGATACCTCTGGTAATAGGGAATCAGGCTCGGTGATATTTTAATTACTTTCTTTGAATTCTTCATGGTTGGCTAAGTTAAAAGTGTTTTCGCAGCATCAAATAATACAGACAAGTGATGATCTCCGTGATACATGGGCGTTGGTTTTTTATCAAGCCCCAATAAAGTATAAACTGCGGTTTGTGCAGTTCTTACAGAATATTCAACCGTAAAAACCACATCATCAGGTACCTCGGCAAACTGACCTATGAACGCTATATTTTGGCAGATCTCCGGTACTACTTCCGGGCGGTCGCCCTTTGTACGTGTTAAAAACTGACTGGTAATATAGGGCAGCATGCAGGGTATGCAATTGCTGGTTTTTAATAATTGTTCGGTTACATTATCAAACCTTAAATGAGCCAGCAACTCGGTCATGATCTCTGCTCCTGTACAATCCGACATTTTTTTCTTCACAAAGTTCCCTTCATTATCAGGAAATAAACCATATCCCCAAAACACAGTAACATTCTCGGGCTGCCCAATAAAATGCGGCTGATGAGGCAAAACAACCGACATCAGCCAATTAGAATCTTTAAAAGTAACCAGGCCACCCGTACCTGCTACATTACCGGTAAATTGTTCCATCAGGTCAAAAAACTCAGTTCCCTGGCAGGTTACGGTAAATGATTCCCATTTTGATTCACTTATCCGACTGTCGAAAATAAATGGGCGGCCAAACTGGGGTTTATATTTTGCAATATTGTGCCATAATTTCCAGCTACCGTCAGCTTTATCTGTGATGAGTTTTGGCGCTGATCGCATCGACCCTAAACTGGAATCGGCGGTCATGGATCCTATGGTTACCAGTAACAGGTCATCAGGCCCAAAATGTACTTCTTTTTCATTTTCATGCTGAATATAGTGGATACACTTAACCATTTCGACACCACGAAAATTTGTAAAATCAACACACGTAACTTCTGCTCCCATTTCAAAATGCACACCTTGCTCGCGTAACCATTTAATCAATGGCTTCACCAGCGAATCATATTGATTGTAAGGTGTACGATCTACCCCTGCCAGCGTATTTATGCGTTCAAATTCATGGATAAAACGGTGCAGATAACGCTTAAATTCTACCGCACTGTGCCATGGCTGAAAAGCGAACATGGTATCCCACATGTACCAAAAGTTGGTTTTAAAAAAATCATCGCCAAACCAATCATCTATCCGTTTTGAACCTAAATGCTCCTCGCTTACTGCCATCATTTCCACCAGGTCCAAACGGTTCTGGTTACTGAAATCCATTGTGCTAACATCTTCAATTCTACCATCAGCAATAACCCGGGCATTTGCATGAGTAGTTATCCTTTTATTGAAAGCTTGTATCTCCTCATAAACAGTGAGCTTTGGGTTGGTAAGCGATGGGATAAATGAAAAAAGATCATAAGTACACACGTAGCTAAAATTGAGCATACGCCCTCCTCTAAGTACGTAACCATTTTCGGGCGAGCCGGAACCATCAAGGCTACCACCGGGTATTTCCAATTCTTCATAAATAGTAATATGATTTCCGGGCACACCTTCTTTAATAAAGTAAGCGGCGCTGGCTAAAGAAGCTATACCGCCGCCAACCAGATAAACATTTTGATTATTTGAATTTTTCATAATAGGTGTTTTTAAATTGCAGGAAAAACGAGTAAGGGGATTACAATATGATTTGCCATTTTTTGAGTTTGACTCCCTCTGAAAAGGCTGTCGATAAAATTATGAGAACGGTGCACCATGGCCAGCATGTCAATATCGCCATGTTCACACAACCAATCCAATCCCGAAACGGGATGATAAGCTTTAACCACCCTGTAATAGATGTGCGAATAGTTGGATTTATTAGCCAGTTCATTCATGAACCATTCCACGGCATGCTCTTCCTCATCAAAAATATTGGTGATCAGTATTTCGGCATTGAGCGGCCTTGCCAGTGTTATTAATAGATGAATACACTCCATATCCTTTACCGGATCTTTAAAATCCGTAGCAAAGGCGATTTTTTTCACCGGCTTTATTTTAGCGGCCGGTGGCACAAGCAATAGTGGCTTCTTAATTTCATCAATTATTTCCCGGCTATGGTCGCCCAAAAGCAAAGTGCTCAAACCGCTGCTGCCATGTGTGCCGATAATAACCAGGCCAACATCGTTCTGATGCCCCACCCTATTTATCATATCAGTCACAGTTCCGGCTTCACTTATACAGGTAATGGAAGGATTGAAACTGATTGTTTCTTCTTTATTCTCCATTTGTTCCTTCAGTAATTTTAATTCCCTGTTACTATCATCTTGCAGTAAGTCCGACTCTTCCATTGGCCAGCTAACCAGCCCGGCTTGTGGTATTTCCGCAGGTTCTATTATCGTGTTGCAAATGATCATATTTGCCTTAACCTGTTTGGCCAGGCTGTAGCCATAATTCAGCGCGTGCTTTGCATTAGCTGAAAAATCTGTTGGGAAGAGGAACGTTTTCATGATATACAAATCTGCTGTTAATTAAAAAAGCAAAGAGTGATACCCGTCACTCTTTCAGATGTTTATCATCATTGATGGATAGCTATATATTGAAGAAGTTTGTTTCATGTTAGGAGCATTAAACGAAGATCAGATTGAAACCCTGCTAAGGGAACTGCCTGTTGGCCGCATTGGCTGCCATGCAGATGGTATAACCTATATTGTACCGGTAAATTATGTTTATGATGGTATAAACGTATACGCACATTCGGCTAACGGCATGAAAATAGATATGATGCGAAAAAATCCTGAGGTATGTTTTCAGGCTGATGCCATTACCAACCTGCAAAACTGGGAAAGTGTAATCTGTTGGGGGAGATTTGAAGAGATAACCGATATGTTGGAACGCGAACAGGCCATGCAAAAGATCATTAACCGGGTAATGCCGCTTATGCGGGGCGAAACTGCTCAACCATCGCATGGATTTACAAGCGATGCGAGCGATATTGGCTTTGAAATGGAGCTGATATTGTATAAGATAGTTTTGAGTAAGAAGACGGGAAAATTTGAAAAAGATTAGTTGCTTAAAATATCGAAATTTATTATATAATTGATAAAACCGCATACAAGCTCAGCGGGATCATAAAGTATTTGGACTGATTAACCATTTAATCAAAATTCGATTAACCCCTTCGGCTTTCATTAAGTTTCATATAAATCATGATGCTTCTCAAAAGTTATAAATTTCAGCATTAATCAATTTTATTCAAAAAAAACAATTTCACCTTTATAAACATGTAAAAATTGATTATTAATAATTTTAATATTATCTAAAAACATCAGAAAGGGTATCAAGGGTTCGATTGCACTCCTTTTCTCTCTTCAGGTATTCCTTTAAATTTTCAAGGTCGGCACTAATTTTTGGGGGGCCAATAATTTGAGTACTTTAATGGCGTTAAATGTTTTTTTTTCTTCTCTTCACTCCCACAGTATATGGGCAACTAAAACACTTAGGGAATATATCGTCAAAGGCTTTGTCTTAGATGATGCACGGTTAAAACAGAGGATGCTGATATAACCCAAAAGTTTATCAATCAAAATATCTAATTCAGTGACCGATATTCATTAGGTGTATAACCTACTCGCTGCTTAAATACACGCGTAAAATGCTGCGGATATTTAAAACCCAATTCATAAGCGATCTCGCTCACAGATTTGTTCTTGTCAAATATTTTCTCTTTGGCCACATCCATCAATTTTAACTGGATGTATTCTTGGGCGGATTTGCCGGTATCCTTCTTAATCAAATCGCCAAAGTAATTGGCGGAGAGATTTAATTGTTCTGCGCAATAGGTCACAGACGGCAGACCTATAGTTTGAGGTTTGTCCGATTGAAAATATTCGGTTAAGAGGTCTTCAAACCGTTGTAATATGCCTTTATATGCAATTTCACGTGTAATGAACTGGCGGTCATAAAAGCGCACTCAGTAGTTCAAAAACAACTCTATATTGGTTACGATCAGTGTTTTGCTGTGCTTATCTATGGCATGCTCCAACTCATATCTGATCTTCGATATGCAATCTAAAATTACCTTTTTTTCGCTTTCAGATAAATGAAGCGCTTCATGTATGTCGTATGAAAAGAAAGAATAATCCTGGATATGACGCGCGAGCGCGGTGCCTTTGATCAGATCAGGGTGGAAAATTAAAGCAGTACCATGTGGCTGGAAATATTCACCGTTGTTTTCAATACCAATTACCTGCCCCGGCCCTATAAAAACCAAAGTACCTTCTTCATAATCATAATAATTGCAGCCATATTTTAAGTTGCCGCATTTAATTTCCTTTAAAAACACCGTATAAAATCCGAAATTCTGACGAGCGTTATGTCTCCTGTTTGATTTTGATAGGTCAATCACACTCACCTGCGGATGCAGCGTTTCGTTGTTGTTGAATGCGTTGTACTGACCAACTGTATCAAATTTTATTACATCTTCCATCATTTTCTTCTTTAACTCATTCAAAGTTAATGCTTCATCTATTGTTTTAAGTAAAACACTTGTTGAATAAGTGATATTGGTAGGTAATACAGTGATCCGTATAAGTGAAAGGCAGAAAAGAGGCCGGAACTTTGCACTACACTACTATACAATAGTAAATTAAACCATCAATCTCTATAAACATGCAAAAAGTAACATTAAACAACGGGGTTAAAATGCCCATATTAGGTTTCGGCGTCTATCAGATCCCTGATGCCGCAGAATGTGAAAAAAGTGTTTTAACAGCGCTTGAAACAGGATATCGTTCCATTGATACAGCTGCCGCTTATCAAAATGAAGAAGCTGTGGGTAAAGCCATCAGTAAAAGTGGTATTGACCGTAAAGATTTGTTTATCACCACCAAGTTGTGGGTTTCACATGCAGGTTATGAAAAAGCCAAACAAGGTTTTGAAGAATCGTTAAATAAGTTGCAACTGGATTATCTTGATCTGTACCTGATCCATCAGCCCTACGGCGATGTGCATGGTTCATGGCGGGCCATGGAAGAACTTTACGAAAGCGGCAAAATACGGGCAATCGGCATTAGTAATTTCCAGCCAGACCGGGTGATGGATATTATCATTTTCAATAAAGTGGTACCCGCCGTTAATCAGATTGAAACGCACCCTTTCCACCAACAGATAGAAACGCAGCAATTCCTTCAGGAAAACAACGTACAACTGGAATCATGGGGCCTTTTGCCGAAGGAAAAAACAATCTGTTTAAAAATGAATTGTTAGCAGGCATTGGTAAAAAATATAACAAATCCATTGCCCAAGTGGTGCTGCGCTGGATGATACAGCGTAATGTCGTTGTAATCCCCAAATCAGTGACCAAAGAGCGCGTAGAGCAAAACTTTGATGTATTTGATTTTGAATTAACTGCAAATGATATGGAGCAGATTAAAACGCTTGACGAAAAGGCAAGTTCCTTCTTTGACCACCGCGACCCTGCTATAGTAAAGTGGATCGGCAGCCGTCGATAATGATCAGTGATAATGGTAGGTAATGCAGTGATCTGTATAACTTCAATACGATTATAAGGACCGACCTTTGTATCATAAAATAACAACATATATACCATGGGTGCTGAAGCTGAAATCCTGCAATTATCATTAGACAAGTTCCGCTGGAAAACGGAAGGTAAAATAGATCGGATAGCTGACCTGTTTGATGATGAGTTGGTATTCATTCATATCACCGGGCAGCGGACTACCAAGGCCGAGTGGATCGGTCAACTGCGGTCAAAAAGTTTTGTTTATAACCGTATCGACCAACGCGAGGCAGCGGTAAAGGTATATGGCGATACCGCAGTACTTGTAGGAAAAGCGGATTTTACCGTCAATGGCGGCAGCATTTACAAATTGATCTACACAGAAGTTTATACCATGAAAAACAGCCAGTGGAAATTGGTGAATTTACATACGACATCTACCTATTAAATAAAGCATAACGAACATGAAAACAAGAAAATTAGGGAACAGCGGACTGGAAGTGTCTGCATTGGGATTGGGCTGCATGGGGCTAAGTTTTGGCTATGGACCAGCTGCTGATAAAAATGATGCGATCAAATTGCTGCATGCTGCTGTAGAAAAAGGTGTTACCTTTTTTGATACTGCCGAAGCCTATGGCCCGTTTGCCAACGAGGAACTATTGGGCGAAGCACTTCAACCATTTCGTGATCGGCTGGTTATTGCTACCAAATTTGGATTTGCCGGCGGCGATTCAAAAGCAGGCCTGGACAGTATAGCCCAAAACGCATAAGGGAAGTTGCTGAAGCATCATTGAAGCGTCTCAAAACTGACTATATCGATCTTTTCTACCAGCATCGTGTTGACCCGAATGTTCCTATGGAAGATGTTGCAGGTACTGTTAAAGAATTGATACAGGAAGGCAAAGTAAAACACTTTGGTATGTCGGAAGCAGGCGCGCAATCTATCCGTAAAGCACACGCTGTTCAACCAGTAACCGCTTTACAAAGCGAATACTCTTTATGGTGGCGTGAGCCTGAAAAAGAAATTCTGCCGACCCTGGAAGAATTAGGTATCGGCTTTGTGCCGTTCAGTCCATTAGGTAAAGGATTTCTGACAGGTGCGATCAACGCAGATACCACCTTTGATAAAACAGATTTTCGCAATATCGTACCACGCTTCTCGACAGATGCAAGAACGGCCAACCAGGTAATGGTGGACCTGCTAACCAAAATTGCACAGGAGAAAGAAGCTACCCCGGCTCAAATTGCACTTGCATGGTTGCTTGCTCAAAAGCCCTGGATCGTACCTATACCGGGAACTACCAAAATACACCGTCTGGAAGAAAATATCGGTGGAGCAGATATCGAATTAACTACCGAAGACCTGCAACAAATTGAAGAAGCGGCTTCAAAAATCAAAATTGAAGGCGCGCGCTACCCGGAACACTTACAAAAACGGGTAGGCAACTAATTATAGCACAAATAGAAAAATGAAATTAAGAAAATTAGGAAACGGCGGATTGGAAGTATCCGCTTTAGGTATGGGCTGTATGAACCTAAGCTTCGGTACCGGCCCCGCGCGTAATATCAATGATGGTGTTGCGGTAATCAGGGCAGCCGTTGAACGGGGTATCACTTTTTTTGATACCGCCGAAGGATACGGCCCCTATACCAATGAAGAATTGGTGGGAAAAGCATTGGAACCATTACGCAAGAATGTGGTCATAGCCACTAAATTCGGCTTTAAACTGGAAAATAACCAGATCACGGGTGTGGATAGCCGACCGGGAAATATAAGAGCAGTGGCAGAAGCATCTCTAAAAAGATTAAGGACGGATCACATCGATCTGTTTTATCAACACCGGGTAGACCCTAACGTACCTATTGAAGATGTTGCAGGCACTTTAAAGGATTTAATACAGGAGGGCAAAATAAAATACTACGGCCTTTCAGAAGCAGGCGCTCAAACCATTCGCCGTGCCAATGCAATACATCCGGTTGCAGCGGTTCAAAATCAATACTCCATTTGGACAAGAGAGCCTGAAGCAGAAGTATTACCTACCTGCCTGGAGTTGGGGATCGGGTTTGTACCATGGGGCCCGTTGGGCACAGGTTTCCTGACAGGTAGCATTGATACCAATACCAAGTTTGATAGCAGCACCGATTTGAGAGCCAACTTCCCACGCTTTACGCCTGAAAATATAAAAGCCAATATGCCGGTGGTAGATATGTTGCGCAGCATCGCTGCGAAAAAGAACGCTAATCCGGTGCAAATTGCACTTGGCTGGCTATTGGCACAAAACCCGTGGATAGTACCTATTCCTGGAATGGATAAGGTTGAATATATTGACGATAACCTGAAAGCTATTGATCTGGAATTAACGGCTGAAGATCTCAAAGAGATCGACAACGAATTGGCGAAAATTAACGTGCAAGGCGACAGATTAGATGCTGGCTTACTAAGCATGTCTGAATAACGATAAAAAACAAATACTATGAATACTGAAGAACAGAACGCAATTTTCCCTAAAGGGAATCAAGGCCCGGCAGATTACTTTAATGGGACTGCCTGGGTTAACATATTAGTACCTAAAGATCAGACCGGCACATACAGTGTAGGCAACGTGATTTTTGAGCCGGGCTGCCGCAATAACTGGCATACGCACGCTACAGGGCAGATCTTATTGATTACAGATGGCAAAGGTTATTACCAGGAACGAGGACAGCCCGCAAGGCCACTGGCTAAAGGCGACGTGGTAGTTATACCTGTTGAAGTTGAACATTGGCATGGCGCTGCCAAAGATAGCAGCTTTACTCATATCGTAATTACTAATAACTCACCTCAAGGCCCGGTAAAATGGCTGGAACGGGTTACTGATGAAGAATATAACGCCCTTTCATAACCTACTGATGGAAAAGCTAAAGTTAACTAAAGACGCGATCAGGAACCATGAGCAATTATTGCCCAATCACGAATCCAAATTGCAGCAGACCGACCCGGAGTTTTCGGATCAGCCTTATCCATTCATTAAAAAATGAATTATGAAAAATGTAATCATACTCGGAGCAAGTGGCAACATTGCAAAAAAGGTAACCGAGATATTAGTGGGAGATGAGGATGTTAATCTAACCTTGTTTCTTCGTAACAAAAGCCGGTTAGGTAAGACTGAAGGTTCAAAAGTCAATATTATTGAAGGGGATGTTTTGAACTATAATCAGCTTAAAGCCGCGATATCCGATCAGGACATCGTTTACGCAAATTTGGCAGGCGACCTTGAATCAATGGCGAAAAATATTGTAAAGGCGATGAATGAAAGTGGCATTAAAAAAATCATCTTCATTAGCTCAATAGGTATTTATGATACACCTTTAAGACCGGTTTTAAAACCCTATCGTGCTGCGACCGATGTTTTCGAGGCCTCTGATCTTGACTATGCTATTTTGAGGCCTACTTGGTTCACCAATGTGAATGAAGTGGATTATGAACTCACCAAAAAAGGTGAACAAGAAAAAGGGTCTGTGATCTCACAAAAAAGCCTTGCAACATTTATTGCAAAAATTATTGAATCTCCGGATGAGTATGCTCGCAGTAATTATGGGATCAATAAACCGAATTCTTAAACAGTGGCCGCAAAACATCGGTTTGATGAAGGGCCTGGCAGCACAGGCCACAAAAACTACCAGATACTACAGTGCATGAAACGCTATACCTGAGTTGTGGATTGAAATGCTTTCCCATCGCGATAGCAGATATAATCAGTAAACAATAACAATGAGCACGGTATACCGGCACCTGGAAGGAAGCGCGGGTAAATTATAGCGTTGTAGCGACGCTTTCACTTATTGAGTTTAAAAGAGTTATCTTTGCAAGAAATCCCCGAGCGTGAAGAAGAAGGTGTTAATTATTGAGAATGACCAGGATATCCGGCATATCGTAGAGTTTATTTTACAAGAAGAGGGTTTGGAGACGCTCAGCATCCCAGAACCGGAAGATCTATCAGAGATCATCCCGTTTGGGCCGAATGTGATCCTGCTGGATGAATTTATCAATAGCCGCCCCGGACATCGCCTGTGCAGGAAGATCAAACAAGTACCCGCTTTAGCAGCAATCCCGGTAATCATCCTGTCCACGGCCAATGATATCGAGCTGATCGCTGCGGAGTGCGAAGCCAATGATCATATCCGTAAACCTTTTGATTTAGAAGACATGGTGGGGAAAGTTGTCCGCATGGTTAACCACCAGCCGCTTGCCTATTGATGCGGGCTCCGATGAATCAATTGCCATTTGTGTTGCTAAAGATTAGGGCATATCCATTTGCCATCTTTTTAAGAGTACGAATTTAAGCAGGTCATTTATAGTAAACGAAATGACAGCGGTATAGCCAATAACGATCAAAGTATCCATTAGCGGTAGTGCCGTGAAGGACAGCCAGCCAAAAGTAACCAGGATCACGCCCAGGATCATATCTCCAATGATCAGGAACAGCAAGGTTTTACTCGGCCATGAATTCCAGAAATGCCGTTTTTCTCTCACCACAAACAACGAAAACAAACCAAAATAAAGAATGATTTCAAAGCTATAGGTACTTAGCGCAGCATTGTTGACATTAAGATTGAGCTGATGCAAACCGTAATAAAGTAAAGGGAATGCCTCAATCGTCATCAGTAAACCTAATATCAATCCAACTTTGGCTAAGGCATTGATATTCCATTTGGCTGGTTTCTTAGAAATGAGCACGTTATCTGTTGCCAACGATACTTTTACAAAATCGGTCATAAAGATGATGATCAATATGGCAGAAGCCGAAATGATATATTTGCCAAAGACAAGGTAAGCGATCACCACGAAACAGGTTTTAAAGATCGAACGGGTGATCTTGTTGAGTATCCAGATATTGATCCGCTCGAACATTTTACGGCCAGTGATGATTGGTGCGGGAATACTGGATAAGCCCTCTTTGGTGAGCACGATACTGGCAGCATCTTTAGCCACATCAGTGGCATTGCTGACGGCGATACCTACTTCTGCTTGCTTTAAAGCCGGTGAATCATTGACACCATCGCCAGTCATACCAACAATATGGCCGTTGGCCTGGAAGGTTTTGACAATATTATATTTATCCTCCGGGTACACGCCTGCGAAACCGCTGTTTTGTTCCAATAATTCAATCGCTTTTTTTGGGTCGCTTAAACAATCCTTAAAAATTGAAGCATTTAATATTTTATCACCGATTTGCAGGGTCTTTGACATTTCCTCGGCAATCGGCAGCGCGTCACCCGTAAGCATTTTAACCGTTACACCCAGCGCTGCCAGGTCTTTAATGATCTGCATGGAATCGGCACGCGGAGGGTCATGCAACGCCACCAAACCCACAAACTGGGTGTTGTTATCTTTTGCCTGCGCAACCGCTATCGCGCGATAGCCGGACTTAGCCAGGTCATCGATCTGTTTGTTCCAGTTAGCGACGGCCATCGCATCCAGCTTACATAATGGATACAAGGTTTCCGCCGCTCCTTTAATCACTCTGAATTGATCGTTACCGTTGGTAATCGCTGCTTCCGTTTTCCTTGTTTTTGGATCGAACGGTAAAAAGCTTTTTTGTACAAAACTGTCATTGATGACTTTCTTTTCTTTAGCTGATCCGATCATGGCCATATCAATCGCGTCATGATCCGCTTCCTGCGAAGCTAAAGCGCCATAAAGCAGAACCAGGTCTTCGGTAAATCCGGGAGCAGGGATCAGTTTGGCTACCGTTAGTTTATTTATAGTAAGCGTCCCGGTTTTATCCACGCACAAAGTATCCATACTGGCCGCGTCGTTCGGCGCATTCAGACGGGTAACCAACACACCTTGCCCGGAAAGCTCTTTAGAGCCAAGCGCCATACTGATGGTAAACATAGCGGTCAGGGCTACCGGGATAGCGCCCAGTAATAAAACCAGCATCAAAGGCAATAACTGTAAAGGATTCATGCCGCGGATGATGGATACTACAAAGGCAACGATCAATAAAGCAGCCACAATAAATAGCAGCCATTTTACCACTTTTGCCAATACCTCATCAATATGCGATTTCGGTGCGGCTGACTTTACGAGTTCAGCTGTCTTTCCAAAATAAGTATTTAACCCGGTTAAAGTGACCATGCCCGTAGCTTCGCCCCTGGTGACTATAGAACCGGAATAGACTGTTTTGCCGGTGGGCATATCAACCTCGCCGGATTCGCCGGTTAAAGCAGACTGGTCAACACTTAAAGCTCCGTCCGTAATGGCAAAGTCCGCAGGTACAAAATCACCGATCCTGACCCGGATGATATCACCCGGAACCAGCTCGCGGGCAAGCGCTGTTTTCCATATACTGTCCCTTAACAGTTTTACATTGATCTGTAATTTCTTTCTTAATTCCGCTACCGCGTTGGCGGCACTTTGCTCCAGCGTAAAACTGATCAGTGCGTTCAGGACCAATAAACCGCCTACAACATAAGCGTCTGACAGGTTATGAAGGAAGATAGATAGCACCACAATGAATTCCAGCATCCAGGCGGTAAGCCCCCAAAATTTCGATAAAAAATTAAGCAGCGGATAGGATTTATTTTCCGCGATCTCATTATAACCATATTGCTTGAGCAGGGCGGCTACTTCAGTTTGCTTTAAGCCTGTGGCCAGGTTTGTTTTTAATTCCCCCACTTCCAGTTGAGTATTTCGGGCATATCCTTACCGTGCACACCGATGTAATGCTTATGTTCAATGAGCTTATCCTGTAGCAATTGTTTTAAATAAACGCCTTTGGTGCCGGTTTGCGGCAGCCTGTCAATTACATCTATAACCAGGTGAAACCTGTCCATTTCATTAAGCACTGTCATATCAAAAGATGTTGTGATCGTCCCTTCCTCTTTATAACCCCGAACGTGCATGTTGATGTTATTCGCACGGTTATAAGTTAAACGGTGTATTAGCCAGGGATAACCATGAAAGGCAAATACAACCGATTTATTTGTGGTAAATAAAGCATTATAGTCGGCATCGGTCAATCCGTGCGTGTGTTCTGTACTTTTCTCAAGTTTGAACAGATCGACCACATTAATCACTCTTATTTTAATTTCGGGTAAATGCTCCCTTATAATAGAAACGGCGGCCAGGATCTCTAAAGTCGGCACGTCGCCGCTGCAGCCCATGACTACGTCCGGTTCCTCCTCCTGGTCATTGCTGGCAAAGTTCCATATCCCGATGCCTCGGGTACAATGTTCAACAGCCTCATCCATATTAAGCCATTGTGGTGCCGGATGTTTTCCGGCCACTATTACGTTTACATAATGATAGCTGCGCAGGCAATGATCCGTCACTGATAACAGGCAGTTAGCATCAGGTGGTAAATAAACCCGTACGATGGTTGCTTTTTTATTTACTACATGATCTATAAAACCGGGATCCTGGTGGGTAAAACCATTGTGGTCCTGCCGCCATACGGTAGAAGTCAGCAAAATATTTAAAGAAGCGATTTTGCGCCTCCAGGATAATTCGGAGCTTGTTTTTAACCATTTGGCATGTTGATTAAACATGGAATCGATGATGTGGATAAAAGCTTCGTAGCAATTAAAAAGCCCATGCCTTCCAGTCAGCAGGTAGCCTTCCAGCCAGCCTTCACACTGGTGTTCGCTCAACATTTCCATAACGCTGCCTTCAGCGGCCAGGAATTCGTCATGTTTGTCAATTGGCGCAATCCATTGCCGGTTAGTAGCCTCAAAGATAATGTCCAGCCGGTTGGAGACCGTTTCATCCGGGCCAAAAATTCTAAAATTGCGGTTGACCTTGTTTTCTTTAATCACATCGCGCAGGAAACGGCCCGAAACATAGGTATCGCCTTCGCCGTCAGTGCCAGGTGCATCTACCGTCACTGCATAATCACGAAAATCCGGTAAACGCAGGTCGCGTAATAGCTGCCCGCCGTTTGCATGCGGATTAGCACCCATTCGCCGTTCTCCTTCAGGCGCCAACTCCTGGAGTTCAGGCAGCAGCTTCCCGTTTTCATCAAACAGCTCCTCCGGTTTATAGCTTTTCATCCAGTTCTCCAGTATTTGCAAATGCTCAGGCGGCGCAGAAGCAGAAACTGCAAGAGGAATCTGGTGGGCGCGAAAGTTGCCCTCAATTTTGTACCCGTCCACTTCTTTCGGCCCTGTCCAGCCTTTGGGTGATTTTAAGATAATCATCGGCCAGCGCGGGCGGTCAGTATTTTCTTTAGCCAGGGCATCGTTTTTAATCTGGTGGATCTGCGCAATAACTTTATCCAGTGTCGCGGCCATTTCCTGGTGCATAGCCCCGGGCTCATCACCTTCAACAAAATATGGTGTCCAGCCATAACCCATGAAAAGTTGTCCCAGTTCTTCATGGCTGATTCGTGCCAATACGGTAGGATTAGATATTTTGTACCCGTTTAAATGTAGTATGGGTAAAACCACGCCATCGGTAACCGGATTCAAAAATTTATTGGAATGCCACGCGGTAGCTAATGGACCTGTTTCAGCTTCGCCATCACCAACCACGCAGGCAGCGATCAATTCTGGGTTATCCATTACCGCGCCAAAAGAGTGGCTTAGGGAATATCCCAACTCACCTCCTTCATGAATAGAACCCGGTGTTTGCGGCGAAGCATGACTGGATATACCACCCGGATAAGAAAATTGAGTGAATAATTTTTTCAAACCAATCTCATCCTGCGTGATATTCGGATAAACTTCGGTATAAGTACCCTCTAAATAGGTGCTGCCAACAACGGCAGGGCCGCCATGACCGGGACCCGAAATATAGATCATATCTAACTCATATTGTTTGATGACCCGGTTAAGGTGCGTGTAGATAAAGTTCTGTCCGGGGGTAGTACCCCAGTGACCCAGCAGCATGTTTTTGACATGTTTCAATTGCAACGGTTCCTTCAAGAGGGGATTATCCCGCAGGTAAAGCTGCCCCACTGATAAATAATTGGCAGCGCGCCAGTATGCATGTATTTTTTGCAGCAATTCCGGCGAAAGGGCTTCGTTTCTGATAGATGGATTTTCAATTATCGTATTCATAACATGTCATTTATGAGGGTAAATATTTTGTATTAAGTTTTCATCATTTTGTTAACGAGCTCGGCGATGATCAATTCTTCATTGGTTGGAATAACATAGACAGCTACCCGGCTTTTATCTTGGGAAATCCGGCTGGCATTTTTATTATTCCGTTTTTCATTCAGCCCAATTCCTAAAAAGCCTAACCTTTTACATATTCTTGTCCTAATCACAGGCGCATTTTCACCAATGCCGCCGGCAAACACTATGGTATCGATACCACCCATTGCAGCGGCGAAGGCCCCGATCCATTTCTTAACCTCGTAACAGAACAGGTCAACGGCTTCGGCCGAGCGGCTATCTCTTTCTTCCTGGTTTAACAATTCGCTCATATCTCCGCTGGTTTCTGAAATGCCCAGCAAGCCAGATTCATGGTTGATGATATGATTAAACTGCCGGGGGGAAAGCTTTTCTGTTTTCATCATGATCCAGGCTACGCCCGGGTCAAGGTTACCGGAACGAGAGCTCATCGGTATTCCGCCCGCCGGAGTGAAACCCATGCTGGTATCAATGCTTTTCCCTTTAAACGCGGCGCACAGGCTGGCACCACTGCCTAAATGTGCCAGGATCACCCTGCCACGAGCTGCTTTTTTTCCGGCGATATGTGACAGTTCCTTAATTAAATATTGATAAGATAACCCGTGAAATCCGTACCTGCGTATACCCTGTTGCGCAAAGCGCCGTGGAATAGGCAGCAGCTTCGCCACCTCTGGCATAGCTGCGTGAAAACCGGTATCGAAGCAGGCAAATTGCCGGATACCCGGATAATGTTGCTGAAATGCTTCGATCAGCTTAATTTCTAACGGTAAATGATCAGGGTCATAAGATGTAAGTTGTTTTAGTTCCTTTAGTCGTTCCTCTGTGAGCAGACATGGCGCTGTATGCTGCATTCCGTGCACCACCCGATGGCCTATCGCCTTTATATCAGTTAGCGTTGCATTTTTTTCAAGCCAGTCTGTAAGGCAGGTAATAGCAGATGTATAATCAGTTGCTTTACAGGCCGGCGGGTCAACCTGGTCATCTATTGTAAACTTTACGGCAGGTAAGCCAATCCGGTTGATCTGCCCTGAGAAGATTTTTGAAAGGTGTTCACCCCTTTTATACAGCGCGAATTTAATACTGGACGAGCCGCCATTGATCGTCAAGATCATGATGGCTGGATGGTTAAATGGTCTCTTTCAAGCTGTTTATCAATAGCTTCATCTTCGATTTCCAGGATATTTGCCTCAATTAAATTGACGGTGAGGTCCTGATAATGGTGAAAGCGATATTCATAAAGAGCAAGTTCTCCATCTTTGCCCATAGCTATTAAAGCATTAATATGCGCTAATGCACCCGCTTTGGCCATTTCCATTGCTTTAGCCTGGGTAAGGTAGCCGTAAAATAATGGTTTATGGGGGGAATAAATGATATGCTTGAAATTGGCTTGTTGTAAGTTCACACATCTAAAATCGTTTGTGGAGATTTCAGTGACGTTGGTATCGTTGTGAAAAACACGGAAATACCGGCTATAGTTATTTCTTTTCATGGCAAATACTGGTATTTATATTGAGCAGCTTAATTATTGTCGTAAATGAATAATGGCAATACCTAAGGATGGAAGTGTTGAAACAGGCTTTCTTGATTTATACCTATCTGTGGAAGTGTGCTTAGGTAACTATACATTACCGCATTTGTTTTTTTAATTTTTGAATTATTATTTTATAAAGTATAAGGCGGGTATTGCGTTTAGATTGCAATGCGGAATGTACACGCAACTGATGCCTGTGATTATCCGTATTCTGCCATAGAAAGAAAGGGACGAACCAATCTTCAACAAAATTATATCTGGAAGGGAATTGAAGTTGAACTTAAAAAAGGAACGGTTCATCGCCTTGCCATGTCGATAGCGGCCTATGGCAACTATAAAAAATGTAAAACAGGCCCCCCGCCTACTCCACCTTTAACGGTATCAAAACCAATTTCAGCTTACTCTTCCATATTAAGAAGCAAAAAAACTATCAATCTGGTTCTGCGCCGATCTACATGCGCTTCACTGTCAGCGGAAGACGATCAGAAACCACTGCTGGATTAACTCCTTTAAAGGATATATTTTCTATCATACCGTTAAAGCTAATGTTACATACGTGTTATAACTCATTTGATAGCGAATTATAAAAGTAATTTAGATATTATCCACGTTGATAGTTTGTTCTATCTATTAAAAAAAATTACTTTTACACAAACCGAAAAAGGAGGGCGTAATGGGGTTTATTCGCAAATTTGAAAGTTGGGGAAATACGCATCATCCCAAAATTCTTGACATCATACGGATGCTGCTCGGTGTATTTTTGGTGGCTAAAGGTTATGCATTCTTAAAACATTTCCCTTTTCTACGTGACTTGATCATCGAAAATAAAATCATCAGCCCATCACCTGAAATAGTCACTTTTCTTCTTTATTACGTTAGCTATATACACATGGTAGGTGGACTACTTATTTTCTTTGGACTCACCACAAGACTTGCTGCACTGTTTCAGTTGCCAATTGTTTTTGGTGCGGTTTTTTTTGTAAATATTTTATCCCCTTTTATGAACTCGGAACTTTGGTTATCCATACTTGTACTGGCACTTCTGGTTCTTTTTGTAGTGATCGGTTCAGGGCCCTTATCCCTTGATAAGATATTAACAGGCGATAAGCGCCGTCAGCAAACGCGCCGGTCATAGCAAAAAACAGCTTATGCTTGTCTATAATAATCGTAGTGCAATTTATTCCCACAATAAAGCTATTTACTTGTTGGTCAAAAATATGTTATTCAATGCCAGCTTTCAGTACATGGTTTTCAATATTGCACCAGATTTCGTGTATCAATACCATAGGTGTTCGGAAGATTAAAGAAAGGGTCATGTTGAGGCACTCGAAGCATGCGGGCAATGACCTTTACGCTTATCCTTCGAGTACCTCAGGGTGACCCTACGCTCTATATATGTAATAAAATAAATCTTCCGAACACTTATGGTATCAATACAAAAGACACAACATTAGGCTAACTTTCTTTCAATGGATATATTGCGCCTAAATCCTCTAACTCCGAAAGTCGTTTTAACACTTTCAGCCAGAACTCGGTTTAAAAAGATTTTTGCAAAACAATATAACCCGTAGGTCTTACAACGGTGATCACTCCCTTACCCTGATACAGATCGTCAACCTCGAATACAATTCGTTCACCCGGTTTAATCTCCGGCAGTAGGTAGTCTTTTGTACTTTGATAATTATGTTCATTGTCTGACAAATAAAGCTGGTATCCTTTTGCTGTGTATTGCGGTAAACCAACGCTCCCTAAAATAGTTATGGCTATCTTGCCATTCTTTCTCCTGGAAACACCCTGCATTTCTATTGGTGAGGATAGTTCTCTCAATACTTTCATAGATGGTTTGGGGTTACCATACATATCGTACACCCCATGAATACGCCTTCTAAACTTTGTGGTATCTGAAGTACCCGGGTAGTGTGTACGGTAATCTGTTAAATCAAAATAGATGGCTCCTTCTATGTAGGGTTTACTTTCATATACGGCCATGTGATAGATCAGGTCGTTTATCCGGCGTTCATCACCTCCTTTAAAATTAGGCTCACATAATCCAAATTCTGATATAAAGAAAGGTTTATCCGGATAACTCATGTGTATACTATCCAAATAAGAGCTGATCTTGCCAACGGGTATCTGCCACCAGCTTCCGCCATATTCATTCATCATCAGGTAATCGCCTAAACTTCCGGCGTCTGGTGTAAACTTAGGGTCTGTAATAAAACCATTTTTCAGCGTGTTGCTTACATAGGCCACTTTTCTTGTAGTATCCAACTCCTTTGCCTTAATAACTAAGCTTGCTATCATCTTTTTCATGCTTGAGTCCCTCCCATTAAGCTCGTTACCTACGCCCCATGAAATAATAGAGGGGTGATTATAATGATCCTGGATCATACGTTCTAATTGCTTGCTGGCAATTGTTCTGATCGCATCGTTTGATGGGGTTTCGGCTCCCCATAATGGCACTTCTTCCTGTACCAGTATACCATTTCTGTCACAAAAATCATAAAAAGCATCACTTTGCTGAAAATGCTGGCGGGTAAATATGGCGTTTACATCTTTCATCAACTTCCCGTTCTTTACAATTTCGGCATCACTTTCTGCAAAACCAAATTCAGGGTTTGACCCGGCTGTCCATTCCACCCCCATTAGCTTAATGCGCTCGCCATTCAAATAGGTTT
The DNA here is from genome assembly GCA_026225055.1 of Mucilaginibacter xinganensis. Lineage (GTDB taxonomy): Bacteria > Bacteroidota > Bacteroidia > Sphingobacteriales > Sphingobacteriaceae > Mucilaginibacter > Mucilaginibacter xinganensis_A. Next base: position 13,635 of record JAMFSA010000138.1, on the reverse strand, counting down.
GATTATTTATAAATTCAAGTTGTCTGAAGCCTATAGTTGAACTGATCCTATCTACCGGATGCCCCCTCTTTTCAACTACAACACTAACCTGGTAAAGGTTAGGGAAATCAAAATGCCAGGGATGTACCTGCTTTAAATAATAGTTAAGCAATACGGTGTTGTTTTGCCATATTGGTTGAGTAGTTGCCTGGAGTATAACATGGTGGGTTTGCTGATTTGTTTCGGTAACGGTAACCTTAAACATCAAATCATTGCTGTATTGATCAAATCCCAGTTTCATCTTTAGTTCCCCCGATTTATCGGATACATTTAATAGCGGTTCAATCTGCAGATAGTTGGCCGCGGGCTTATCTGATACAATAAGGGAAACGGTACGGATTAACCCGCCATCATTAGGCCAGTCAAAAGAATCAGCATAGGGCACCTTATTCTTCCCATAGTCATTATTACAAGCTACTGTAATAACATTTTCTGCTCCGTATATCACATTTCCATCTATAGGGAGCGATATTTTATTAAACCCGTCACCAATATTTTCGGCGATCTTCTTTCCGTTGATATAGATATAAGCAGTATGATTAATGGCACCAAACTGTAGAACAAGGCGTTTATTTCGCCATTTTGGGGGTATCAATATTCTTTTCTGATACCAGCCCCATCCATAGTGGTTCTGGTTTTCGGGCTCTACATTCCAGGTATGGGGTACCTGAACATTGCGGCTATTAGCAAGATCTGTTTTATACCATTGCCGCGACAACCCTTCAGCCTTTTTATCGATACTGAATTTCCAGTCATCATTCAAACTGACAGTATCGCGTTGAGCGTTAGCACGTAGTACTGACAATAATATGATAGCGATATAAAAATACTTCATCCTATTTAATGATTTAATAAATTAAAACGTGTTCTTCAATAACTCCATATCCTTATCAGATATGGAGCATATCTTCTTCCTGATTAGCAAATACATCATCATAAATTTCCTTAAATCCGCTTTATATAAAATACCAAAACAACCTTTTGTTAATGATAATAAGCGCTAATACTTTCACCTTTATCATTTTTACATAGGAACTGTATTTTTGAGGTGGTTTTTAATGGGATAAGATAATTGAATTTTACGGGGTGCATCCCGGCTTTTAAACGCACGCGCTGTTCAATCATTTTGCCCGGCACATACCCAAAATCAGCGTCTATTAAAGTAGCTTCATGCAAACGCACGTAAGCTTTACCCGGCGATTGTAAAGAAAAAGTGTAAAACCCATCGGCTGGGATATTGATGAAGCCTTCGTAACAAAGCATACCCGGCATACCGCTCGTTTTATTCCCGTCTATACCAGGGCTTGTGCCTTCGCTGATTGCGGTTAGGCCCATTGAATTTGCCACCCAGGGAAAACTGCCTTTGTAATATTTCCATCCTATACCGGGTAATAATTTGGTAGTAATATCCACACTGGGTATAGCCACGCTATCATACGGGCGCGGCGCTTCGGTATCGGCATGGCGTGCCTGTAATACTTTGGCCTTCATTTGCGCCTGTGTACTTTCATAGCCCGGCTTTAAGGCCAGGTTGTCAATTTCTTTGGGATCGGTAATGGCGTTATATATCTCGAAATCATCATCAGCAGTTTTGATCTGGTAACGTACCCCTACCAGGTCGCCCATGCGTATTACCTGCATCTGATCGCGTTTTCGCCCCCTCCTGCTTGCTTCAAATTCTTTAAAGTTAGGCGTTTTCCCTCCTTCATAATATTCTACATATACTAAACTGTTTTGTTGTTCTCCCTTACCTGTTAATACGGGCAATAGTGAAACACCATCGGTGCGGGCAGGCGGCTGTATGTGGGCAACAACAGCAAAAGTGGCCATCCAGTCTGACAGCATACTTGGCATCGTGATCACCTTATCCCTGCCTATATGGCTTGGCCATTCGACTATTGTAGGCATTCTTAACCCGCCTTCCCAGCAATCTCTTTTTATACCATCAAAAGGGCCATAGCTCCCAAAAAAAGTAGGCTGGTTGGATTTAAACGAGGCGGGCAAATACGATTCGATAGACGGGCCATTATCCGACGTAAAAACAACCAGTGTATTATCGGCTATATTTAGATCGGCCAGTAAATGCATAATATCCCCTACGGCATCGTCTATCCGGCGTGTGGCTGTGGCATATCTTTTATAAGTATCCGGCCAGGGGACGTCTGGTGTAGCAGGGTTATTATCATCGTCATAAGTAGCATTTTCGTATTCGGGGTAGCGGTATGTGTCAACATTACCAGTAGCTGTATTGATCATATGCCCTGGCTTGCCCAGCCATTGCACGCCGCCTTTTAACCCTCCGCCTTGAGGATATGCCTGTGTGGGCAATTCTATAACCGCATGCGGACAATCATAAGCCAGGTACATAAAGAAAGGTTTGGCAGCATTCTTTCCTTTTTGATGTGTTATTATATATTTTTTTGCAGCCGCGGTCCATAGATCTGTAGTATAACATTTACTTAAACCTGCAGACACTTCACTATAATCGCTCCATACTTGTTTTTTTCCATCGTAAATACCTTCAAATGGATAATGTTCATGCCCGTCTTTATGGCGCATATATCCATAATAACTATCAAAGCCTCTTTTAAGGGGATGAGCGGGCCAATTTGGGCCTTCTTCTTTAACACCCTGCAATCCCCATTTGCCAATAGCCACGGTATTATATCCGGCCTGGCGCAAAACGGTTGCAATGGTATGGTTATTTTCAATTTGTTTGTCAAACTCATTATCCCTAACAGAAGCGTTACCCTGGTTAACGCCGCTTAACAGCGATGCCCTTGAAGGTGCGCAAACCGGGGCATCTGCATATTGCTGTGTAAACCGCGCGCCATTAGCTGCCATTATATCCAGGTTCGGTGTAAGTTCATAGGGCTTACTCCTGTCGCCCGATCTTTTGCGCTGGTTTTGGAAAAACACACCTACGTCCCCATAGCCCATATCGTCTGTTAATACAAAAATAATGTTCGGCTTTTTCTGTGCATTTACCGTAGTGGAACTAAATCCGGTTAGCCACAAAATGGCAATAACAATGTTGAGATAATGGTTCATTTTCATATTTCGATTCTATATCGCAGGTTATTTACGGTTGCTTATATAACCCAAATGCATCAATTGCCGGGTTTAAACGGGCCGATATGCTTAATCTTACTTGGTTGGTTGTAATGGCAGGGAAACGAAGTAACCTTTTGTACCCAATAGTGGTACCTTCGGTTGCTTTAATCCATGTTTTGCCATCCCAGTATTCCAGCATAAATTTTTCTACCCGTTGCCCTACGCTGATGTTTTCCTGCAAAAGCAGCACATTAAAAGTTTTAGCATCTTTTAAAGTAAATGTAATTATTGCCGAGGTATCGTTGCCGCGGGTAGTAAAATAAGTTTGATAGTTATCATCTAACATGGCATTTAAATGCAGCCCATTTGTGCATTGAACTATAGCATTCGCGGCCAGGTTAATTTTAAATGTTTCATCACGCAGCTTTTTCCAGCCTTGCAGGGCCTGTATGTCAGCTTCATTGATCAATCCGTTTTTGTCAGGCGGGATATTCAATAATAGCACACTGTTCATCCCAACAGAATTATAATAAATATCGAGCAGCTTTTCGGGCGATTTTACTTTATCATCCTCGGCGGCGTGATAGAACCATCCGGGTCTGATAGACACATCTGTTTCCGCCGGAAACCAAACCAATCCTTTAGCGTTTTTAATTTTGTCGAGGCCGCCCAGGTCACTTCCGCGCATATCACCTTCCGGCTTAAAAATTTTATCGTGTTGTGAGTTTTTCGTAATATCGTTCTGATCTAAATTATTGGCAGGCACAACGCTCCATTCTGTTTCGCGCCCGTGTCCGCTTTCGGTACCCACCCAACGTACATCGGGGCCCATAATTGCAATCACAGCACCAGGTTGTAATTTCCTGATCAGGGCATACCACCTGCTAAAATCATACACCTGCTTTTTGCCATTTGGGCCTTCACCGTTAGCGCCATCAAACCATACCTCATCAACACGGCCATATTGCGTAAGCAATTCTGTAAGCTGGTTTACAAAATAATCATTATAGGCATCGGTTCCGTAAAGTGGAGAATTTCTGTCCCATGGCGATAAATAAATACCGAAACCCATTTTATATTTTTTACAGGCGTCGGCAACTTCTTTAACCACATCGCCCTTGCCACCTTTCCAGGGGCTGTTTTTTACACTATGTTCGGTATATTTACTTGGCCATAAACAAAAACCATCATGATGTTTGGCGGTAATTATCACCTGTTTAATACCAGCATTTTTAGCCGTTTTTACCCATTGGCCGGCATCAAGCGCGATTGGGTTAAATAGTTGTGGGGCTTCGGTGCCATCACCCCACTCTTTACCGGTAAAGGTATTTATACCAAAATGAAAAAAGCATGTCAGTTCCAGTTGCTGCCACCTTAACTGTCGTGCAGATGGTGTTAGCATTGCAGCCTTGTGAACAATATCTTCGGGCGTATCGGTTGGCTTTATAACCAGGTAATTCTTCTCTGTTGATGACTGTGCATGGGCAAATGAGATTAAACAAGATAAACCTAATAGAACTTTAGTGCATTTTTTTAACATTGTGTTGCTGTTTTTATTACTTCCCATGTATCAATATCTGTCTTGCATCATTGTCCTCAAACTTATCAATCTGTTGATTTAATGTTGCTTTTAATTGCCTGGTGATATTTTCATATCCTTTTTCACCATAAATATTATTCATTTCGTGAGGGTCCACTTGTAGATCATAAAGCTCCCAGTTATTTACCCGGGTATAAAAACGGATCAGTTTGTAGCGTTTGGTTTTGATGCCAAAATGCGGTGATACCGAATGCTCCCCATTTTCATAATAATGATAATAGATCACATCCCGGCCTTTAGCCTTCTTTTTTGCGAACAAAGGCAGCATCGACTGCCCCTGCATATCTTTTGGTATTGCCACGCCGGCAGCATCTAATACTGTTGGCGCTATATCTAAATTCAGCACAAAATCGTTTGATTTTGTATTCGGTTTTATTTTTGCCGGATAACGCATCACCATTGCTGTACGGAACGATTCTTCATAGATCCAGCGCTTATCAAACCAACCGTGTTCGCCCAGGTAAAAACCCTGGTCAGACATGTAGATCACTATCGTATTTTTAGTAAGGTTGTGCTTGTCCAGATAATCCAACGTGCGGCCGATATTCCGATCCAGCGAAACTGCGGTACTTAAATAATCGCGCATATAACGTTGATATTTCCATTCCGTTAAGGCATTCCCGGTCAAGTTTCTTGCCTTCAGATCATCATATATAGGTTTGTAATAAGCATCCATTCTTTTTCTTTGCGCAGCATTCATCCTATTAATTGTACTTTCCCTGTCTTCCGACTCTGCATCAGGGAACATTTTTAAATCGTATCCCAGCAGCATGGTTTTGGCAATCGTCATATCCTGGAGCTGTGCTGCCTTACGATTAATGTATTGATCATAAAAATCATGGGGCAAAGGAAAGGTTACCTTATCAAAACGACCCAGATCGGTAGTATCAGGCAGCCAGGTGCGATGTGTTGCCTTATGCCCTATTACCAGGCAAAACGGTTTGGTCTTATCGCGATTGTTTAACCAATTTTCAGCAACATCTTCAATTACATTACTGGCATAACCATTTATTTGTTTTTTTGAACCGTCCATCATCAAAAAATCCGGGTTGTAATATGACCCCTGCCCTGGCAATACCTGCCAATAATCAAATCCCTGCGGCTGGCTTTCCAGGTGCCATTTGCCAATCCAGCTCGTTAAATAACCCGAGGCATGCAGGCGTTTGATAAACGAATCCTGTGAACCATCAAACGTGGAACTCTCATTATCCTTAAACCCATTTTTATTACTGTATTTACCGGTTAAAATTGTGGCCCTGCTGGGGCCACAGATAGAGTTTGTAACGTATGCTTTGTTAAAGATCACACCCTCGTTGGCTATCCGGTCGATATTAGGTGTTTGCATCAGCTTACTGCCATAAGCGCTGATTGCCTGGTAAGCGTGGTCATCCGAAATAATGATTACTATATTGGGTTTGGTTTGAGCATGACATTGGCTGACAAAGATGCAACCCAGTATAGCCATAGTGACCAGTTTAGATGCACTATTCAAAGCCATCCGTGTAATTCTAAATAAATCTTTATACATTCTATTTACTCTTATTAATAATTTCATTTTTCTCAACTCAAATCAACCTACCTTCTTCCTTAAAGTAAGACAATAGATCGATGTTATGTCAGACCTATTTTATATCCACACTAAACTCATTACTCACCCTATTGCCTGCTGTAACTATTATATATTTTAAAGTTAGCGTGCGGCCATTGGCATAAGGGGTCAGTATTGGGCTCGTGTATAAATTAGCCGTGTTATCTGCCTTATGTCCATCAATCGTATAATATACTTTACCGCCTATAACAAAAGGAGTGATCGTTATTGTTTTCCTTCCTGTTTGCGCGTCATCATTAACTACTACATCAGCTTCTGGTATCCTATAATTTATGCCGGATGTTTCCATATTCTTTAAAAACTCCGGCAGCCTGTTTTCGCTAAAACTTTTGTAGTCTTTATTTTCCGGTGTGGTCCAGCCAACTTCTGCAAGAGCAGCAACACGAGGAAATAACATATATTCCAGCTTATTGTCAGTTGCCACATATTCCGTCCACATGTTTGCCTGCACACCTAAGATGTATTTTTGCTGATCGGGAGTTAAAGCAGCAGGACGAGGGTTATAATTATACACCACATCCAACGGTAAAAAATTACCCATAGCCAGGGGTTCTGTTGCTTTATCCTTAGCCTGAGCACGGTTTATATACATATAACCACCCGGCGACATAATTACATTATGCCCTAATTTTGCGGCATCTATGCCTCCCTGTTCACCCCGCCAGCTCATTACAGTGGCATTGGGCGACAAGCCGCCTTCTAATATTTCATCCCATCCTATCAGGTTTCTGCCGTTCTTATTTAAAAACTTCTCTATTCTGCCTATAAACCAGCTTTGTAGTTGATTTTCATCTTTTAAGTGATTGTCTTTTATTAGCTGTTGCGCAACTGGTGAATTTTTCCATTCATCTTTAGGGACTTCATCTCCGCCGATATGAATATATTTACTCGGGAAAATAGCCATAACCTCGGTCAGCACATCTTCCAAAAATTTAAAGGTTGGCTCGCCTGGGTTATAAATGGTATGAAGCACGCCCCAATAACCCGGCACTTTATAAGGGCCGGTTCCATTGCCTAATTCGGGGTAAGCCACTAACACAGCGGTACTATGGCCAGGCATCTCAATTTCAGGGATCACTACAATATTTCTTTCCGCAGCGTATTTTACAACTTCTCGCGCCTCATCCTGGGTATAAAAACCGCCGCTCTTTTGTCCATCATAAATAAATGGTTTAAACTCATTATACCCCCCGATAGTAGTTGAATCGCGCCATGCGCTGATAGAAGTTAATTTTGGATACTTTTTAATTTCTAATCGCCATCCCTGGTCATCTGTTAAATGCCAGTGGAACCTGTTTAATTTGAGGGAAGCCATTATATCCAATATTTTTTTTATCTCAGCCACCTCAAAAAAATGCCGGCCAACATCCAACATAAGTCCGCGATAGGCAAAATTCGGCGCGTCATTAATCGTTACTGCCGCAACTGATAATTGCCTGCTGTTTTCATGGATTAATTGTAACAAGGATTGGACACCATAAAAAACACCGCTACATTCTCCTGATATATTTATGCTTTGACCGGTTACTTTAAGTTGATAGGCTTCATCCGGTAATTTAATACGCGATGCGGTATTCAAAACAATAGCGCCTTTAGTTGCCGTATTATTTATCTTTAATACAAACCCATACTTCTTATTCAAAAAATAATTGAACATACCAGCCACTTTTTCAGCATCTGTTCCTTTTGCTACTATGTTGGTGTTTTGGGTTATGGTAAATACCCCTAAACCTTTTTCAACTGAAACAGGTTTAGGAATTATTGTTATGGCATCCTCTGTTTGCTGAGCAAATGCCGTACTTCCTGATAAAACCAGGAGGATTAATAAACCGGGCAGGAAAACCAGGATTGTAAAAGCAGAAATTATTCTGTTCATATATTAAATTTAGTTCAAATTGTTTTTATCATCTATATTTTTGCACCTTCAGTGTTCAGGATAATAATAAGACCGGCCGAAGCCGGCCTCACTAACACAAACTAACCAACCTTGTTGGCTGTTCTCTTTAAAACAAATGATATTTTAATTCATTTCATAAATTCTTACGCTTCACTTTCGGCACCGAATAGATGCATGTTTAATATGCTTCTGTGTGTTAGCATACCTACAATTACTGCACCCTTCTTAAAATAAATTGCTGGTCTATAACGCTACTTGATGGATTAATAACAATTTTAGTTCCATTGGTTATTGAAGCTCCGGAAACTTCCATATTTGAAGAGGTGGCGCACGCTGGCAACAAACCGAAAAGGCCATTACCCAGGTTTGTTATTTTCCATTCCTGGCCTGTAGCCCCTGTATAAGTATTCAACTGCAATTGTGTACCGGATGTGCTCACATTACCAGGTACAGAAAGGGCTAACGAAGTCCCATTCACAGGGATAATTTTATAGTAACCATTGCCTAAACTGGTGAAAGTCCATTCCTGATTGGTGCCACCTGTTTTTTGATATAAAATAACATTTGTACCATTTTGTGCAACACCATTATATAAATCCAAACTACTCGTATTATTCAGGGAGGTAGATATGTTATAAACACCTCCTGAAACTACACTGGTATCAGGTTGATATACCCTTACATAATCAACTCCCATATTAAATGGCAAAGCACTGTTTGTAATTGGCCCACCCCAGCTACCTCCACCTGACTGATTGAGTATTAAGTAAAAAGGAATGCTAAAAGGCCATTGGGCGCTTCCACCTGAAGCAGACCTACTATAAGTACCTACAATCGTGTTGTTTACATAAAAAGTAAGTGCATTAGGGAACCATTCTATGCCATAGGTATTATACTGATTAGCAGTAAAGCCTGTAGTGTATGCCGACCCTGAACTTAAAGACTGACCGTGAAGTGTAAGGTACACTATATTATCATTGTTCAGGTGCTCCATCAGATCAATCTCGCCACTATTAGGCCAGCCACCATAGGTACTAGTTTGAGGTAGCATCCAGATAGCAGGCCATGAACCCTGACCTTGTGTAAATTTAGCCCTGACCTGTATCTTACCGTAAGTGAATGAAAATTTACCTGATGATTGAATGCCTCCTGAATGATATTTAGCAGTATCTCCGGATATCACTGCATTATCCATATTCAGTTGCAAATTATTATTAGAAACATTTACATAGCTAATACTTGAGGTTAAATATTTTGCCCAATCCGAAGTAGCTCTCGGGCAATATCCCCATTTTGTGTTATCAAAAGTTGAACCGGTAGAAAACTCATCATTAAATATTAGGTTCCACCCTAATAAGGATGTACTGTCGCCGGAGCTCAATGTTTTCATTGCAAATGATGTTTTAATACCGGCAGGGCCTTGAATGGAATCCTGTGATTGCTTTTTACAGGAACAAAACAATACTGTTACAAGCAGAAAAGACGAAAGCATGTTCTTTTTCATATAATTGGGTTTTAAGTGGCTAAGTAATTCAACCTGATAAAAATTATACTTTATATTCTTTACACATTTACATAAACTGTCAAATTAACATTATAAAGATTTAACAGTAAAAACCTTACCTCAAAAAGGCGCCAGGTTACTTTAAAAGTTTTCAATTAATTGTTTTTAATATTTATTATACTGTATTCTGTTTCGTTGGTAAAGGATGGTATACTGTCATTACCTCATTCAAAATCAATTATTGCCAACCTGTCGTCTGCTCCTGCCCGGTTAGGTATTCACGCTTGGCCTCACATTCAACTGTAAATCCCCATTTGACGCGAGGTACTGTCATCTAAAGGATATCTTTATTTTATAACGCCTGTTCCAATCGCCGTCAATCATGGGTTAGGATCCGTGGCATCAGTTTCGAAATCACCATTAGTTATTGTAACTGGTACACGTGGACATAATCTACCTGCATGGTAAAAGGAAGATCGGTGTTGGTGATCGCCCCAGGCCAGCCAGCGCCCCCTGACATGTTAAGTATTATATAAAAAGGCACATCATAAGGATATTGCTGCCAGCCTGCGCTGGCCACCTTGCTATAAGTATATTGAGGGACGTTATTAATGTAAAATGTAATGCTGGTCGGAGTCCACACTAAGGTATAGATATTATAATCCGTTGTATTATATGGGGCTGAATAGGTAGCCGTACTTGCTCCATTAGCATTATCTACCGTACTGTTATGGACTGTTCCGTTAACAACCGACGTGTTGTTCACATGTTCCATAATATCCATTTCGCCACAAGTAGGCCAACCACCTGGGTGGGCTGTTGCCGGAACCGGCATCATCCAAATTGCCGGCCATGATCCCTGGCCTTGTGAAAATTTCGCTCTCACCTCTATCTTGCCATAGGTAATGCTAAACTTTCCCAGCGATTGTATCCCGCCAGAATGGTAAGGTACCGGGTCACCAGGTATCGTAGCATTGTCCATTTTAAGCACCAAATTACCACCGCCATCCTGGGATGCATACGCGGGTAAAGAGGTTAAATATTTGTTCCAGGCCGAAGTTTGGCGTGGGGCAAAAGCCCACTTAGTTGTATCAAATGACCCTGTGCCATTAAATTCATCAGACCAGACCAACTGGTAGGTTCTAGTTGACCCGGTTGTGCCGCCTGTGAAAGTTACTGGAGTTGATCTCACACTCGCTTTAGTGCATGCTACCGACGATATACATGTAATAAAAAAGGTCGTTAAAATTACTTGATTAAGAAACTGTTTTGTCATATCGATTTATATTAATTGATATTAATTGGCTGACATTTATCTTAGATGTATTATGTTATACATAATACATCTAAGATAAGAAAAATTACATTTATACTTAGGAAATAAGTATTTTTTTTATTATATAATTAAGTTAAGTTCTATTATTAATAATGGTTAGTTTTTCTAATCGTATTAACAAAACGACTTTAAAATGCACCATAGCCATAAAAATCTACAAGCTATTTAATTCAAAAAATGAAAAATCTTAACCTCAATAACAGTTGCCTTCACCCCATTGTGAAAGGCAACTGTTTATAATATAATTTGGCTGATGGCCTTTTTGTTGAAACCGTGCTAATAGGCTTTCAATTCTGCAAGGTTAGTCCGCGCTTTACACTATTTTTGATTGATATGGAAATAAACTGTTTTCATACTGCTATTTACAGCGTAACCCGGATCATTGGTGATACTTAATGGTAAAAGATACCCCGTTTGGCTATTATCAAATAAAGCAGGATAAAACGCGATTTTAAATACAGCGCTAGTTTGCCCGGCTTTAATAGTTACACTATTAATTGCAATAGTGTAATAGGTAGTAGGCATAGCCGCGTATTTAACGGTATTGCTCGTATTTGCATTATAGGCAGCAAAGGCGTTTTGATCCACACCTATAGTTACGGTCAAATCCTTACTTGCCGGGATGCCGATATTAGCCGAAACATTCAGCGTATCTATAGCATCAGTGAGTTTAAAAGTAAGCAGTGAATTATTGAAATAATTTAAACCGCTGCTTAAGGTATTAAAAATGGTACCAGAGGGGTAAGCCAGCAATAAAGTATTGCTCCCGGCTACCGTCTCATTCACCGTTTTTTTGCAACTATTAAGAAAAATAATTGCTCCGCATATTATCATTAATATCTTTTTCATTTTCTACTATTTAAGATTTTTTAAAAAATTACCACCCCGGATTTTGTGTTATTAGAGGATTTATAACTGTTTGCGCCAAAGTAATTGGTAAAAGGTAATCCCTCTTCACATTAAATTGATAACCGGCTGCCATAGCAGTTGTCATAGCATAGCGTTCAATATAACCCTGTGCATTAACATATATAGTACTGCCAATAGTAAAACCCGGAACAACAGTAACAAATTGGTTTGCCATGGCGCCTAATGGCTGTTTGCCTACTATCACATCAGGCGCGGCAGCCCAGCGGTTAATATCGTCAAGCCTGTAGCCTTCGCAAGCCAGTTCAACACGGCGCTCGCGCCTTACCTCATTGATAACCGGGGAAAGTTCCGGGTAACTCCATTTAGGGTCAGTAGCTATAGCGCCAATATTCAAATGTGGCATTCCAACCCTATCTCTAAGTGTATTAATTGTCATATCCGCATCCGCTTGAGTCATTAAACCCAATTCCGCACGGGCTTCAGCATAGATCAGTAAAATTTCGGCGTAACGCATATAGATAACACCAGTGGTGCCACCGGCGCTGTTATGAGAATCCTGCAAATAATCTGAATCAAATCCTTTTTTGATCTGGTAGCCTGTTGTATTAGGCGTAGTGTTAAAAAACTGTGGGTAGCCAAACAATGCGTCTGCAATGTTACCAGGAGCATTTGATACAACGGTATCCCCCTGAAAAAAAACACTTTGCCTTAAACGGGGATCACGATTTTCAAAAACGTGTGCAAGCGAATCGTCGCCTTTATATAACGGGCTTACACTAATAGGGTTACCATCAGTACATAGGTAATCATCTACTAACGCTTTTGATAAACCGGTACTGCCACCTGCCGAGAAAAAACTTTGCCAGTAGGATACAACGTTATCCGCCAGGTTATATGCTCCCCAGAACATTACCTCTTTGCTGGTGGTATAATCTGTTTGGTTAAACAAATTAAAATAACCATTAGGCACGCGTACATTATCCAGCTTAAATACGGTTGATGTTATTACTGTATTTGCGGCAGTGGCGGCTAACTGCAAGAAATTAGCACCATTTTGACCGCTAACACCAAAAGCGTCATTAGCATGGTATTTTTCCCATGTACCTTCGTATAAACACACTCTTGCTTCATAACCCTCGGCGTATTCCTTATATATGCGTTGTGTTTGGGCAAGGCTTTTTGTAGGAAGGTTGGCAATAGCCCTGTTCAGGTCGTTTATTATCGAATCTACCAACACATTCCTTGGAAGTCTTGGGGAATTTAATCCGGCCTCATCATTTAAGTTTAAAGGGGAGGTTATGTAAGGCACCCCGCCATATGACTGAAGGGCCTGAAAATATAGCATGGCTCTAAAAAAATATGCTTCGCCCACAAACGGTGCAACGGCACCGGGGGCTGCGCTAACTTTTGTATAATTAGCCAAAAAATAATTCACAGTACGGATATGTGTATAGTCTGGATATCCAGAGTTCCCATTAACGGTATATTGACCATTCAAGCGTGCATTTGCACCTGACGGAACCATATTATCGCTATTATTATCTATATTATAGATGCCCATAACACCATTATTCGTCGTATAAAGAGGAAAAATGCTATAAAGTGAATTCATGTAATTCTGCAAATCACCCGTGGTATGCCAAAAGGTGGCATCAGACAATTTGGTAGGCGGCGCCTGGTTCAATGCACCTTTTTTACAGGAAGCAATAACCAATAATATACTTAT
>JAMFSA010000137.1 GCA_026225055.1 Mucilaginibacter xinganensis | reverse complement strand
CTGATGAAAAAAGACTGATAGTTGCATTTTTACAGGCATAGAGGGTCTGCCCCGCCTGGTTTGAGATGCTCATCCAGGCGAGTAAAATAAATGTTATGTGTTTCATATTTCTAGGGTTTTGATAGCGGATTTATGTTCCAGGTGAGCCCTACCGCAACACCCGTTGTTTGCAGCCTAACCTGGCTGGCGCCTATATTTGATAAAGGAAGTTTTAGATATGGTTGTACGCTTACACCAAATTTTGAATTTACCTGCCGTGTATAAGTGGCTTGTAGGTTAAGTATGCTGAAGAAATACTTATTAGGGCTGGGTACGTTAAAGTAACCGGGGCCGCTGGTGCCCGCCGCATAATTAAAATCATAGCTTTCATGCAGCATTAAATAAGATGATATACCTGTACCTATCGAAAACTTGTTACGATGTTTAGCATATAGCTGGTAATCAATATTAAGCGGAATATCAAGCATACGGCAATCGGCCTGCACACTTACCGGGTTGGTAGAGAACTGGTAAGCGGTGTGGTAATTATCGAAACCTGTCATATATGGTTTTGATGTATAGGTAACGCCTGTGCTGATAGTTAATTTTTTAAATACACCTGCTGAAAAAAGTAAGCCAATATTTGTACCCACCTTAGTATCCTGTAATGAGTTAACACTATTCAGATCTGAAGCTGCAAGCACAGTTAATGCGTAGCGAGGGTGTTGTGTAAATGATTTTTTTATAGCAGTTTTATTTTGTGCTAATGCTTTTGTATTTGCCTTGGGCGATACATCTATAGTATCAATACTTTGATCTTTTATAGCTGCATTATCAAATACAGGCTGGTTATTAAAGGCCAGCAATTCATCACCTGTTTGCCGGCTTTGTACGCCAGGCAATTGTTTTACCCCGGTAGTATCGCGACGGACTCCATCAGCGGATGAGTTAATTGGCGGCTTGTTTGTAAGGTTATGCCTGGTGGTATAAGGTGAATTGTTATTAGCAAAATTGGCAGGTGTTAAATTCGTTTGTTGCCCAACAGCTTGTCGCTGAGTGGATCCGCCGCTTTTACCGGGATTCTTTTGCTCGTGGTTCGCAATATAATCTTTCACTTTCTGATTATTAACAGCAGTTTGCTGTGGCTTTTGCTGATGCGTAGCAACGGGCTTTAAAAACCATATGCCAAAAAGTATTAATAGTAAAGCAGCAACACCACTTAAAATTGGCAGCCAATAAATAATAGCGGGGCGTTTTTTCTTGTCATCCAACATTTTTTCCATAGCGGCCCAATCATCATCCAGATGTGCTGAATGATCATCGGGGTTTTCCAACCCGCTTTTAAAAATGTTATCTAACTCTTTATCCTTATCCATTTTCATCCCCTGATGTTGTTATTGAAAAATGACCTCAAATTGTCTGTCCCATTTATTGCTACTATTGAATTAAAATCCATCCCCCTGTTATAATTGGTTTTATTGGCCATCGCGTCGGCCTCAAAAACCATTTGTTTTAGCTTTTGCCTTGCCTTATGCAAGTTTGATTTGGATGTACCTGCATTTATATTCAGCATTTCGCCTATCTCCTCATGCGAGTACCCTTCAATTGCAAAAAGATTAAATACTGTTCTGTACGCCTGCGGCAGCCGTTGCACCATATCCAAAAGATCGTTATATCTCAGGTTTTTATCGGCAAGTTCGCCATCGCTTATATGCTCGGCCTTTTCAAGATCATCGGCATAGGCCATTTTTAGGTTTGAGCGGTAATGATCTATAGAGGTGTTGATCATTATTTTGCCCAGCCAGGCTTTAAATGGCTTGGCACTGTCATAGCTATCAATGCGTGTAAATATCTTAAAAAAGCCCTGATTCATCACCTCTGCAGCCTCATCCCTGTTACCGGCGTAACGCAGGCATATCCCCATAGCAAAACCATAGAAAGCCTTATAAAGCATTTTCTGGCTTTTCCTATCCTGCTTTTTACAGCCCCCTATTAGTTGATGTAGCTCTTCTTCGCCCATATGGGTTCTAAACTTTGCCTGTGTAAATATCGTCTTTAATCTTTTCTCATCACGAAGCCCGATTAACAAAGGTTGCCTGCTATGTGAAAAAAATAAAAAAATATTAAGGAAGATAAATAGACTACCTGTTTTATTAAAAATAGCTATTAATGTTCAACCTTTTTCCATTCATTTAAAAAGTTATAACTTACAGGCAATTCTATTGTATTTATTTGTTATTATTGTTTTATGAGACCGCTATCTATTCCTCATTACATCAATACCTATTTAAAAGATGAAAGTTTTACAATCGATAAGCTTACGGCCGTTAGCGCTGCCTATCAAAAACTATTAAAAGGCGAACCCGAAGTTTCTATAGTGATGCCTGCCTATAATGAAGAAGCCACCATAGCGCCTACCCTGGCCTCATTGTGTAATAATATTACAGGCAGATCGGTTGAGATAATAGTGGTTAATAATAACTCGAAAGATAATACAGAAAATCTGGTAAAAGCTTGTGGCGTTACGTGTATACTCGAAACCACACAAGGCATAACACCCGCACGTAACGCGGGACTGGCAAAAGCCAAAGGCAAATACATATTAAATGCCGATGCGGACACGATCTACCCGAAAGACTGGATAGAAGAAATGATTAAACCGCTGGCTAATAATGATGATGTTGCTATAACTTATGGCCGTTTCTCATTTATCCCGGTAGGCAGCACGGGGCGTTTTACTTATTTCTTTTATGAACATTTCGCTGACCTAAGCAAACTTTACAACAAACACTTTAAGGCCGAAGCTGTAAATGTTTATGGTTTTAATTCAGGTTTCAGGCGCGAGCAGGGTTTGCAAGTAGATGGCTTTAACCACCCTCCCGGCACTAATGAAGATGGTTACCTGGCGCTTAAACTAAATAAAAAAGGGTTTGGAAAGCTTTTTAGAGTAACAAGCCCAAAAGCTATAGTTTGGACAACCGATCGCCGTATTCAAATAGACGGTGGCATGTCAAAAGGTTTGGTAATACGCATAAAGCGATTATTTAACATCAAATAATCACTGATTAAATATTTCGGAAAATTCTGCTTTCAAGTTCAATAATACATCATTAATTACCCGGTCAAGCTCCTGTACATGTGCATTCAACTCAGCGGGGTTGCTATTTTGGTAATGTTCCAACTGTAATATAGTATCCTTTACTGCATCTACCTGGAAGTGCGCTGTTGATGACTTCATTTTATGAGCCAGTTGCCCTACCTCACGCCAGTCTCCTTTAGCTGCTGTTTCTTTAAGCAATTCATTGTCTTTACTAATGGTATCGGCAAATACCGATATCAATTGTTCAAAAAACTCTTTGTTGTTATCGCTAATGGCATATATCATAGCCAGGTCGTATGGTTTATTAGTGCTCATTTAATTGGATTATATTAATGGAGGCATCAAGATAATTAAATTTATCTATTAGTTTTATTAATTTATTAAGAAACAATAGCAATACAATTTTCGTAATAAGAGTTGTTTTTAACACAATAGTTATTATACTTATTAAAGTATTAACAATTGCTTAATAAACTATCAAAAAGTTTATTAAACTTCTCTTTACAATAAAAATTTAGTTATTTTGGCTACATCGTTTTAATTTATCTATGAGTTTACCCCCAAGTAATAAAATCAAAATCCTAATAGTAGAAGATGATGTATACATGCAGCTTATATTAAAGCAATTTTTAAGCAATGTATATGAAACGGAAGTATGTGTTAACGGCTTTGATGCGCTTACATCCATACAAAACGGCAATATCCCCGATCTGATCATATCTGATCTAAATACATCAAAATTAAACGGGCTGGAACTGATAAGCCAGCTACAGGCAAGTGATTTTTTTAAAACCATCCCGGTTATGATCGTATCAGGCGAGGATAGTTCTGAAAAAAGGATCCTGTGTTTAAATAGCGGTGCTGATGATTATGTTGTTAAGCCATTTAACCCAGCCGAGCTTGAGGCGCGTGTGAGAGTAATATTACGAAGGATTAATAGATAGACCCCCACTATGACTGATTCTACCCTGTCAAAAAACGATCAAATAATTTTATTACTCCGTTTCGACGCTGAATTATATTCCTCATTGATTAACTCTTGCAATTTTGAAGGAAGGCAAATCATCAACTTTGAAACTGATGATGATTTAATTGATGAATGGCAGTCGAAAAACTTGAACGTAGTAGCCATCATTTCTAAAAGTGATATATTGGGTAAATACGGTGTGAATCTTATTGAAAGTCTACATAAAAAAGATCTACCTACGGTACCTGTAATATTAATAGGCAAACACCTGGATAAAAACCTGCGCAAAATAGCATTGAGCGCCGGTATTACAGACTTTTTTACCCGCCCTGTTAATTTTGAACACATTGAAAAACGTGTTAATTTTTTAATTGACAACTGGGCTGACCTTAAAGCTAATTTAAAAACAAAAACCGCTACTGCGTATAAAACCCCATTTGGTAAACGCGCGTTTGATGTGTTTTTCTCAGGCTTGGCTTTACTGGGCTTGTCGCCCGTATTTTTGTTTGTTTATTTATGGATAAAGCTGGAATCGAAAGGCCCGGCATTTTATTATTCGTTTAGGGTTGGTACCGGTTACCGGGTTTTTAAATTTTACAAATTCCGCTCGATGTATGTAAATGCTGATCAAAGGCTGAAAGACCTGAAGCATTTAAACCAATACAACATTGATGCCGCCGCCAATAGCGACAAGCAGGATACCGTTACCAACGATGTAGAAACTTTGTGTAACGACTGCCTCTCTTACGGTAAATGCCAGTTCCCGCTTTATGCTGATAAAGTAAGGTGGTGCGAAAAACAATATATTGATTCGAGGAAAACAATGGTAGGTTCTGCTTTCATTAAGATAAAAGATGATCCGCGCATTACCAAAATAGGCAATGTGATCCGTAATTTAAGTATTGATGAATTGCCGCAATTATGGAATGTATTTATAGGCAACATGAGTATTGTTGGTAACCGTCCGCTACCATTGTACGAAGCAGAAAAGCTTACTACCGATAAATATGCGCTTCGTTTTGCAGCACCTGCCGGTATAACCGGCTTATGGCAGGTTGAAAAACGCGGTAAAGGAGATATGAGCGAAGAAGAAAGATTGATGCTGGATAATACTTATGCTCAAAATCATAGTCTGGCTACAGATTTGAAGTTGATATTTAAAACCATACCGGCACTATTGCAGAAAGAGAACGTTTAAACCCGTACCCATTCCTGTTTAGTAAAATCATATTGTTTAATAACTTTTGCCGGGTTACCCGCTGCAACTGAGTATGGAGGGATGCTCTTAGTTACCACGGAACCACCTGCTACAACACTGTGTTTGCCAATTGTAACCCCAGAGGTTATCACGGAGTTTGCGGCTATCCAGCAATCGTCTTCAATAATTATAGGAGCCACAAGTATCTTCTGCTGAACGATGGGAACATTCACATCCGTATATTCGTGGTTTAAGCCGCTGGCTACTATATTTTGAGCGAATATTACGTTGTTGCCAATGGTGACAGGGCCAATGATAACGTTACTCATACCGATCAGTGTGTTCTCACCAATGATAACATCTCCAACCCCATTATTGATAGTAGAAAAAGATTCAATAGTTGATTTTTTACCAAGATCGAATTTATTAAAAGGCAGTACATCAACCCGTGTGCGAAACTTTATATTTGATCCACTCCCCCGTTTATGTACAAACGGATTTACAAACCATTTCACCCATAATCTTGGCCTTGCTTCACCAGTGGGTATGAGCATCCAGTGGATAAACTTTTTTAAACCGGGGTTACTCTTTATATTATCTTTTATCGACATAGATTGCTGTTAATTATATAGGAGTTACTGCCTTTTTGCCTTTTCCCAAATTGCGCTTTGCCTGCCTAACGAGTAGCGCCTGATACCCATCAATACCGCATAATTCATCATGCAAAAATAGTAGGGAATAAAAAATATCTTCACTTTTATATTCCGCTCTTCCATTACCCAGCCTAATACGGCCATCAGGTAAAATGCAACCTGGGCTATTAATAATACTTGATATATGAAGGAGCCATCACCACTAACTACAACAACAAAATTAAGTATCAACGCCAATATCATCAGGAAAGGCACTATCGTCCAGCGTAATACCCGGTGACTAACATATTGAAATGAAAGCACTGGCAAAGGAAATGGATTGAGCAACGACTTTAGCCATATGATAGATTGTATACCACCCGCAGCTATCCTTATCTTCCGTTTTAATTCTTCCGTTACATTTTGCGATGCGGATTCCGTGGCGTAAGCTTCAGGTTCATATATAACACGGTAACCCTTTTCAGCTACTAATAAGGAGATCATAAAGTCATCCAATATGGTATTGGGCGATACAGGGATGTAAAGTGATGTACGGATACTAAACAATTCACCGGCGGCACCAACAACAGAGTATAACTCGGAGTCCCATGTTTTTAATTTTGATTCGTATTTCCAGTAAAAACCCTCACCTGCCGTGGCATTATCAGCATCAGCATACACTCTTTTCTCACCTGCTACTGCGCCAACTTTCGCGTCACTGTAATGGCGGCAAATATTAACTAATGCATCTCCATTTAAAAAAGTATTAGCATCGGTAAAAATTACAATTTCAGTATTAACGGTATCCATTGCACGGTGTACGGCAGCAATTTTACCCTTGCGTTCATTACTATGCATGTGCCGTATTTGCGGATATTTCTGAACTATTGCAGCGGTGCCATCCGTAGATCCATCTGTAATAAAAAGAAACTCCAGCTTATTTGCCGGATAAGTTAGCGACAGGCTATTCTTTATTTTATCTTCCATTACCCCATCTTCGTTATAGGCTGCAACTACCAATGTACAGGTAGGCAGATCATCTATAGCAACCACAGGCAATACAGGCTTCCCTTTTATTACGCGTTTTATTTTTATCAGGAAGAATAATAAGATGCCGTAACCAAAAAAGGCATAAAAGGTAATGAATAAGCTAATCCAGAGTAGTATTTTCATTTTTATTTAATAGGGTATCCCAATTTTGTGCTGTTAACGCCTTGGGTAATATTCCACCATATGGCCTTAAACAATTGTTTTGTAAAACCATTATATCCCTTCTTTTTATAAGCGATTACATTGCGTGGTACCACCAGGCATGTGAAGTAAATGTAAAAAAATAAGCGGGCCTGTATAGGTGCATTGCGGCGAATGAACAGCATCCTATTCCTGTTCATGAAGTACTCTTTTAAAGCACTGGCCCGGCCAACCGATACAGATTCCTTATGATAGATCAACGCTTTAGTTTCCACCCATATCTCATAACCGGCTTTCTTAATATGGTCGCACCAATCCATTTCTTCATAGTATAGAAAAAAGTTTTCCGCCATTAATCCGGCTTTATCAATCGCCTCTTTCCTGGCCATCATTGCCGCGCCGTGCGCATATGCAGTTGGCCCGGTAATGTTATCATATTGCCCTTTATCAACCTCAAACTGGCCAACACAATAATTGCGGCAGGTATAATAATTCATTGCGGTAAAGCCCACATATTGCAGTGTATCAGTCTGATCGAAGTATCTTATTTTAGGTGATACCATCCCAACTTCCGGATGTGTATCCATTATACCAACTAAAGTTTGCACTAAGCCTTCGGTAAATTCGGTATCATTATTTACGAAGAAAAGGTATTCGCCTGTAGCTTCTTTTACCCCTAAATTATTCCCGCCGGCAAAACCCAGGTTAATTTCTGATCGTATAAATTTAATATCAGGATATTTAACCTGCCATTGCGGTACATCATTAACCTTGCTTCCGTTATCAACCACAATTATTTCTATATTCGGATAACTATTAGTTAAAGCGATTGACGATAAAAGTTGTTCAGTAATAAGCGACTGGTTGAAATTTACCGTGATAATGGAAACAGTGTTCATTAAGTGTTTATACGTAGATTAGCGGTGTTAAGATTAGCTGTAAATTAAATATTATAATTGAGCCGAGAAAATAATATTAAAAAGAAAGATGAGGATTTTCACCGGATAGCTGAAAATGAGGCCGCTATTGATAAAAAACTAAATGAGCTGATCACCCTTCTTTCAACAAAAGATATCAATACTGAGACCGCCAAAGAATTTCAGCAGCGGTTTGATAGCGCGATAAAGAAATCGGGCATCAAAAGTCACCAGGTTGAAGCATTTAAAAGCTTGAATGACAAAGATGCATCTCGTGAAGAATTATTAGATGAATTCAGCATATTATTATCGGCCAACCAGTTTGGCAGTAAGTTGCCTAAAAAGCCCGAACGCGGCGAACGCATATCCAAAATTGTGCTGGTAATTATTAGCCTGGTTATGATAACGTTGGGTTTTGGCATGATCATTATGCCTGCCCCGCCCTATTTTGAAATGTTCACCATTTTTTATTTTAACGAAAATGACGGCATTACCATAATGGACCTTATCTCGCTATTAATTATATTAGCCGGGGTATATTTATTGATCAGAGCCGTTGTTCGAAATCCCCTAAAGAAATAATATGATTGGCATCAATTTAAAAAAAATATTATTGGTTGATGATAATCAATTGTTTCTGAAAATGTTGGCAAAAGCATTTAAAAAATCTGGCATCGAATGTATCACAGCCGAATCAGGGTTGGAGGCACTTGAAATACTGAAAACTGTTACTCCCGATGCTATATTATCCGACTATGAAATGCCGGATATGAACGGTATCGAATTCAGGGAACATCTGATGGATGATAGCTCACTGAACAACATTCCCTTTGTATTTTTAACCTACGTTACTGATAAGGATGTGATGGTAAAAGGCCTTAACCTTGAAGCTGTTGATTACGTTACAAAAGATACGCCTGTAAACGTTATAGTTTCAAAACTTAACAACCTGATATATACCGTACACAAGCAACAGGAGTTATCAAAACAGGAGCTTAAAAAAGCTGCCGAAGCACTCAATGTTCGATCAATACCTAATAAAACGCCTGTTGTTGATGGTTTTGAGATCAATTTCTGGCACCAACCTTACCAGGACATCCCCGGCGGCGATTTTATTGATTTTATTCAGGTGGATAATCGTTATACATTTATTGTTTTGGGTGATGTTATGGGCAAAAAGTGGATGGCCTGGTTTTTTACATTCAGTTTTTTAAGTTATGTAAGAGCGGCTATACGCTTCGGCATACTTAACCATGATTATTCAGTTGGCAGTATACTGCAAAAGGTTAATAACGTAATATGTTATGATGATGTGTTAAAGGATATTCTTTCAAGTCTGTCGTTATTAATGATCGATAATGAAACTAAGCAAATAAGTTATTCCGGCGCAGGTGATCTCCCCCTATTACATTATGAAGCGGCAACAGGCGAACTTAAAAAAGTTAATGGCGACGGCATATTGTTAGGATTACTTGCCGATGGAGTTTATACTGAACAGCTAATTAACCTGGCAAAGAATGATCAGCTTTTCATTTTCACAGATGGAATGATCGATTTTTTGGATGCAAAAGGTAAGAAAAGTGATTACAATGGCTTTATGGGTAATCTTAACCCATTTTTAAACAAAAATTATAAATTTAAAGAATTAGAGACAGCGCTATTTGAATCAACACCGAACTCGCGTGTTGATGACTGCAGCATTATCAATATTTATAGAACAACTTAATATGATCAAACTAATTAAAGATGAAGCAAATCATCTGTTAATAGAAGTAACCGTTTCAGAAGCAAACCTTGAAAACGCAGATGCATTTAAATCACAGGTTATAGAATTACTTAGTACACATACCAAAAGTGTGGTGATTGACCTTAATAAGGTTGAATATATCGACAGCTCGTTTTTAGGTGCATTGGTAGCAATTCTAAAACATGCTATCACAATAAAAAAGGAGGTTGTATTGGTTAACCTTAAAAAGGATGTAAAAGATTTGTTATTATTGATAAGATTGGATAAAGTTTTTAAAATTTACGACAATTATAAAGAAGCATTATCACATTTATAACTTTACCAACTGAATGGCCGGAAAGAAATTTGAATTTCTGAATAGCGATGAAACCATTACCCCTGTTTTAAAGCAAATACTGGAATATATAAAAGGTGCCCTCCCAGCAAAATCTAATGCTGATGAGACGCTATTTAAAGCAAAAATTATTATAACTGAACTGCTTACAAACGCACTCAAGCATTCCCACAGTAAAATCACAATAATAGATGTTAAGATAACCAACAAAATACTGACCATAACCAAAACAAACTATAGCGATCCCCTTGCACTAATAGCTAAAACTAATACAACCCGGAATAAAATTGCCATTACAAAAGATATGCTGCATACCTTATATGCCAAATCTACCGCTAATGATCAGGTACAATTTCTTTATGAAGAAATTGATATCGTTGATACCTCTTCAATAAATGATATCATCGAACACTTTGGACTGCTCATTATTACAAAGGCTGCCGATATATTTGTTTATACCTATGATCACAATGTGCAATCGAACACATTTGTGGTAACCATTGAGTATTAAACTATTATACCTCCTCTGCCGCTTTTTTTGGTCTGAACTTTTGTTGTACTGCTGTTAATACGCTCTTGCTTTCATTCCAACCTACGGTATATACATTCCAGAAAGAGAATTTATGCCACTTATTAAGCGCCCAGTAACCTATTATTACACCTACCAGTATTGGCATTACGGTGGTAATGGCTATACCGTAAATATTACGGAAGATCTTGATGCCTAAAATATCAAAAGTGATATTGGTAGCTAACATTACCAGTACCTTATAAAAATTAACCTTGGGTTTGTGTATAACATCGAGCGTGAGGGCAAAAAATCTGTCGGCCGGGTATAACAATGAAAAAGTTAAAAACAACCTGAACACGTTGGCTGCTATAGCGCTTGATGGTGTGTGGCCTGCTATGATATAAATAGGAATATTAGCCAGCAACCAGCCCAGTATCGCAATTGGGATCAGTAATAGCGTAAGCATACCCACATATTTTTTCATTACGTAAATCACGCTGTCCTTATCACCCAAATTGAATGCCTTTGATAGTGAAGGCATAGCAGTGGCCGCAAAGCTGCGCAATATAATTTCAACAGCCTGCATTAATGTCTGGCCCAGGTTGTATATAGCCAGCGCTTTGTCGCCCAGCAACATTTTTATGATCTGCGTATCCGAGAAACCAAACATATTAGCACTTAAAGTAGTGCCAACGCTAAATTTACCAAAGTCGAAAAGATCCTTTATCCCTTTTTTTGTGCGTTTGCCAAAGGTATTAATCCGAGACCAGCCACTACTGAGTGCGAATATACTGGTGATAAGATGTGAAAATATGTAAGAGATGATCACCCATTCCAGGTTCATTCGCTTAAATAACAATAGCAGCACCATATATACGGTAAAGCCACCCTGGTTTACCAGGCGGACGTATAACAGCCTGTCGAACCTTTGCTCACCCTGTATAACACAGGTAGTTATAAACCATGGCAACATACATATAAAACACGGCGAAAACCATTTTATCAGCAGTACATAATCCTGATCGTGTATTTGGTTGAGAAAAAACAGGAACGGTATATTGATTAACACCAATATGCCTGTGATGCATATACCAATAAACCATGCCGAACCGGCGATTTCTGCGGCACGTTCGGGGCTCGAGCCCGCGTAAAATTTAATGAATGCTGTGGTTAATAATCCGGAGCGAAAAGTATCAATAAACACTACCGTGGCGCTAAAATACACCCATACCCCTGCTTCGCTTATGGGTAGCGAACGGTAAATAATTGCCATGGTTATCATGCCGAGGCCCGACATGATAACGTTACCGGATAACGATAGAAAATATTTATTTTTAATAATAGCAGTTACTTTTGAGGGCATATATTACAAAGTTATCCGACATGATTAATATAACAATAAAATTGTGTTTATAAACTAAATTTTTGGCATATTAGCTTAATTATGAAGGCAAACGAAAGTCATTTCCCTGAAATTACTTTATTAATAACCCATTACAATCGCAGCAGTTCGCTCGAAAGATTGTTGCAAACATTTGTTAATCAACACATAACGTTTGGCGATATAGTTGTTTCTGACGATGGCAGTAAACCCGAGCATATTGACAGGCTTACAACCCTAAGTAGTGAATTTAATTATAGGTTGATAACCACGCCTAAAAATAAAGGATTAGGCAACAATATCAATAAAGGGCAGGATGCGGTTAAAACACCCTATACGCTTTATGTTCAGGAGGACTTTGAGCCAAAGGATGCTTTTTTAGAGCATTTTAAGGATGCTCTTAACCTGATGAACAAAGATGCCGGGTTGGATCTTGTACGTTTTTACGCATATTTCCGGTACCCCTATCTAAAACCTTATGCCAATGGATATGGCGAAATGATGTTTAGTCCGAGTTTTTTTGCCAATAATCACCTTAAATTTTATGTTTATAGCGATCACCCGCATTTAAAGCGAAGCAACTTTTTGCAGAAATTCGGGCGTTATCCTGAAGGTATTAAAGGAGATATTACAGAATACCGTATGGCACTTTCCTTTGTTCAAAATAAAGGCCGGGGGCTGTTTTATGAGAATTTCAATGATCTGTTCTACCAAAAAAATTCAGCAGATGAACCAAGCACCATGGGCCGCAGCAGCTGGCGCGAAAGTAAAAACCCGGCTGCTTTGGCTGTACGGGCAGTTTATCTTCAAGTTAAATTGTTGCGCTGGACCTACGACTATTTTTTCAAGCACTATAATAAGTAATAGCTTTTATGAAGCAGTTTAACACCATAACTTTATTAATTACTCATTATAACAGGAGCCAATCGCTTGAAAGACTTTTGAAAACATTTAATGAACAGCAAATCTCATTCGGTGATATTGTAGTATCTGATGACGGCAGCAAACCTGAGCACCAGGATTACCTGAAGCAGATAGCAGACAAATACAACTTTCGCTTAATAACCACCCCTAAAAATAAAGGGCTTGGCAACAATATCAATAAAGGACAGGATGCGGTAAACACCCCATACACTTTATATGTGCAAGAAGATTTCGATCCGTTCCCTGGTTATAGCGAGCATTTAGAAGATGCTTTAAGCATAATGGAAGAACGGCCAGATATAGATATAACCCGTTTTTACGCGTATTTTAAATATCCGTATCTGAAACCTTACCGCAATGGCTTTTCGGAAATGGTGTTTAATATTTTTTATCCCGGCTATCGTAAGTTCCATTGCTATAGCGATCACCCCCACTTACGCCGCACTACTTTCTTTAATAAGTTTGGCCGGTATGCCGAAGGAATAAAAGGCGATCGTACAGAATTTTTGATGGCGATATCCTTTCTGAAAAATAAAGGAAAGGCTATGTTTTATGAAGATTATAAAGGATTATTTGATCAGATAAACTCCTCAGACGAACCAAGTACCATGAAACGCAGTGATGTGAGACAGAGTTCGAATTTTGTTATCTCGTTTGTGAGGGCTATCTATCGCAACCTGAAACACAATTATGATTACATGTCGGCTAAAAGGATAGATAATAAGGATTAATTGTAGTTAGATTTTTGGCTTTTAGGCCTTTTTCGATCAGATCAGCTATTTCCCGCGTTCGTATCTGCCAGGTGTTTTCTTGTGCAACACTTAATCGTAGCGCCAATTGTTCAGGCCCATCGTTTTTAAATATCCTATTTATAGCTTTTATAAAACCTGCGGCATCACTGCAAATCTCAACGGCTCCATATGTATAATCTTTCAAATCAGGATTAAAGTCTGTCTGAATATTTCACTTTCGGGTATAAAGTTTATTGAAGCAACAAGCAGTAGAACAAGTTTTTTAAGATTAGGGATATCGGTATCAATCAACGCGTCATCAGTATTAAAAAAACTCTTTTTTAATTTTAAAAATGCATCGCTGTTTTTATTGTTGATATAATCTTTAATGGTGTAAGGGTACCCCACATAATAAACCAGGGTATCTTTGGCCAAATTACGGGCAATAAACAGCGATGTAGACTCGATAATGCTATCATAACGCATATTACTAAAAATAACTACCGGAGTATTTTTAATTCCCATTTAAATTATAGCCTGCTGATTTAATGGCTTTGTACAATTCCTTAACACTATTTTCCCACGTATGTGCCGATGCAAAGGCTATCCGTTCTTGTTGCACTGCAGCAGCATTATCATGCAGCGCTTTCTCTATATTTACTAAATAATCGTCATGGCTATCGCCCAAATAGGTATAATCTTTAAATACACTCATGCCTTCAGTTAGGGTAGCCACCACCGGTTTGCCCATTGCCAGGTACTCATCAATTTTGCGTGGATAGTTACCAATTGTAACCTGGTTAACAATCTGCGGGTTTAAACAAACATCAAAACCTTTAATATATGCAGGCATGGTATCGGCAGGCTTAGGACCCAGAAAATGTATATTCTCAATCCCATGCAGATCGCTGGCTTTAAACTCATTATCTTCTGGCCCAACCAATACAACACTATACTCAGGTCTTTGAATAGCGATATACTTTAATAGTTCAATATCCAGCCTGATACTTTGTAAAGCACCTACATAACCTATTACTGGTCTCTTTATCCGTGCCAGTTCATCCGGAACTTTACCTTTGAAATTTGCAAAATCATCAATATCACAGCCCTGCCCTATATAATACGATTTCGGGTTGTATTGTTTACAGTAATTTGCCAGATATACGGAGTTTGCAACACACAGATCGCTTTTTGCAATTATCTGTGGTTCCATCTTTGTGCCATGTAATTTCCAATAATTAACTGTTAGTAAAAAGTCACGCGAATAATATATGCTGATCTGGGGTTTAAGCAATTCCTTTAAATAAAAACTCCTGAATATATCATCATCATTAAACAATATAAATTCCTTAAAATCAAGTTTATTTATAGCTTTTTTAATAGAATTGGCAAACCGTTTGTTATTTATTTTATTTAAGAATGTGTAAATAAGCTGCACCTTTATCCAGTTGATCGATTCGATCATCCTATCGGGATAGTAGGTCCAGAGATTGGGTTGTATTTGGATAAGCCCTTCAGCCTTTTTATTAATTATATCTATCCTTTTCTGTACTCCCGGTTCAGATTTACGTTTTAAAACTGTAACCCTATCCAGTGGCGAATTCACATACAAAACACGATTATATTTACTTAATTCAAGTGCTATATTTTTACAGTTGCTGCCAATTTCAACATCCCAGGGTTGCTGGCCTACAATAATAATATCCTGGTTTTTTATAGTATCGGTCACGCCCATTATTAAAGCAATTATTGGTGGTTAAATTTCAAAGCATTAGCTGCTTTTTCCTTTAACGAAATATCCAGTCTAAGAGTTATATTAATTAATGCCACTTCCAGGTAGAATAATATATTTGATGGAAATTGTACCAGCGCCTCCTGCGGAAAGTTGGCCAGGTTATAAGCGAATACGATCAGCGTCATGGCCAGGCAATAGGTTTTCAGCTCCTCGTTCTCTATCAGGTAGTAATTATTGATGCCTGTTTTCAGGATCACGAACATGAACGTACAAAAGATAAGCAAGCCAATCGGCCCTTCCTCTACTGCAACTCTTATGTAGCCGCTATCAGGCGGAAAATCCGCCAGGTATGAACCTGGTGCAAATCGTTTACCCCACTCCCCTGTCGCTCCTAAACCACCACCCAAAGGGTGTGTAAGTATATAAGGCTGGATCCGCTTTTGATTCATCTTCCGCAGATTATACGAATCATCATGATTAGGCTTAAATGCTGTTTGAAAACGCCTTAAATTAGGGTTTGATGTGGGTACATTAATTAAAAAAACAATAAATAGCGCGGCAATTCCTGTGCCTATCAATATCTTCCGGTTATACTTTAATATTGCGAAAAGAAACAACGCACCTGGTATCAAAATATTTGCCCCACGTGTACCTGAAAAAAGCATTGCATCTAAAAAAAACAGTGCCAATACGCCTAATGCAATTTTCTGCCATAATTTTATTTGCATTGTCAACATACATATAATAAATATGCTGGGCATAACCATGTTATATGCAAACGCAACCGGGTCTGAAAATATGGAGAACTTACGCCAGTGCCCGTCGATAAATAGCAGCGCAGGTATACCTGGCGTGTCAAGGTAAGCCTGCTCGTGTTGGTTAAAGCCTATGTATTCCTGCTTAAAGCCATAGGCAGCACCAATAAAACTTAATATAGCTAATAATATGAATAACGTCCTGATGTATTTAACCGAACGGATATTATACATAAATACGAAATAGCTCAAAGCCACTATAGCTACCGAGCGAATAGTATAAACCCATGCCAACCTTGATGAAGCTGCAGGATTGCCAAATTCAAGCAGGTTATAACCGAGCCATAGAAATATAACCGTAGTTATCGGGCTCTTAAAAATAGACCAGTCGTTATTGTCTTTTTTTACTTTGATAAGAACGCCTAAGAGCAGCAGAACCTGCAACCCATCCATTAAGGTACCTACAGGGCCATCAATACCTAATTGCGCCAGCACAAACAGCATATAAGCCATCACCAGCAGTATCATTATCCCAAACTTGGGGTAAACTACTATGCAATATACTACAGGCGGTATGGTAACCAATAATATCAGCATTATACCAAATGTGGCACCATAAAAAGCTGTACCAATAGCCATTATTATACCAATAAGCGCCAGCAGTATTATACCTGCGGTGTTATACAATTTTTCAACAAAAACGAGCCTGGTAAGCGTTTTAAAAAAACTCTTACTCTCCTTTGGTGAAGGACGGCCTATTTTATAATGAAAAATATTTTCCATTAAAAGAATAATATCTTAAAGAAAAACACGAACGTACTGGCGAACGCTACAACGATTGCAACCACCCTGGTAATCCGTTCAACCTTTTTACTTGGATCGGGTGCGATGTGTTTTTTTAACGACTTTTCAGTAGGCTCAACTCTCATCGTTTTTTATTTTATCGTTCTCGGCAGTTTCATTGTTATAATAATGCGTGGTAGCCACAGAATGTTTATTGGCGTTGCGAACTTTTAATAATGATAGTACCTGGTAAAAAATAAACTTCGGAATATTGATCAACGACTGATAGATACGTTTATCAGTATCAGATTTGGCCAATGAGATATAAAAGCCTATTACAAATATGATCAAGCCAAAAAGCCAGATTAATACAGCTGTTGTACTTACAAAAAGGTTTATCAGCATAAACACAACCGACAATATTAAAAAGATAAACAAAGGCGGCCTTAGCAGTATCAGCCCAAAAAGAAATTGGTTACGACTGAAGTTCACTATCCCTTTAAAAAACAAGGTAAAGCCAAATTTAAAATACTTAAACCAGGTGTTTATCCAGCGTGAACGTTGCTTTACCAATTGATCGGCATGGGTAGTTTTTTCATCGTAAACTATAGCCTTTTCAGCAAACGCTATACGGAGGTCATTGCCAACAATTATAGATTGCAGCACCTTATCAAAGCCGGCACCGGTTATATCTGTACTCTCCAGGCTGTCACGGTATAACTGTGTAGTAAATGCCATGCCCGAACCTGCAAGGGTTGCTGATGAGCCGATACCGAACAGTATTTTACCATCGTAAAAATGGTAGTAAATATCACGTGCGGCATCAAGGCGTGCATAAGTTGTGTTCAGGTTTTTGGCATCCCTTACACCCTGAACTGCTGAAAATCCTTTATCAAAATATTTATCCAGTTCGTGTAGGTATTCGGGCGCAACCAGGTTGTCGCTGTCAATAATGGTTAAGCGTGTATGGGGGCGTTTAAAATTGCGGATAGCATAAAAGTGTGATCGTGTATTGCTCGCCAGCGTTTCTTCGGGGCGAAGCAGGATCACGCGGTCATCATTAAAATCCAGCCCTGTTATATCGCATTTATCGGCAACTATATAAACCAGGTAATTAGTATAGTTAAGCTTTAAAATTGAGGTAACTACAGATGGAAGCGAATCTGTTTGCTCATAAGCCGTTACAATTATGCCATAATCACTTTCTACAACAGCAGGCAGCGCTTCTTTTGGCTTTCTGTAGAAAATAAAAAGCAGCATGGGCAAATAAAGGTTGTAACCAATTAAAATTTGCAACAGAATCCAAACTATCCAGATGATCACCATAGTGTTGTTACGGTTATATTATGTATTTGCTTTATTATTTTACAGCTTCTTTTTCTTCGGCAGTAAACTTATGAACCACGTTTAATACCCAACCCATAAACTTCCCGTCAAGGCTTTTCAGATACTTAATGTCAGCCTGCTGACTGTTAGTTATTTTTTTGTCAGATTCAAACACGGTCAATATTTTATCTGCAAACGTATTCCACTCTTTCGATTTGTTTAAGGTATTCAGCGCTGATGTTTCAATAATAATCACATCAAAATCAGCCTTAAGCTTATTCAATTTATTGGTGATATTTTCTTCGTTACTTACCTCAAACAATGAGCCATCACCACCTTTGTTGCTCAATACTATTATTTTATGCCCGGCCTGCGCTGCCATTTCTGTAGCTGATCCGTTAAAGTAATCCTCTATATAAGCACTTGATTTTACAGATTTAGTTATACCCGGACTATGGAAGTTACCATCTATCAATAATACCTTTTTATTTACCAGAGAATAAGCATAAGCCAGGTTTGTGGCTAAAAATGTTTTACCTTCCCCGTCAACAAGACTATTGATCACCAATATTTTATGATGATCCATATCCGTATCAACCTCATACCGTATGGATTGCATCAGGTTTCGGAATTGTTTTATCTCATCGTCTTTAGTTGGCCCTATCCACAATTGCCGCAGATCAATGGACGAATTACTTAGCAAATTCAGATAACCCAATACCGGTTTACCGGTAGTATTTGCAAGTTCGGCAGGGGTTTTAATAGTAGTATCAAAAAAGTAAATGAAGAAGAATACCACTATACAGAACACGAACATAATGATACCGCTCAGTATCACCAGCAGCATTTTTTTAGATGGTTCAGCAATACCCGGCATCGCTACTTCAACCTGTTTAAGCAGGCCTATATAATTAGAGTCCAGACTGGTTTGATTGTATTTGTTCAGTATCTCTAAAAACTCTTTTTGAGCCACATCAACATTGCTTTCATCTTGCTGAACAACTGCTTCATGCGGTACAATGCCATCAAGCTCGGCATTTAAACGTTTCAGCTCATTTTGTATCGATCCAATGCCATTTTTGGCAAGTTCATATGCAACTTGTAAGGAAAGACGCTGTGTAACAAGTGCTTGTTGGTTAGCAAGCGGGCTGGTAATATATTTATCAGACGATTGCATAATCTTTTCGTTTACAGCAGTTTGTAACGAATCGATCCTGCTTTTATAGGCAGGGTTAAAATCGCTTTGTATGTATTTCTGGTTCAGGTCCTTTAACTGATCTGTAAGGTTAACAATGCTCTGGTTTACCGGTACTAACGCATTTTCAAAATACTTACGATCTTTAGGGTTAAAGTGATCATCGATATTTTTTATGGCCGCTTGATTAGCTATAGCTTCACGTTGAGCTTGTTCCAAATGAGTTTCAAAATCAGCAAGCTGCGAATATAAAGCGCGCGATTGTTCAGGAAGACTTAAGATCCTATTCTTGATCTTATAGTTCCTGAGTTCTATTATCTTAGCGTTAAGCGTATCCCTTTTTGCTTGCAGCAGGTTGCCCAAAAAGCCAATAGCTCTGCGCTGGTTCTCTTTTATTGTGGTGTTATAATAAGTAATGAACTCCTGGGTAAGCGTGTTAACTACAAAAGCCGCTAGTTCGGAATCATCGGTACTAAAATCAACATCAATAAAATCGCTTGATTGGGCACGGTAAATGTTTAATGTTTTTAATAAGGATTCATCATCGTATTTCATTGAACTCAACAGGTTATGCAAACCTGCCTGATCCTCGTTATACAGCGATAACTCCTGGTGTTTGGCGTAGAAATCCTTATAAGCAGCCAGCGCATGTGCACGGGCCGCATCATCCATACTGTTAAAAAGCTTGCTGGGCTTGCGGAAGGGCTCTTTGCTGGTCAGGTCGTGGATCATTAACTGATATGATACCTGATCGAGCATCTTTTTCGACCGCATGATCTCAATCAGGTTATCAAAATTCTGGGCGATCTGTGATTCCTGTTGTGCTTCATTGTTATTATTACTTAGCGCCTGTTGGGTTTTATCAACAATGCCTGTAGCTATCTGAGCTTCCGAAGTATAGCTATCCGGCTGATGGCGTACCAGGAAATAAGTAATGATAATAGTAATTAACGGAATTATTATCAGCGTTAGCTTATGGCGCGAAAGGATCTTAAAATAATTGCCTAATTCCATTATTTAATATTTTCTAATTTATCGCCTAATAATTCCTCCAAATCCGATTTGGCTATAAGGAAGTTCGCTTCAGCTGTGATCTTTGCCTGGTAAGCAACCGTTAAGTTTGTTTGGGCTTTATTATAATTATCGTAAGTCTCCTCTCCTAACTGAAATTTGTGCTTCATATCAGTTAATACACTTGTAGCATCCTGACAGGTTTGTGTTGACAGCTTTAAATTAGCCACAGTTTGAATATAGGTATAATATCTTTTCTTAACATTATTTGCCAACTCTAATAAGTATTCATCCTGTTCATAGTTTGCAACTTCCAGGTCGCCTTTGGCGGCCCTTATGCCATAGGGTTTCTCTAAAAAAGTGCCTAAATTGAAAAATATACCTACTTGTATACCATTAAAATAACTGTAGTTAGACGTTCCACTTGCACCGGCGAGTGTATTAACGCCCTGTGGCTGATAGATATAGGAGAAGGTAAACGCATCAAAATAGGAGGCTTTGGCTTTACCTATATTACCCTCGGCGATTTTGATGTGCCCCTGGTTAACTTTTACGTGCGGATAATTTGCTTTTGCTGTGGCTATTAATTTTTCAACATACGCATCTGAGATCTCGGGGATGATGGATTCCTGTGCGGAGGCTTTATGGTATAGGGTTATAAGTGCAGTTAAAAAAAAAAGTAGTTTTATCTTATTCATATATGGTTCTGCGTATACCTGCCGATGCAATTAACAGCTTAAATTTATAAAAAATTAATTGCACACAAATATTAATATAATTATACGTAATTAAGATACCCCTTGTTTAACAAATAGGAAATTTAATTAAATATACTTTAAACTCATTAAAAGTCTGCCTGAATATAGTTGGCAGACCTGCTAAAACAACTAAGCTTGCTATTTCATGTTAGAAACATAAAATAGCAAGCTTAGTTTACGAGTTGAATAAATAATTATTTCCCCGGAGGCGGAACTGAATCTCTTTTAGCTCCCGGGCCAGCGCCTGGAGCATGCATATCACCGTGGTGCATCATATCCGGGCTACCCAAGTCTTTTACTTCATCGGGATGTGGATTGCCACGGTGGCAGGTTATACATTTAATATCGCCTATCACTAACCCTATCGAGTCTTTTTTACCTTCAAAATATTTGCCGTTTATTTTAGCCGTCATCTTAAACATTTCCCTGGCCATGTTCTTTTCAGGTTTTGCATCGCTGGCAAAATCCATTTTACCATCATCACCTTTCGCGTGGCAGAAGTTACAATGCACACCTAAAGCATGCGACCAATCATCCATTACCTGGTGAAGTGCCTCATGGGGTATGTTTTTAGGTAATACTTTCAGGTTTTTAGGGCCGGGGTGATCTTCGGCACTCATAGAAGTTAAAGCCGTAAAGGCAACAACCCCAAGCATACAGGTAATTGTTATAAGTTTTTTGTTGATAAGCATAAATTCAAGTTTGAACATCTAAGATATGAACAAATTTTTATGCAATTTGATTGTAAAAAGAAATATTATAAAAATGTTACCTGAAATCGCTTAGGCCGACTTCAATTCTTTATTCCTTCTGAAGATGGAAAGCAGAAAACCGATCACCATAATTATAGTACCTGTCCACAGGAAATTTATGTATGGAAACTCAATGGCACGCATTACAATATATGCTTTTTTGCTTTCAGGCTGATCATAAACAGTTATCTCTACTTTGCTCTTATCGGGGATGATCTTTGAAAGGCGCAGCTTTAGACCGGCATCATCAACCTTACGGGCAAAATCAAATACGCTGCCATTTTTTACCATAAATACCGGCTCGGCATCATATGTTTTACCGTGTGATATTATTTTTAATTCAGCACCAACAGCAACATCATTTGCTCCCATCGGGATGTTTTGAACGTGTGCCTCTTTATTTAAGCTCTGCAGAATAATGTAACCCTCGCGGAATGGTATGGTATCCCCCACTTTTACCTCGTGAGGTACAGGTGGGTTATAGTTAGCATCGTCATTTTCTTCACCATGGCCAGCATCACCCTGCATTTCGTCATCATATTTGATTGGCGCCATGCTTACGTGAGTATACAAATCATGGAATAAGTAATGCTTGGTATCCGGTGATGAAACCAGCCCCATTTTGCGGTTAGCTTGTGAGTTTGGTTTTAAAGTAAACTCTTCAACTACTTTACCATTAGCATCCAAACGCTTGTAATCAACCTTAAAATAATGGTTTGGCGCTTTAACCGAGTCGCCGAAATAGGTTACCATATAATCACCCATTTTCTGTGGCTCGTTTTTATAGAGCATGATATTTTCATGGGGGTTGTTACCCTTTGCAAAGTCGGCACCGTACTCAAGTGTATCATTTTGGGAAATAACTTTACTGGTACCGGCAGCGATTAACGCGCCTACCATAATCAATCCAAAACCAATGTGTGCTACGGCTGATCCGGCAAGTTTTATTTTTCCTTTAAATACATCTGCCAAAACTTTTGCATTGGCCATTAAGGAATATATAGCACCAAACATCACCAATACAAATACAAAACGCAGGTGGTATAAACCTGTTATGTAAACGATGAGCCCGGTAATAACAGCTGAAAACACCAGGTAAATTACCGAGGTAATAAAGAACCTTGTAGTATCTGTCTTTTTGTATTTTAAAAACTGGGTGATACCAGCAAGTAAGGTAACTACAACTGCAAAACCAGCCTGGAAAACATTGTATAACGTAACCGGGTTAGTTGGCGGCGCTATATGCGTCTTGAACATAGCGTTCCATACCGGGATAGAGGTTACTACAATAAGCTGAAGGCAAGATAATGCTAAAAATACAGCGCCTACAAACATCCAGAATTCACGTGAGTAAGTTTCCTCTTCTTTCTTACTGATCGGCAGTTCTTTCCATCTTAATATAATCAATGCCAATGCAATACCAAAAAATATAGCCACATCAATCACCAAATGCCAAAACATACCTAAGTCGGTAAAGGCGTGAACAGAAGTATCGCCCAAAATACCACTACGGGTAAGAAATGAGGCATACAATACCAGTATAAAACTGATCAGCGTTAAAAAAGTAGCTGTGAAATAAGAGTGGCCCGTATTCTTATATACGATGAGCACGTGTACAGCTCCGATTAGTGTTAACCATGGAATTAAAGCGGCGTTCTCAACCGGATCCCATGCCCAGAAACCCCCAAAGTTCAGTGATTCATAAGCCCATAATGAACCCATAATAACACCTGTGCCCAATACCATTACCGCAAAAAGTGAATATGATATAGCTGGCTGAACCCATTCTTTATAGCGCTTTGTCCACAAACCTGCTATAGCGTAAGCAAATGGCACTACCATTGAAGCAAAACCCAGGAATAATGTAGGCGGGTGAATTACCATCCAATAATTTTGTAGCAACGGGTTTAATCCGTTACCATCTTTTATGAATGATAAATATTCAGGGCGGCTAAATATAGGTGCTTCTAAAGCTTCTCTTAATAAAATAAAAGGAGAGCTGCCTATTCGTTGTCCAAATATATCAATGCCCAAAAGCATTGATGATAATAAGGTTTGTGCTAACGCGATAACAGTAAGCACTGGTTTTTCCCATGATTTTGCTTTCCATATCAGGATATTGCCTAATGCAGCCTGCCAGAAACCCCATAGCCAAAAACTGCCTTCCTGCCCTTCCCAAAAACTGGAAATAATATAATATACCGGTAATGTACGGGATGAATGCTCCCATGCATAGTGATATTCAAAAAAATGACTGTAAATAATATAGAACAAACACGTACCGATACCTACAACAGAAATACTGTTTACAAAATATCCTATACGGCCCATCCAAAGCCATGAATCATCCAGCTTGTTAGTGCTGGTTGTGGCGAAGTAATAACTTATAGTTGAAAAAAGTGCGGAACCAAATGCGAGAATGATAAAAAATTGGCCTAATTGCCCCGGTAAAAGGTGTTCGCCCTGGAAAGCTATATTCATTAAATAAGATTAAATTGAGCCTTGTTTAGCGTCGGCCTCGGTAACTTCTACTTTATCCTGTGTGTATTTAGACGGGCATTTCATTTGTATATGCGATGCATGAAATTCATTACCCACCATGCGCCCAACCAATACGATCTGTTCTGAACGTTCAAAATCCTGTGGTTTGGTGCCGGTAAATACAACTTTGCTTTCTGTACCCTTTTTATCTTTCATGTAAAAAGAGAAATAGTTAGCATCCTTGTGCGCATCGTAATACAGTTCTTTTTGTTTGTCTAAATAACCGATCACGTGCAAGTCACTTTGCGATTGTTTAGCCTCTGTAAAAGAGCCATAAGTACTTGAAGAACCATATGTGCTGATGATAACAGCTATAGCGATAGCAATAACTATGATACCAAAAATTGAGCTTTTTTTCATTAACGGTTTATCTGCTGTAATTCTGTACAAAAATACAAAACGCAAAGTTAATAAAGTTTATTACAAGACATTAATCTTATTTAGAATCATTATCGATGTATTTATATAATCATGTTATTGCGAGGAGGAACGACGAAGCAAACTCGTCGCGTTCAATATGCAAACGACGAGATTGCCGCGCTATCGCTCGCAACGACATGGGTTATAAACAAAAAAGCCGGCAAATACCGGCTTCAAAATAATTAAACTCAAACATTTATCACGGCCAAATGCCAAGATTTTGGTATGACACCGCGATCTTATTGATAGCGCCCACAAATGCTGCGGTACGCAATGTGTCAATCTTTTCAGTATTAATAAAGGTTTCCCTTATCTCGTGGTATGAGCGGATCATGGTATCTTCCAACCCGGAGTTTACCAGTTCAAGCTCTGATGCACCTTTTACAATGGTTGCACGTTGTAAAGGGTTTAAAGCTACCCCTGTAATACCTTCAACCATGTTTACCAGGTTTAGGTTGGAGTTTTCTTCAAAACGCCTGTTCATACGGCCAAATGCCACGTGCGAAAGGTTTTTAAGCCACTCAAAGTATGATACAGTTACACCACCGGCATTAGCATACATATCCGGGATGATCAATCCGCCCTTTTGATAAAAAGCAGCTTCAGCTTCAGGGGTAGTCGGGCCGTTCGCGCCTTCAGCTATAATTTTAGCCTGTATCTTGCCAACATTAGCAATCGTGATCTGGTTTTCTAAAGCAGCAGGCACCAGTATATCACATGGTTGTTCAAGGCCTTCCATCGAATCTATAAACTCTCTTTTGGCACCTGCATAACCTAATATTGACCCTGTTGATTTACGATGTTGAAAAACTGATTCAACATCAAGTCCGTCTGCATTATAAATGGCACCTTCATATTCACATAAGCCAACTACTATAGCGCCAAATTCTGTAAGGAATTTAGCGGAATGGTAACCCACATTACCCAAGCCCTGTACAATTACTTTTTTGCCCGATATACCTGCTGTAAGGCCTATCTTTTGCATATCCTCACCTACGCTCACACATTCGCGAATGGCGATGGCTACGCCTCTGCCTGTGGCCTCACGGCGGCCTGCAATACCCTGCAATGCAATTGGCTTACCTGTCACTGCTCCCATTGCATCCAGCTGACCGGGATTCATGGTAGCATAGGTATCGGCTATCCAGCTCATTTCACGCTCACCTGAACCGTAATCCGGTGCAGGAACGTCAATGCTGGGGCCTATAAAATTTTTCTTGATTAGTTCTACTGTGTAGCGGCGGGTGATATTTTCCAGTTCGCCAACGGTATAATTTTTAGGGTTGATCTTGATACCGCCCTTAGCACCACCGAACGGAACGTTTACAATGGCGCATTTGTAGGTCATTAAGGCGGCAAGTGCCATTACTTCATCCTCGTTAACCATTTCGCTATAGCGGATACCGCCTTTGGTTGGCGATTGGTGATGCGAATGCTCCACCCTCCATGCATCTATTACTTCAAAGCCATTTCCCTTGCGGATAGGGAAACGAAAGCGGTAAACACTATTGCATGATTTTATCTGATCCAATAAACCTGCATCGTGTTTTGTGAATGTTGCGGCGTGATCAAAGAACTTACACACATCACCAAAAAAGTGATTATCGGGTACGCCAACAGAATTATTAGTGGTCATAGAAATTTAGTTAAAATGTTATATTGTTAAAAAACTGCGCAAATTTGGTACAATTATTATCAATATTGCAAATATAAAATAGATAGTGTTTGCTATACACCTGGTAATAGCGGTACAAAATCTATGTTTAAACAAGTTAAACTAAATTTTTGAACTAATTTCCTTTTTCGATTTTTTTTAATCTTCTGTCGATAGAGAACAGGAAAATGGCCAATCCTGCAAATATGATGCAGATGATGGCTATTACCACATATATTTTGCCTGAGCTGCGAAACGCATCGGCCATCTCAACAGATTTATCAGCCTGGGCAAAAACGCCAAAGCTGCTTAATAGCAACAGCAATAAAAAGGTTAATTTCTTCATATTAATTTATAGCATTCTTTTTATTCTCAACTAAACGGATACGGAAGCGAATAGTAGCTATCCATAGCGCTATAAAACTCCAGCCCAGCATGGCCGGGTAAAAAGCAATTTTCATCCCGTTATCCAGGTCATATCTTCCAAAAGCGGGGTTACCGCCGCTGCCTGGATGCAAGGAATCTGTCATTCTTGGTAAAACAAATATTAGTACCACCATTATTGGAAAAGCGAAGATATTGTAGATAGCAGAAATCTTAGCGCGTTTTTGTTCTTCATCAATAGAGTTACGCAAAACAAGATAAGCGCAGTATAACAGGAAAGCGATTGCCGCGCTGTTTTGCTTAGGGTCGCCACTCCAAAATTCACCCCAGGTAAATTTGGCCCACATCATACCGGTTACAAGGCCCAATGAATAGAACAATAACCCGGTGTTAACACATTCAACTGCTGCAAGGTCATATTCCTCCTTACCTGTATTCAGATATTTAACACTGTAAAAAACAGATACCACAAAAACTGTGAGCATCCCCATCCACATAGGTACATGAAAATAAAGGTTTCTTATAGTTTCATGAAGTATGGGTAAAGTTGGTACAGGGAAAAGCAAACCTGTTATAAGTGTGGAAAACACCAGCAAAACTGCTACCACTTTCCACCATGTTTGATAAATGAACTTCATATTAATTTGTGGCGACAAATGTAAGGATTATTAAGCACGAATTGGTGCTATTAAAGCTTATTATTGTCCTGGCGTATAGTCGACAGGTAACAGATCGGAAAGCTTTGATTTTGACCATGTACCTTCATATAAAGGCGCATCGCTACCAAAAACAACACCATTGGTATCAAACAAATAAGGCTTGGTTAAGGTTACCACACTCGTTTCATAATTTGGCATATCCAATGAGTGGTATATATCCTTAAAGTCCGTTTCTTCTCTCTTTTTGGTATAAACTACATAAAGGTAATAACCTGTAAAATTCACAGCAAACACACCTTGTTTTTGCGTTTTGTATAATACATCATAGTTATGCAAAGTATCTTTACTCAAGTCTTCCCGGTAATATTTTGGTAAATTAGATAATGCTACCCAATTATTTACAGAATCGCGCCTACCAAGCCGTGAAAAATATTTTACCTTTTGCTGTATTTCTTCTTCGCGCGGGCGGTTAGGGTTTAACATACGCGTAAGCCGATACATCTGGAAACCTTCATCTCCTAACTTATCAGTATAAAGTGCCCTGTAAAAGTGCATAGGTGAACCGTAATAAGCCTCTTCCCGCTTTTTCTTCCATAGCTCCTGTTGCTTTTTATTACCGGGCAATTCCTGGAAAAGGCGTTCACCCTCATATGATATAATGTGGGAAAGTTTGCTGCTGTTAAATTCTTTTACCAAAAATTTCACTCTGTAGCCCAGCGCGTGATTCTCTACCACTAAAAAGTCATCGGTATAAGCTTCCAGATCCTGCTGCGAACTATGATATACAAGGCTTACCGCACGCGGGTTCATTACTACGCAGTATTTA
This sequence comes from Mucilaginibacter xinganensis, assembly GCA_026225055.1. GTDB lineage: Bacteria > Bacteroidota > Bacteroidia > Sphingobacteriales > Sphingobacteriaceae > Mucilaginibacter > Mucilaginibacter xinganensis_A. Next base: position 24,360 of record JAMFSA010000137.1, on the reverse strand, counting down.
GCATTGTCATCGGTACCAATAAAATCCTTTACAAACTGGGCATAGTTTTTCTTCCAATCTGCATCAGTTGAGATTACGACCTCGTGCAACAGTGTATTACGAGTTGCCAGTTCAATATTTAACTTGATGGGTTCCTTGCCTACCAATACACTTTGGGTATAATCTTCATAGCCTACTATGGTAACTACTAAAGTATATTGCCCCGGTTTAAGACCGCTTAGCGTAAAATTACCTTCTTCATTAGTAGCTGTACCTGCGGTACTATTACTTAAAAATACATTAGCCTGCGGCACGGGAGCCTTACTATCAATCCGTGATACTTTACCGGTTATTACACCGCTTTGGGCAAGCGTAACAAAAGGAGCTAAAAAACATAGTATAAACAGCCAGGAAACACGCATTTAATAAAAATACTTATAATATTTTTTGAAGATGCTAATAAAAGAGTTACAAATGAATATGAGATGAAAAATTTAATCCCATTCTAATCCTTTGTTAAAAAAAGATCGGAATGGGATTAATTTTCTTAGAGTATTAAAGGGATTGCAGGAACTTTAAAAGTGCATCTCTGTCTGTTGAGTTCATATTTTGGAAAGTGGCTTTTGATCCTTCCGCTTCGCCACCATGCCACATAATGGCTTCGGTTATGGTGCGTGCACGACCATCATGCAGGAAGTAACCCGGACTGTTCACAGTAGTATATAAGCCCAAGCCCCATAAAGGTGCAGTACGCCATTCCTGACCACCAGCCAGGTAATCGGGACGATTATCTGCTAAGCCAGGGCCCATATCATGTACCAGCATATCGGTATAAGGGTGTATAACCTGGTTTGACATATATGGCCTTGATACATCAACCGCTGTGGTAAATGTTTGTTTATGGCAGTTCACACATTTAGCTGATATGAACAACGCTTCACCACGTTTTACTGTAGCATCAGTTGTATTGCGGCGAGCTGGTACGCACAGCGTTTGCGCGTAAAATTTAACTGCATTCAAAAGACTATCAGGCACTTCAGGATCATCATGCAAGCCGTCATATTGTGATTGGCCATAGCTGCTTTCAACAGGTAATACGCTGCTGGTAACACCCATATCCTGGTTAAAGGCTGTTGCTACCTGTGTTAATACCGATGCTGTATTGGCTTTCCACCCGAACCTGCCCAATTGACGAGTTTGTGTAATAGCATCCCAAACATAGTTAGCATGACCTTTAATACCGTCATTATTGGCATCATTAGGGTCGGCATTAGCTATAATTTCGCTTTCAGGTATGGCTTCCAAAAGGCCAAGACCAATCATTGGCGGAGCCAAACGCGGCGACAATAAATAAGTACCGGCTATAGGGGTATATAAATTGCTTAACGTGTAAGTTGGTGCCCTCAACTCAATCTGTGCACCATCAGCAAACGTTATTATTTGGGTGGTGTAAACAATATTAACACTACACTCAGGCAGTTTGCCATAAACAGCTTTATCCTGCAATTGTAAGCCATAACCAGGCACTGCTACCGGGCCACCATGTGCATCTACACCCGGCAAGCTAATACGCATCAATAATGATGATTGCTGATCGCCGGCGGTTGGTAAGCCTATACCATCATTATGATGGCAATTGATACATCCCGTATTATTAAAAATTGGACCCAAACCGCCATGTATAATTGCAGGGGCAGTTACAAATGTTTGATTAAAGGTAAGATCACCTAAAATATGTATGTGCGTATCATAGGCAGCTAAATTAGGGAACATGTTTCCAAATGCTTGTGAGGTTGCATCAAAAACAGTTTCATCCCCTCCTGAAAGCCTATCGTCATATTGCGCAGCCGGAAACACAGCCGACTTTTGACATTTAACCAGTAGTAGTACAAAAACAGCTAATAAACCTATTACTTTTAATTTTCTCACTTGTAAATTAGTCCTTAATATTTGTCTTAACAAAAGTTGTTAAATCACCTTCAAGCGTAGCCTTCAAAGTATTAATTGTAGCCTGGATGCTTATTATTGAGCTTCTCTGGGAATAAATAGCTTGTTCAAAACTTACGTTTTGGGCTGTTAATATATTAAATGACGCTATAGCAGCATTCATTTGGCTTAAAAGTGTATTATTTAAAGAAGCATTTTTAGCCGCTACCAATTGACTCAATGTATAAGTACTTGTACTGCCATTATAGCTGTTTAAATATGCATTACGAATACCTGTAATATTATGGGTAAAGTCGGCAATGGAGTTGTGAGAGAATGAAGATTCGCTTAATGTTGAATCTTTTGCTGCAAAAGGTGTCTGCATTTTTTCATTGGCTACCTCATTACATATATCGCTCATAGAGCCAACCAAAGCTAAAAACACTGCCTGCCTGCTTGAAAAAGCAGTACTGCCGCTACCTGCATTTATAACCTGTGCAGTATAATTTCCTGAAGTTGGATCCCAGCTATTACGAAGATCGGTAGTAGTATTATATAAGCTTTGCGCTAATGATGTTAAATATACTTTTTCGCGAGCTGTAATATCAGCCGCTTTGCGGGTACTGCCTACACCAAATATGATATATTCAATAGCATGGAAACCTTTTAATGTAGTTGTTAACGGGGTAATATCGGCTACGGTTAATGGGTTTGTGCTTGTTAGTAAAGAGTCAAGATCCACTTTGTTTACCGGCCAGTCGTCCATATCCGGGTCATAGTTATTATCTTCTACTGGGCCAAACAAAAATCCTTCACATGATTCCCACGCGGCACGTGTGTTTTTCCATGCGGTACGGGTAGTTGTTAAATTAGCATCTGTTGTATTAGCAACTAAAGCAGTTACAGCATCGTTCATGATACTTGCTTTTGCCTGTATATCCTGGTAATTAGGGTTAACCAGGTTGCCTGCAAAGTCGGTTAACACTTGGCCTTCTGTTGTAGTATTAGTGGTATTGGTTGTTGAAGCTTTTGAACAGCTGTTTAGTCCTATTGCTATCGCTGAAAAGGCAAGGATAGCGAGAAACGTGTTTTTCATATTAAGCTATATTTATGATGATTTGATTTGATTCTACTTGTGTAGGGTATCTTTTTAACGAGCGGTCAGCTGGCCCATTAGTTACCTGACCCTCCTGATTAAACTTGCTGCCGTGTAAGTTGCAGGTATAACCAGCGCCATTTGCTGATGCCACTAATTGATTATCGGCATGTGTGCATCTTAGTAAAAGCGCGGTATAAGTTCCGTCTGCTTCTTTCCTGAGGCCGATATTATAGTACATGCCTTTAGGCTGAATCAACTGAAAGTTGCTGTTTGCAAACAGATCAACCGGAACTGTTACCTTATGGTTGATCATGGCTGCCTTATAAGTTGGCAGTGTTGCGCATGACGACAAAGAACCGATCACCATACCCGCGCTTACTGCAAGGCAAGCGGTGCATGATTGTTTTACAAATTTCCTTCTGTCCATAATCGTTAAAATGAGAAAGCTACACCTAAATCAACCAAGTTGTTATTTATCTGGTAAGGTACTGCAGCCGGGTTAGGGTTAATGATCAGTGCCGGGTTTTGATTACCTGTATGTATAAATCTTACATCGGCCTTTATGGCTACGTTTTTAATTGGCAGATAGCTAAAACCAGCAACAATATGATTTTGATCGAGTGTACCATCAGTTATACCATTAGCCGGGATCTTATAGTTCATATCCAGTCTTTCATCGCGTACAAAAACGATGAACTGTTGCTCATGGGCTTTTTTGTTAAGATATAAAAGATCATAAGCTAACTCCAGGTAGGCTCCATACATAGTTTTTGGCGTGTTATTTGCAAAAGCTGCATTGATGTTAGCAGCATCAGGTATTGAAACTATAGTTGCTAACGCCCTGGTTGAGAAACCACCTTTAGAATACATGATATCGCCTTCGCCAATAGCTACCGGTGTACCAAATATGCCAGAGTTTAAACCAAGACTATCAGCCTTGCGTTTGCTTTCGCCAACGGTACCGCCGTAGTAACCGGATACTTGTGCCCTAAAGTTTGGTAAGTTTAGCTGTAAAGCCGCAGTTACAGCAAGATTATTGGCACTTGCGTTACGACCTTCTGCTTTACCATCAATAAGTCCTGTACCATGAACAAAGTCATTTGAGTTTAGTCCGTTTATAAGGCCAACTGAATAGTTAATTGGCAGATTATTTAAGTTACCATATAAGCCGATACCCAATTCGCGCCAGGTTGATGGCAGGATAAACTGCTCAACGTAATTACGCTCATTACCATTAAAAGTGTTTGGCAGGTGATTTTCATTTAGGATACCAATCCGCGGCAAAAACAAACCAGCTACTATATACTGATTAGCGTTCAGGTTAAACTTAAGGTAAGCTTGCTCAATTGAAACTTCACCACCGCTTTGGCCACCGGTTACCTTGGCATCCTCAACTTCTAATTCAGAGAAGAATGAGATCTGATCATTGAACTTATGGCCAGTGAAAAGCACAAAGCGCTCAAGGTCTATTTTTGATGTACCCAGTGAATTATTTCTTTGGTAAAATGCATCACCATAACCACCAATAGTAGTTGAGCTTTTTGATAAGCTATTATTATTTAATGAATCTTCTGATGTGCGCGCTACGCCTATGGTTTGCTGCTGTGCAAATAGGGAGCCTGAAACAAGTAAGAATGATAATAAAAAGAGAGTAGAAATTTTTAATTGCATCGTAAGTGTTTAATTCGATGCAAAGTAATAGCTTATTTAGACTTAATCCAAATTAATCTGAAAAAAGCTTAGACTAAATCTAAATAACAATTCAATCTCTCCACAAAAATGGAAAAAGCAATAATGACGTAGCTATAACTATCACATTTATAGCACATAACACACCAATATTACCATAGCTTAAACTACGGTCGAGACCGTCCATAGCATTTTTGCTTATTTTGATGAGCAATAAAATAACCGGGATAATTACAGGGAAACTTAAAATAGCCATCAGCGTACCATTATTTCCTGCTTTAGATGCGATGGCAGATATCATGGTAAACACCGTTGAGAAACTAATACTCCCCAGTAAAACCGACAAAAAATAAAACAATGGATCGCCTAAAGTATTGGGGAAAAAAACAAGGTATACGATCAAAGCCAGCACAGTTAGCAGCGACATTAACAATATATTGTATATTGTTTTTGAAAGGATAATAGCCTGCGGACTAACTATAGAATAATAATACAGCAATCGGCCCCTACTCTCCTGGACAAAGCTTTTAGTGATAGCATTTACTGATGCAAAGAGTATAATGATCCAGAAAAGTACATTCCAGGTGATTCTGTAGTTTGCTGAATTGCTGTTAACGAACCCAGCACTTAAACTGAATGAGATATAGCAAACAAACACGGTTGATACAACATACAGCAATACCCCGTTGAACGCGTATTTTGAGCGCCACTCCAGCAGAATTTCTTTTTTAAAAAGATCCCAGGTTTGTTGGATTAATTGCATGGGGCGAAGATAGTGATTTGGTTGATTAAGTTAGTTTGGTTGATCCTGATTAGGCAAACTTGGTTTAAAATAGTAATATTGCTGTATATCTGATCAAATGGAAACCCATTCACTCAACCAATCAATAACCAGTGTAGCTTACTACAAAACACCTGTAGGTGTTGCCCGCATTATTGCTGAGGATGGGTTTATTGCGTCAATATCCATTCGTGATGAAGAAATTGAGGTTGAGCCAACTGATGATCAGGTATTATTAAGAACCATGCAACAACTTGATGAGTATTTTGCTGGCGAACGTAAGGATTTTGACCTACCCATTAAACAACATGGTACACCATTTCAGCAGGAAGTTTGGCTGCAATTGCTGCAAATAGATTATGGAATAACCATTACTTACGGACAGCAATCCAAATTAATGAATAATCCTTTAGGCATAAGGGCCATCGCGGCAGCAAATGGTAAAAACCACCTGTGGATTGTAGTGCCCTGCCACCGCGTTATAGGCGCTGATGGCAGTTTAACCGGCTATGCAGGCGGTTTATGGCGTAAAAAATGGCTATTGGAGCACGAAGCCCGAGTTATGGGCACAGGACAAACTAAGCTGGATTTTTAACTTTCAATAATTCATGCATTTTCTTATGCAGTTCAGTAGCCTGAAAAGGCTTCGACAATACATCATTCATCCCTGCTGAGATAGCTTCCTCTTGTTCATGATCCAGCGCAGCGGCTGATAATGATATGATCGGGATGCTTCTTTTAGGTTCCTCAAAATCAAGTCTTATTATCTTTGCAGCCTGGTAACCGTTCATAACAGGCATATTTGTATCCATTAGTATGATATCATAATCCTGCTGATGCAGTTTATCAATAACCTTACTGCCATTATCAACTATTTCAAAAGTTGCATTCCAATCAGTAAGCATTTTTGATACAATAAATTGGTTAACCAAATTGTCTTCGGCCACCAATACGTTAATATCATTAAAAGGCTGCAGTATTCCTCCATTGGCCTTATGTTCCGTATGCTGAGGTTCAGGCTTATTAACTATTGTATACCAGTTGCTAAAATTAAATACGCTGCCCTTGCCTATCTGGCTGCTAAAGGTAAGTTCACCACCCTTTAATTCAACCAGTTTTTTCACAATGGTAAGGCCCAAACCAGTGCCTCCATATTTGTTAGAGGTGTCTTCTTCAGCCTGCTCAAATGAATCAAAGATCTTGTTTAGCTTGTCAGATGCTATACCTATGCCGGTATCCTCAACAGTGAATTTCAGCTTAACTTTATCATTATGCTGTTGCGTTACCGATAGTTTCAGTTTAACATGCCCCCTATCCGTAAATTTAATAGCATTGCTTAATAGGTTCATGAGTATCTGATTTAAACGCAGCGAATCAACATTTAAATATTCAGGAACCAGGGGATCAACCTCCAATAACAGGTCGATGAGTTTTTCATCAGCCTGGAATTTAAGCAACTTATGTACCGACGCAACTAATTCAGTAATATTGTTAGCAGAACGGATAATGCTAAACTTACCGGCTTCAATTTTTGATATGTCCAGTATATCATTAATAACTTCCAATAATGAGCGCGATGAGGTTTCCAACAGATCAAGCATGCTTATCTGCTGTTCATTAACCGGGGTTTTGCGCAACATTTTTGCTAAGCCGAGTATACCGTTAACAGGTGTACGCAATTCATGACTCATATTGGCTAAAAAAGTTTCTTTTACTTTTTTGCCATATTCTGCAGCTTCTTTTGATTTTACCAGTTGCTCCAAATAGCTTTTTTGAGGAGATATATCGCTGATATTTATAAAAATGCTTTTGTTTTTATACGATGCTCGGCACTCAACCCATATGGTTGTTTTGTCAAATTTTTCAAATTGAAACTCCGAAACAGAAAAACTCAAATTATCCTTAATTATCTCTCCTAATTTCTTTCTGAATGCAGGGCGTTCACTTTCTATAGCCCTATCAATAATGCTTTTATGAATAAGTTCCGAGGGTTTGAAACCCAATATCTTTTCGACTGCCGGATTAATCGTTTGTATGCGGAAATTTTGTGCGTCAACCACGCAAATAATATCAGCTGAATTCTTTACTACGATAGAAAAGTTTTCGAGTTCCTGACTCTTGATCAGCATCTCGGCCTGGTGGCGGGCTAATTGTACAAATGAATCTACTTTGGCCGATGTAATATATGGATCGAGCGGTTTGTATAGATAGTCGACAGCGCCGGTATTTAAACCCTTTATAACGTATTTTGATTCTTTGGATATAGCGGTAACAAATATTACCATGATATCTTTTGTTCGTGGGTTGGATTTTAGCATGTCAACCAATTCAAAGCCATCAATTTCAGGCATTTGAACGTCAACCAATGCTATAGCAATATTATTATCCCAGGCAATTTTTAATGCTTCATTGGGCGATGTAGTGGAAAATATGCGAATATCATTTCGCTTCAATAATGCTTCAAGTGCAATAATGTTCTCTTCCTTGTCATCAACAATAAGAATATTAACAGGGGTCATTTATTAATATGGTTTGGTTGATTAAAATTATTGTGTTTTTAAAAGTTCAAAGATATCGGCAGTGCTTAAAATATAGTCGGCGGCTTTAATTTCAATTGCCGCATAAGGCATCTGCGTCATCTCCGCATCCACGGGATCCTGCACAATTGTTAATGATCCGCAATCGCGGAGTTTTAGCAAGCCCTCTGCTCCATCCTGATTTGCTCCAGAAAATAGTATGGCTGTACAATTATCTTTATAAACATCAGCAGCGCTTTCAAAGGTGACATCAATTGATGGCCTTGAGTACCATACAGCCTCTGAAACATCCAAACCAAAACACATTTCCTTTTCAATTAAAGTATGATAGTTTGCTGGAGCTATATATATAGTATTTTGCTTTATTTGCTCCTTGTCGCTAATTTCCCTCAGTAATATACGGGTATTATTAGCAAACAGCTTTTCAAGCTCGCTAAAAAAATTCTTTTTCCTGTGAATAACTATAATTACAGCTTTATTAAGATTTGCTTCAAAGTTTTTAACTATCTGAAAAATCAAATTAAATGACCCGGCCGATCCGCCCAGGAGCAAAACCTCTGACTTTTGCCAGCGCTGTATTATGTTATTATCAAGTGGCAATTTTCTGGTATATGTTTTCTTTGCTATTAATTACTTTAAACTTCTTCTTAAATTTATCAGATCGTATGGTTTCCTTACTACCCATACACAAAAAACCAAGCGGCGATAAACTATTATAAAAAAGTTCTAAAATCTTCTCCTGCAAATCAGTTTCAAAGTAAATAAATACATTTCTGCACGTTATCATCTGAAACTCATTGAATATTGCATCAGATACTAAGTTATGAATTGAAAACAATGTATTTGGTTTTAATTCACTATGAATTGTTGCCGCATCGTACATAATAGTAAAATGATCTGTCAACGATCCTTTTAAACCCGAATACTGGTAGTTTTCAGCATAACTCTTTATCTTTTTAAGGCTATATATCCCTCTACGGGCTTCTTTAAGCATTTCGGTATTGATATCTGTACCGTATATAAATGATTTTTTACTTAAACCAGCTTCATTCATTAAAATGGCCAGTGAGTAAACTTCCTCACCAGACGAACAACCCGCGCTCCATACTTTAATATGCTGGTAGGTTGATAAATATGGTATTACCTGGCTATTCAACGCTTTATAGAACGAGGGGTCACGAAACATTTCGGTAACGTTTACAGTAACCTCATCCAAAAACTCCTGAAAAAAGTCCTGGTTATTTACCAGTATATGCTTCAGATCGTAAAACTCCAGCCGTTTATTCTGCATTATCCTCAGCACCCTCCTTTTTAAGGATGCTTTTGAATAGGATGAAAAATCAAATCCGTGAACCTTTTTTATCAGATCAATTAATTCATCTAATTGCGGTGCAGGTAAAATACTTTGTTGACTTATCATATAATTTAGCTTCCTAACCACAGCTGCATCAATGCAATCAACCTATCAATATCAACCGGTTTGGTTATATAATCATTCGCACCGGCTGCTATACATTTTTCACGGTCGTCTTTCATTGCTTTAGCTGTTAAAGCTATTACAGGTAATTTAGCCCATTTGTTTTGCTTGCGAATATATCTTGTTGCTTCGTAACCATCCATTTTCGGCATCATGATGTCCATAAGCACTATATCAATATCAGGCGTCTGCTCTAATTTAGTAATGGCTTCTTCTCCATCATTGGCAATTTCAACTACAAAATCATAGCTTTCCAATGCACTGCTCAGGGCGAAAATATTACGCATATCATCATCAACAACCAGCACCTTTTTGCCTTTTAAGGCATCCTTACCTTTGTTCATTACTTTAGCTTTCGCATTAGGTATAAATGATGCTTTACTGTTTGCTTCGCTGATCTTATTCAGGAATAGGTTTACCTCATCAATTAACCTGTCTGATGATTTACTTGTTTTTACCACCATGGCATTGGCATAATGCATCAGCCTGTTAACTGATGTTTTATCCAGCTCCATAGCTGTATTAATGATAACCGGCAGTTCAATAAAGCGATCAACCCCTTTTATTTTATCTAACAGATCGAGGCCTGATATATCAGGCAGATTGAGATCAAGGATAACGCACTGATAATCGTTCTCATGCAACATCCTGAATGCCGACTCACCGTCAAAAGCCTGATCAACGGTTATGCCTTGCCCTTCCATCATATCCTTCAGGGCCTGGCTTTGCGCTTTATGGTCTTCAACCAATAATATCTGCTTAAATTTAGCGCCGCTTTGCAGCATTATATCTGCAAAAAGCTTATCAAGCGTACCTGTATCTATAGGTTTTTTAAGGAAGCTGATAGCACCTTCCCGTCGCACACGGTTAGCAGCAGCATCTCCGGCCGACATCAGGTGAACAGGAATGTGCATGGTATCTTCCGACTGCTTTAATTCCTTCAGTATCTGCCATCCATCTTTACCCGGCAGCATAATATCCAGAATTACAGCATCAGGCATATGCTCTTTAATGATCTCAACGGCGTTGGTGCCTTCATTTACCATTACCGATTTATAGCCATGATCGCGTGAGTAATCCTGCAGAATGTTGGCGAAGTTTTTATCATCCTCAACAATAACTACCAGCGGATCTCTATCCTCTGCTTTTGCTTTCTTTGGTGCAGCTTTCAGGAAATCTGGTTTTGCATCAAAAGTTTCAACCGTTGGCAACACATCTCCTTCCGCTACCGGAACCTGCTTAGCTTCAAAAGGAATAGTTAGTGTGAATTCACTGCCTACACCAGGCTCGCTGGTTAATGTAATTACACCGCCAAGCAGCGTGGTTAACTCACGGCTGATGGATAAACCTAATCCGGTACCTCCATACTTACGGCTTGTTGAGCCATCTGCTTGCTGAAATGCTTCGAAGATTACTTTTTGTTTGTCCTGTGGTATACCTACTCCGGTATCTTTTATACTGAAACTAAGCGTTTTTTCAATTGGGCCGGGTATAACGTTTATGCTTATAGATCCACTTTCAGGTGTAAACTTAAAGGCATTGGAAAGCAGGTTTTTGATCACCTGTTCAACCCTTACCTTATCTGTAAATATCAACTTAGGTACATTACCAATATTGCTGGTAAATTTAATGTGTTTGTTTGATGCTACCTCGGCAAACAACATCTCCATATCCTTAACGATATCGGTTATTTTTATTTGCTCATTCTGCATCTCCAGCTTACCTGATTCAATTTTTGAAAGATCAAGGATATCATTGATCAGGGTAAGCAGGTCATTACCAGCATTGAAAATTACGCTAGCATATTTTATCTGATCTTCAGAAAGATTTAGTGGCTTGTTATCTTTTAATATCCGCGCCAGTACCAATATACTATTAAGCGGCGTGCGTAGCTCATGACTCATATTAGCCAAAAACTCCGATTTATATTTACCGGTAGTTTCCAGTTCCAGAACCTTTACATCAATAGATTTACGGGCTTCTTCAATAGCCTGGTTCTTTTCTTCAAGCAAACTTGCTTTTTCTTCCAGTTCAGCATTAATGGCGCGCAATTCCTCTTGTTGTGTCCTCAGCTCTTCTTCTGATGCTTCCAACATTTCTGTTTTGTTCATCAGCTCTTCATTGGTAACACGCATTTCTTCCTGCTGTGCTTCCAGTTCTTCGGCCTGCTGCTGGGTTTCTTCAAACAGATCATGCATTATGGTGCGCGCCTGCGCGGTGTTAACGGCGATACCAATATCATCAGCAACAGTTAAAATATAATCACGGCTATTGTTATCCAGATCACCGCTGAAAGCTATCTCAATAACACCTTTTAATTGTTTATCAAAAAAGAAAGGAACAATTAAACTCTCAACAAGAGCCTCGCTAATAATTGAACTTTCCAGCGACATAGAATCATTCAGCCTGCCTTTTACAATAGCTTCTTTCCGGTTTTCAGCCGCCTGGCCAATCCAGCCTTCTTTTAGTTTGATCGTTTTTTTCAGCGCGCCCAGATCATGGAACGCATATGACGCGTAAAGCTCCAACCGCTCTTCGGCATCATTATACAAGTAGAATGTACCTGTTACCGCGCTGGTGTAATTACATACTTCGGCAAGGATATTTTCAGCAAGCTCTTTTTCACTTTGCTGGCCCTGCATTTTTTCGTTGATGAGCCCTGTGCCGGTCAGCAGCCAGTTTTTCGATTCATTTTCTGATAATACTTTCTCTAACTCAATATTTGTTATCCTAACTTCTTCCTCTATCTTTTTTTGTTGTTCAAAGGTCTTCTGTATATAATAAAATAGCATAATGATTATCACCAGAAAAATGGCCGATCCTGTAGCAATAAAAATTATAGCTTTTGTTGAAGCAGCTGCTGAACTGGCTTTGCGGTCGGCGAGTAAGCTATTCTCTGTTGATATAATATTATCTACCAGTGCTCTTATTCCATCCATGTTTTTTTTACCGCTTAAAAACATGTTATTCTGCACCATATAATCAAGCCCCTTAGTTTCGCGGGTCTCAATATTTGCTTTTAATATACCTAATTGTTCACTAACCAATGCGGATAATGAGTCGACCCTTTTTATCTCAATAGGATTGTCAGCAATTAACCCGCGAAGGTCTTCCAGATCATTATTGATACGGGGTAAGGCTGCGTTATATGGGTCGAGAAAAGACTTGTTATTTGTTGCACCATAACCACGCATGCCTGTTTCGGCATCTATCATCAGTTGCAATAAGTTTGTGGAGGTCTTTATTACCTTTTGTGTATGTTCTACTAAATTGGTATCGCTCTCTAACTGGTTAATACTTTTAACCGATAAAATACCAACTATAAAAACAAGAACTATGGATACAGCAAAGCCAGCTAATACCTGGTTGCGGAAGGACAGTTTTAACATTTAATAAAGTTTATTAGTTACAAATATGCCGAAAAATATTATTCCCTCATACGTTAATCTACAACTCAAAGTTGTTTACTTAATAATTAATATCATTAATTAGCAGCGCTGAAGGTGGTCTTTTTATTAGCGAATGTTCCGGCTAATGCCATTATCGCTCCGGCACATAAAACGTACCAGCCCCATTTAAATTTTATTTTATCAGACAAATAGCCGGCAAGGGAATGGAAAGGTATAAAGCTAAAACTGGTGTGTATTTTTAAAAGCGCTGCTATAAAGAAAATAATAGTTAAACCTAATGACACCCACGCCATTAGGTTAGTTAATTTTGGATTACTTAATACCGTACTTATAATACCAACAACGGCTATCAGTAAAAAAACAAGGCCGTAAGGCTTGTTTAACTGGTAAACCGTTTGGTTAAAGATGGCAAAATGAAGTATAGGGCAAAAAGTTGCCACAATGATCATTATAAAACCAACGAAGGATATAAATGAACTAATGCGCATGTAATCAGACTATTTTTGGGTTAGTTCCATTTTCTCGGCAAAATGGGCGCAATAATCTCTAAGGTCTTCTACAATATTCTTTTCACCAGTAGCGCGCAAAAAGCTATCGCCCATGGTTTGCAGGGTTTCATAAAAAAAGCGTTTCATATCATCAACAGGCATATCTTTTGTCCAAAGATCAATACGCAGGGTGTTTTTATAGCTCTGATCCCAAAGTGCCAGCATCATTGATTTAACCGGAAGTGCCTCTTTATTCTGTGAGTCGGTTGATTCCCACATAATGTTTTCAGGCACATTATTTTCGTCCATATCAATGGTCAATTTTATTTCAGCTCTTTTTTTCATTCTTATTTAACAAGTAAAAATATAATAATGGTCAAAGTTATAAAGCTTAGCTCTACAATCCATAATTTTTTGATCTCGGGGAAGAAATTCCGGAGCATCAAATCTAAAAATGACACAACAAAAGCAAACAGCAGGAAGATCCACCCTATTGTGCCGCCCAGGTGCGGTAGGTTAAAGCCGGTTACGCTGGCGCCTTTTATCCATACATAACCAGCCAGCAATAATAGTATAGCGCTGGCAAAATTCAATGGGGTTATTCGTAATTTCATGTACAAATTAATGCTTTTTCCTGAACTTTTTTGCACCGGCAGGCTTGCCATGCCTTGAGTTTGGCTGCGCTTTTTCGCGTGCCGCCTTAAATTTCAGTTTCTGGTTTAATGTTTTCTTTTCGTGAAAAGCACCTTTAAAATCAGGATCGTCACGGCGTTTTTGCATGTCGATCTCTTTGGCCTGATCCTGCTTTTCCTCGTAAGGTGTAGTTTCAATAAATACATCAGCAGGAATGACTTCGACAGGGATAATTTGCCTGATGAGTTTCTCTACTTTATGCACATAATATTCCTCCGAAGGCGTGGCAAAGGTAATGGCTTCGCCTGATTGAAAGGCGCGACCTGTACGCCCTATACGGTGTACATAGTCCTCAATAACTACAGGCACATCAAAGTTTATCACGTGACTCACATCGCTCACATCAATACCCCGCGAAGCAACATCAGTAGCCACCAAGATCTTCACCTCATCGTTTTTAAATGAGTTGATACTATTGATACGTGTATTTTGCCCTTTGTTGGCGTGCAAAACCTTCACCTGCGCCTCGCCAAATTTGCGGAGCAGGAATTTAAATACATCCTCGGCAACCGCACGTGTTTTACAGAAAACGATCAGCTTTTTAATATCATCCGGTTCGTCCAACAGCTTTTTAAGCAGGTTGATCTTGGTTTTGATATTAGGCACATGGTACAAATGTTGGTTAACCGTTTGTGCCGGTGTAGCCTGCGGTGTAACCTCTATTATGGTTGGAAATTCCAGGAAATTATTAGAAAGCTGATGGATCTTATCAGACATGGTAGCCGAAAACAATAAGTTTTGCCGTTTAACAGGCACAACTTCCAGTATCCGGTTGATCTGCGGCATAAATCCCATATCCATCATTTTATCAGCTTCATCCAAAACCAATACCTGTAAAGTTTTGGTAACGATGTGGCCCGCCAGGTAGATATCCATAAAACGGCCCGGCGTACCTACAATAATATCGACACCCTTATTGATGAGTTCAATTTGTGTTTTGGGGCCTAATCCACCATATACTGATACTACACGCAGATCGGTATAAGCAGCAAATTGTTTTGCATTCTCTTCTATTTGCATGGCCAGCTCACGGGTTGGCGCTATGATTATGGCGCGCGCGTTATCGCCCTGGGCATATTTCAGCCTCATGATGATGGGCAATACATAGGCCGCGGTTTTACCCGTGCCTGTTTGCGCAATACCCATCACATCCTGACCGTTCAGTATCGGCGGTATAGCTTTTTGCTGTATAGGTGTAGCTTCGGTATAACCGGCATCGGCAATAGCGTTCAGTATTTGCCGGTTAAAATTAAAATCTTCAAAAGTTACAGCCATGGGGCAAAGATAGGGTTTTCTTTTAGTTGAAAAGTTTTTAGTCGGAAAGGCGCCGCATATCGACTAATAAAGGTTAGCCTGCATTTTATTACTACGTTTTTAGTGCAGGGAGACTCTTAACTATTATTAATAACCCTCAATCTAACCCTTAAACTCTTAATCTTTGCTATTAATGCTATTAAACCTGCTGTTAAGCAGGCGGTAAAAAATGCACTTCTTAATGTTATAGTAACCTTGTCTGTATCAACTTGTTTATTCACACGATCTAATGGCATGTATTCCCATTTGCCCGCTATTAAACCAACAACTTCAGGATCTGTAAAATAGCTATTTTTGCAAGTATAAATTTTTACCGGATCACCTTTTTTAACGTCATTTTTAAAAGCCCCATAAATAAAGCAATGCGAAGAGTTTTCACCTGTGATAAAAGGCTTGTTGCTTTCAATTATATATATGCTATAGGTATAACTGCCTCTGGAGTTTATATACTCTATATTATTAAAATGGCCTTCAGTTATAACCGTATTTTTTGTATTTACATATTTTGTAGTAAATGTATTTAAGAGCGTTAAAACAAATACAATACATCCAATGGCAATAATTATTTTGGTTGAGTTTAACACCGATTTAGGTTGAGTTTGTAAACAAATATAATCCGCCTATTTATAAAATTTATAATAATCCTAAATTTAACACTTTCCGTGTTTCAAACTATATTTGCACTATGTCATCTATTCTCATTAAATCCGCCACCGTAGTTAACGAAAACAAACAGTTTATTGCTGATATATTTATTAAAGACGGCTTTATTGAGCAGATCAGCAGCCAGATTGATAAACCGGCAGATAAGATCATTAATGCTGAAGGCTTACATCTCCTACCGGGCTGTATCGACGACCAGGTGCATTTCCGCGAGCCGGGATTAACCCATAAGGCAAATATTTATTCAGAATCGCGGGCAGCGGTCGCCGGTGGTATTACCTCTTTTATGGAGATGCCTAATACTGTGCCCAACACTTTAACGCAGGAATTATTGGAGCAAAAGTATGAGATAGGCCGCCATAACTCATTGGCTAATTACTCATTTTTTATGGGTGCCAGTAATGATAATATTGATGAAGTGCTAAAAACCGACATTAACAATGTTTGTGGTGTGAAAGTATTTATGGGATCATCAACCGGTAATATGTTGGTGGATAATCCGAAAACCTTGGAGAACATTTTCTCGCAATCGCCCATGCTGGTGGCTACGCATTGCGAGGATGAGGCAACCATCCAAAATAATTTAAACCATTACAAGCAATTATTGGGTGATAATATCACTATAAAACTCCACCCCAAAATACGCAGTGCCGAGGCTTGTTATTTGTCATCATCCATGGCGGTTGAACTGGCAAAAAAGCATAATACAAGGCTGCACATCTTGCATATCTCTACCGAACGGGAAACACACTTGTTTGCAAATGATATCCCGTTAAAAGACAAAAGGATAACTGCCGAAGCTTGTATCCATCACTTATGGTTTAGCGATGAGGATTATGAAACCAAGGGCAACCTCATAAAATGGAACCCGGCGGTAAAAAAAGCCAGCGATCGCGAAGGCATATTAAAAGCGGTTTTAGACGGCCATATAGATGTGATTGCAACCGATCATGCGCCGCATACTATTGAGGAAAAAGCTTTGCCATACCTGCAGGCACCATCCGGTGGACCATTGGTACAGCATGCTTTGCCTGCTATGCTACAGTTACATCATGAAGGCAAGATCACACTTGAGCAAATAGCCGAAAAGATGGCGCATAATGTTGCCATCTGCTTCCAGATAGAAAAACGCGGGTTTATCCGTGAAGGTTATTATGCTGATTTGGTATTGGTTAATTTAAACCAGCCATGGCAGGTAAGTAAAGAAAACATTCTTTACAAATGCAACTGGAGCCCGTTTGAAGGCACTCAGTTTCAATCTAAAGTAATACACACAATCGTGTCAGGTAATTTGGCTTATAGTGAGGGAGTTATAATTGATAATATTCCGGGTAAAAGGTTGAGTTTTGATAGGGAATAAAGTTTATGTCATTGCGAGCAATAGCGCGGCAACCTCGTGGCTTACCTATTGAGTACGACGAGGTTGCTTCGTCGTTCCTCCTCGCAATGACACGGTTTTCATCTTAATTTCACTCAATAATCTTCTTTAACCCATCAAATACCGATTTCCAGTTTTGCTCTGAATGATCGGCAGCTTCCTGGTTTTTAACACCATCCTGCGTGATAACTAAAGTCGTTACTTCATCGCTTTCGCTTAACTCATAGGTGATATTGTAGTAATTCTCGGGAATATTTTCAAGGCCCATCATACTACTCCAATAAGTGTATTTTAATAATCGAGGTTCATCAATATCCAATATAATGCCGCCGTCCTCATATTTATGGCCATCCCATTCGCCACTGAAGGTTATTGGGCTGCCAACTTTCCAATCGGATTTAAGATCGGTACCAAAGAAATATTCTTTTACCGTAGACGGATCGGTTAATCCATGCCATACTTTTGCAATCGGTGCTTTAAAAGTGATGGTTGTTTTTAATGTTAGTGTTTCCATAAATTTTTTGTTTTATAATTAGATTGATCAGGCAGTAATTAGTTTTTCTTTTAACATATGCGAGCTGATCAGTTCAAAATCCTTTTCATCCAACTCAAAAAAACCGAAGCGGAACCTGTATCCCCATGATTTCTTGTTGTCAATAAAATTAAGCTGGTTTATTAATGGGGCGATAGGCGTTTCTTTACATTCGTAATAAGTAACATTGCGCCTGTAGGGTATAAAATCTTCCGACATTTTATATTGATACAGTTCTTCATCCTTCACCTGCCCTATTGCTGTAAATGCCTGTAGTGCCTTATCGCCACTATAAGTTTGTTTGGGAGAGTAAACTATCACCCAATCACCAGTGCGCAGCTTTTTTAACGAGGAAGATTTACCATGATTGGCCTGCATAAAGCCGCCTTTAACACCATTTGCAATGTGATCTTTTGAGATCACCACAATCCAGTAACGGGCTTGCTTTTCCATATTGGTTTTAATTTTATAAAACAAATATGCGGCCAGCTAATGACAGCAGTATGTCAGCAGGAAAAAGGAATGAAAGTTATTTTTTGATACCATAGCGATGTGTTTGAAACCCATCGCTATGGTAATTAAAGGATTATTTTACATCCACGGATAGCCTTTGCAGTGTACTTTCAGCAAGAGCCGCTACCCTGTCCTTCAATTTATCGGGCTTAATGATATCGGCATGGTCGCCGAACATCATGTACCAGCGGGCAAAACCTTCAATAGAGGATGTAAGAAAGGTCATTTCGGTAATATTGCCCATCTTCTTTTCAGATACAAAGCCGCTGTAATATTTCTGATAATCAAGATTGCCGTAAACAACCTTTTCAACCCTTATAACAATCGTTTCCAGGTCCTTATCCTTAGCTGTACGGGCTATATAATCTTTTAAGGTCGGATGCTGGCTGGTAAACTTTTTATCCGTTACACAAAGTTTATTTATACGATCGATCCTGAAATCACGGTAATCATTCCGTAAACGACAATAAGCTATCAAGTGCCAAAAAGTGTCAACAAAAATTATCCCCACAGGTTCAATCTCCCGTTTGGTATGCTCCTGACTGTGATGCGCAAAATATTCAAGTGCCATTATATGTTTTTGGGCGATACTATTCAGGATGATCTGTATGTAATCGTTATTGCCGGTTAACAATTGATTACGACCTTTCATCACCTCTATTTTGTTGTCAATATCTTCCAGCATATCTTTTTCGGCAGTTCGCAATATGGCCCTGATCTTATACATGGCCGATTTATGGTTAGCCATAGTGGATGCATCCGTCAACTTTTCAACAAATTTTTCGGCAGTTAAAAAAGCGGTTGCTTCTTCTTTGGTGAACATTACTGGCGGCAGGCGGTACCCATCCATAATAGAATAACCTACCCCCGCTTCACCAATAATAGGGATACCAGCTTCTTCTAATGTTTTTACATCGCGGTAAACGGTACGCAAACTAATATTGAATCGTTCGGCTATATCGCCTGCCTTTACTACTCTGCGCGATTGCAATTGTATTAAAATAGCTGAAATACGATCGATACGGTTCATGACAGCCAAATTAAATAAAAACTAACTATATTAGTTTATTATTTAATTTTTATGGAGGATAGAATAGTAACGTTTGAGAGCTATAACGACCCCATGCTCGCCGAAATTATAAAGGGCAGACTGGAGGCTAATGGAATTGATTGTTACGTAGCCGATAATAATACAATAGGCATGAACCCGCTTTATACACAGGCGTTAGGCGGAGTAAAACTAAAAATATTTGAACGCGACTTTAAAGCATGCCAACTGATCTTAGCTCAAAATGAAGACCTGGCACTGGACGAAATAGTGGATAATGAAAAAGCGCCTTGCCCTTATTGTCAATCTACAAACGTGCGTTATGGTGCAGCCACTATACAAAAAACAAACTGGTTCGGTGCAATCGTATCATTTTTAACAGTTACCTATCCATTTTATGCACGCAAGGCATGGCACTGTTTTAACTGCGGCAAAGATTTTAATTAAAACAATTTTATCCTGGTATGAGTATAATTATATTACTATGGATGATAAAATTATAACATTCGAAACCTATCATGACCCTATGCTGGCCCATATTATCCGCGCCAAATTAGAGGCGCATGATATTCCCTGCTTTATTGAGGATGATCATATGTCGGGTTTAAATCCTGTGTACAACCACGCCATAAGTGATATTAAACTAAAGATATTTGAACGCGACCTTAATGAATGCCTGCGAATAATTGACGAAGACAATGAAATACTGCTGGAGGAAGACCTGGAGATAGACCCGGAAACAGATATAGCTATTATTTGCCCCTATTGCGCTTCAACACATGTTGCCCGAATTGAACCTAATACAGCGCGACCAAGCTGGCTGAATACTTTGTACTCATTTTTTGCATCTATATTACCTTTCTATTCATCTAAACAATGGCATTGCGTTAACTGCAGACAGGATTTTGAATAAATAATTCTGTCAGTTTATTATTTTCCATTACATTTTATGCTGATGTTTAGGCATCTCCACAGCTAATATTTATATTAGCGAAATGTATAACCGTCGCAAATTCATTAAAGTATCTGCCGCAACCGCGTCAATTACAGCCCTTTCACGATCATCCTTCGCTAAAACAATTAACAGCTTTGAACCAGCAGGTTTTCCTATTGTAATTTCCACCTGGAATTTCGGTGTTGATGCAAATAAAGAAGCATGGAAAACTCTTGAAAAAGGCGGTCGCGCGCTGGATGCAGTTGAGGCAGGTGTAAGGATTCCTGAAGCCGATATGAGCAACCATACCGTTGGCCGTGCAGGGTATCCCGACCGCGACGGGCACGTTACGCTTGATGCCTGTATTATGGATGAATTTGGCAACTGCGGTTCGGTGGCTGCTATGGAAAATATAGCCCATCCTATTTCCGTTGCACGTTTGGTAATGGAGAAAACACCACATATTATGCTGGTGGGCGATGGCGCTACCCAATTTGCTGTTGAACAAGGTTTTAAAAGAGAAAAACTATTAACTCCCGAATCAGAAAAAGCATGGAAAGAATGGCTCAAAACAGCCAAATATGCCCCGGTACTAAATATTGAAGATAAACAACATGCTCCCGGCAATCAGTATAATCATGATACTATTGGCATGCTGGCGCTCGATGCTAAAGGAAATATCTCAGGTGCCTGTACCACCAGCGGTATGGCCTTCAAATTACATGGCCGGGTTGGCGATAGCCCAATAATAGGCGCAGGTTTATTTGTTGATAACGAAGTCGGTGGTGCTACCTCAACTGGTGTAGGCGAAGAAGTGATACGTAATGTGGGCAGCTTTTTAGTAGTTGAACTGATGCGCCAGGGTTATCACCCTGAGGATGCTTGCAGGGAAGCTGTTAATCGCATCATTAAAAAGAAACCTGATACTGCTAAACAGATCCAGGTTGGCTTTTTAGCTATCAATAAAAAAGGTGAGCATGGCGCATATGCCATACAGCCTGGTTTTGAATATGCGGTTTGCAACAGCCAAACGCAGGATCAATTAATCAAAGGAAAGAGTTTCTATTAAATAAGTGTCGACCTGCACAAATAATCGAAGCTATCGCTTATATTTACTGTTAAAATTCACCCCTTAGCACTTACAGACCCTAAAATTTAATCATGATTGCACTTGAAGTTTGCGCCAACTCCGTTACTTCAGCTATTG
The DNA here is from genome assembly GCA_026225055.1 of Mucilaginibacter xinganensis. GTDB lineage: Bacteria > Bacteroidota > Bacteroidia > Sphingobacteriales > Sphingobacteriaceae > Mucilaginibacter > Mucilaginibacter xinganensis_A. Next base: position 2,692 of record JAMFSA010000137.1, on the reverse strand, counting down.
CTGCGCAAAATGGTGGCGCTATAAGGGTTGAATTGTGTGAGAATTTAAAAGAAGGCGGCACTACCCCATCATTTGGCCAGATATTAATGACCCGCAAGTTATTACATATTAAACTGTACGTACTCATCAGGCCACGGCCGGGTGATTTTTTGTACAACGACCTTGATTTTGACATCATGATGGCTGATGTGAGGAATTGCATTGAGGCCGGTTGTGATGGTATTGTAGTTGGCATATTGAATGCTGATGGCACTATCGACAAAAAACGTAATGGCGAACTGGTGCGCCTGGCAAAACAATGGGGATTAGGTGTAACCTTTCACCGTGCATTTGATATGTGTGCCGATATGTACCAAGCCCTTGAAGATATAATTGAACTTGGCTTTGAACGGATACTTACCTCAGGCGGCAAAACTACCGCTATGGAAGGTGCAAATACTATCAACCACCTGGTTGAGCAGGCAGCGGGGCGCATAACTATTATGGCGGGCAGCGGTGTCAGCGAAAATAATGCCGCCGACCTCGTGCACTTCACCGGGGTGTATGAGATCCACTCATCTGCCCGCAGTCGTCATCAAAGTGAAATGGAATACAAGAATGACCGTATACTCATGGGCCAGGAAATTGGCGATGAATACAGCCTTGATGTAACTGATGCTGAAAAAGTAAAAGCGATTTTGAGGGCGGCGAATGGGTGATAAAAGAGGCTGTCATGTTGAGCCAACTCTAAGGATGAGCGTAGAGGCCTTTATCCATATGCTTCGAATGCCTCCAGCATAACCCCATTTTTAATTTTCACCCCATAGCCTCATTGCTGCTGAGTCACGAAGCATCTATTATAAAAGCAGCCAGTTTGAATGCGGGTAGTTTCTTCGCTATCAGGATGACATGCTTTTTCATATCACTCCTTTCTGTCGGTATCCTCACAGACAAACCGCTACAAAACAAAAAATCTTCCCGGTTTACACCGGGAAGATTCATATTAAACCTTATTAGGTTATTAAACTTTTGCTGATTTAACAGTTTTGATAATCACAGCAGCTACTTTGTACGGATCGGCAGCTGAGTTAGGGCGACGATCTTCTAAGTAACCGTTCCATCCTTTTTGTACTGTGAACAGCGGGATACGGATAGAAGCGCCACGATCTGATACACCATAGCTATAATCATGGATTGAAGCGGTTTCGTGTTTACCGGTTAAACGCTGATCGTTGTCAGCACCGTAAACTGCGATGTGCTCTGCAACAACAGGGCGGAAAGCTTCTAAAATTTTATCATAAGTTTCTTTGTTGCCTGCAGTTCTCAATGTAGTGTTTGAGAAGTTAGCGTGCATACCTGAACCATTCCAATCAAGCTGACCTAATGGTTTGCAATGCCAGTTGATAGAAACATCATAGCTTTCGCCTATTCTTTCTAACAAATAACGTGCAACCCAGATCTGGTCACCAGCTTCTTTAGCGCCTTTAGCGAAGATCTGGAATTCCCATTGACCAGCAGCAACTTCAGCGTTGATACCTTCAACATTTAAACCAGCTTCTAAACAAGCGTCTAAGTGTTCTTCAACAATATCTCTTCCGTATGCATTTTTAGCGCCTACTGAACAATAGTACGGGCCTTGTGGCGCAGGGTAACCAGTTGCCGGGAAACCAAGTGGTTTGTTGGTTTCAGGATCCCATAAAAAGTACTCCTGCTCAAAACCGAACCAGAAATCGTTATCATCATCCTGGATCAAAGCACGACCGTTTGATTCGTGAGGCGCACCTGTTGAATCAAGTACTTCGCACATTACCAGGTAGCCATCTTTTCTTTGAGGATCAACGGCAATAAAAACCGGTTTTAATATACAATCTGAAGAACCACCTGGTGCTTGCTCGGTTGATGAACCATCAAAGCTCCAAAGCGGACAATCTTCCAATTTACCACTAAAATCTTTTTCAATTTTTGTTTTGCTACGAAGGCTTTGAGTTGGTTTATACCCATCAAGCCAGATGTACTCTAATTTTGCTGCTGCCATTTTTAATTATTTTCTAATGATTGGTTCAAAAAATAGTTTTTTGTGATATTAAATTCAATTATGAAGGCGAATTTAAATTATTTTTACAAATTCCATCATAAAAATATTAAAAAATTATATTTTTTTTCAAAAAGTGACATTTTATCTGTTCAAAAACACAATATCGTGCCTATGAAAAATCAAAACGTTAAAAATGTGTTAAATATTGTCGATAAAATTAATATTTTTAAGTAAAAGAGTATTTTAGTTAATAGCCGGCTGTTTATGTTTTAAACTGATTACAAGCTATTTATATTCTTCGTTTCAGGCAAATAAAATTACTTTTCCGCCGCAAGTCAGGTACAAAGCATCAATTGTTATCTGCAAACTGTTATATTTTTATTTAATTAAAGCTCCTGTTATAAAATTTTCTTAAAATTGCCCTGATTTTAAATTTTTATCTTAAACACAGATCAGAAACAGCAATACTTTATACTATTGCTGATACCATGCAACAAATGTTTCCATCTATAATAAATTAAATAATACATATGAAAATCACAGTAGTTGGCGCCGGAGCCGTTGGCGCTACTTGCGCTGATAACATCGCAAGAAAAGAATTAGCTGAAGAACTTATTTTATTAGACATCCGCGAAGGTTTTGCTGAAGGCAAGGCTATCGATATGATGCAAACATCGG
>JAMFSA010000136.1 GCA_026225055.1 Mucilaginibacter xinganensis | reverse complement strand
TGTAAAGCATCGTCAACACGGTCTTTCTTTTCCTTCATTTCAACTTCAGAAGCTGCACCGATATATAATACAGCAACACCGCCAGATAACTTGGCTAAACGTTCCTGTAATTTTTCTTTATCGTAATCAGAAGTTGTAGTTTCTATCTGCGCCCTTATTTCGCCAACACGGCCTTTAATGGTCTCAGGTTCGCCGTTACCGTTAATAATGGTAGTGTTATCTTTATCGATAGAGATTTTTTCGGCCTGGCCTAACATGCTCAGATCAGCGCTTTCTAATTTAAAGCCTCTTTCTTCAGATATAACAGTACCACCGGTAAGGATAGCGATATCTTCCAGCATAGCTTTACGCCTGTCGCCAAAGCCGGGTGCTTTAACAGCAGCAACTTTTAACGAACCGCGTATTTTGTTAACCACCAAAGTAGCTAAAGCTTCGCCGTCAAGGTCTTCAGCAATAATTAACAGCGGTTTGCCGGTTTGTACTTGTTTTTCAAGGATAGGAAGCAATTCCTTCATTGAAGATATTTTTTTGTCGTAGATAAGGATATAAGGGCTTTCCAGCTCTACTTCCATTTTATCAGAATTGGTTACGAAGTAAGGAGAAAGGTAGCCACGGTCAAACTGCATACCTTCAACAGTTTTAACTTCGGTTTCAGTGCCTTTTGCTTCTTCAACAGTAATTACACCGCTGGTACCAACTTTTTTCATCGCGTCAGCAATCATTTCACCAATAACTTCATCGTTATTTGCTGAAATAGATGCTACTTGTTTGATCTTGCTGAAATCATCCCCAACATCCTGTTTTTGTGATTTTAGGTTTTCAACAACAACTTTAACCGCTTTATCAATACCGCGTTTTAAATCCATTGGGTTAGCACCGGCTGCAACGTTTTTAATACCTGCAGTAACAATTGCCTGTGCTAAAACAGTTGCAGTAGTAGTACCATCACCTGCTATATCAGCAGTTTTTGATGCAACTTCTTTAACCATTTGAGCGCCCATGTTTTCAATAGGGTCTTTTAATTCAATTTCTTTTGCTACGGTTACACCGTCTTTAGTGATAGCCGGTGAACCGAATTTTTTATCGATAATTACGTGACGACCTTTAGGGCCCAAGGTTACTTTAACCGCGTTAGCTAAAATATCAACACCGCGTTTTAGAGCGTCGCGTGCTTCAACATTGTATTTAACTTGTTTTGACATGTCTTTTTTTATTTATTGGCTTATTGATTTATTGAATAATTGATTGATATTTTATTTTTCATATATCAATCCTTCATGTTAATTACGGACTTATTGAACTAAAATTGATTCACTCAATCACTAATTCAATAATTCACACATTATAAAATAACGTAGATATCAGATTCTCTCATTACTAAATAATCTTTACCATCGATAGGGAATTCCTGGCCGGCAAATTTACCATAGATCACTTTATCACCTGTTTTAACTGTCATAGGTATTAATGTACCTGTTTGATCAGCATATTTTCCCGGGCCCACTGCTACTACAGTTCCGTATTGAGGTTTTTCTTGTGCAGTTTCAGGAATATAGATACCTGAAGCAGTTTTTGTCTCAGCCGGAGCAGCTTCAATTAAAATTCTGTCTCCAATAGGTTTAACGTTTAATGACATACTAATAACTATTTTAAATTTATAAAAGTTTTATGTTTGATTGCTTTAGCTCATCAATTGTGCCAAGCGTGTAAATGCTGTTTAATTGTCAGATTAGGATTTATTAATATTTTATACCTAACAACATCTTAACATACTAATGTCATCATGTCAGTCGGATATTATTTTAACTAAAAAGGCCCCGGTAAATTACCGGGGCCTTTAATATATTTTATACACTCCGATTATTTTGAAGCAGGAGGTGTTGTTTGTGGTTGTGGCTGTTGAACAGGAGGCAATGCAGTTGGAGCAGCACCTGTACCTGATGGTTTTGAAGCTTTTTGTATAGCCTCGTGCAATTGTTTGTTATTATCATCAGTAGCAGCAACACCGCGTTTTACACCAACGTTAATTGCCAGTGATAAAACCATTAGGGTGATAGCTAAGATCCAGGTGCCTTTTTCTAAAAAGTCGCCGGTTTTTTGCACACCCATTAATTGAGATGAGCTTGAAAAATTTGATGACAAACCTCCACCTTTAGGGTTTTGTACTAAAACAATGAATCCTAAAAGGACACAAACTATGACAACAAGGATCAACAATAAAATGTACATTTCTTTATATTAATTAGTTTTCTTTTCTAACTCTTCAATTTGGCTTGCAAAGTAACGGCTTTTTTCCGGGAATTTCAACATCAATTTTTTATAAGCTGCAATAGCTTTAGGATACAGCATCTGGTCGGCATAAATAACCGCCAAAGTTTCAGTTACCAGCTCATCCTTATCCTCCGAACTTTTCCTGGCTTTGTTCTCATTATCCAGTTTATCACTGGTTTGCGGCTTTATCTGCGGGGCTTCCTGCATAAAGCGTTCTATGATCACATCTTCCTTACGTTTGGAGTCGAACTCAACAGGCACCAGCCCGGTGCTCCTGTCCAATTCTTCAACTGAGGTAAGGTGAAAAATATTTTCGACATACTGTTGCTGCAGTTCATCAGCAGGCGCGGTTTCCTTTATCGTTTCGGTAGTATCAAGCGTGAACTCCACATAGGGCTGATATATGCCTGAGTGCTCTTTACGGGTTTTATTCAGCCACCATAAAAAGCTGAAAGGCATTTTATCATCGTTATACTTTGATACCTTCCTGCTGTTAACATACTTAGCCGGGATGTTGTGTGCATAAGGCGTTAGGCGTTCTGCTTCAGGTTCCGGCTTGTTTATCGCAACATCGGTTTCAGTTTTCTTTTTATCGCCAAAGGCGCGATCAAAAACAAAAAAGTCGGTAGCGGCAATATTGCCCAGTATCAGCTTTTCTTCTTCAGCGTTTCGGTTTGGCTTACGCGGGGTATCTGTAGCTTCTCCGTTTTCAATAACAGGCACATCCGGGGTATCATCTGCAACAGGCTCCGGTTCTTTATGACCTGGTGTATCGTAACGTATGTTCGACAGGTTTATGCCTTCTATGCCTTGTATCTCATCATAAACCTCATCCTCATCGTACTCATCCGCATTCGACTGGTTTATATCTTCTATGCTTTGTATTTCGTCGAAGATCTCATCATCAATTTCGTGCTCTATCAACTGCTCTTTTTCTTCGAGCTCTATCAGCGGTTCAACAATATTGCTGGTTTCTTCTTCGGTTATAGCTTGTTCTTCGGCTGCTTCCTGTTCATCTGCCGCTGCTTCTTCCCTGATCTGTTCGGCTGTTAACACCTGTTCTTCAGGATCTATAGCAACAGGTAACTCTTCCTGCTGTTCGACAATTTCATTATCTCCAACAGGTATTACCGCATATTCAGGATTTTCCAGCAAGGCTTCGCTTTCTGTTTCTGCGGATGCCTGTTCCGGCTGATGATAGGTATGATTAAGGTTAACGATCTGATCGGGACTAACCGTAAGCAAGCCATCAGGGTCATTAACTATCTTATATAATAACTGCGGATTGGTATAGGCAATTGCACGCGGTAAGCTTTCTTCATCGCCTGCATATAAAAGTAAGGATTGTAAAAGGCCGCTCTGCGGATAGTCTTTAACTAACTGATGCAAATTATAGGCATACTCCGCACCTTTGGCTGCAGGGTTGTCTACCAATTCCCATAAAAGTTCTGTCCTACGGTTATTAAAATGTTGGTCCACGTGGTTGAAACTACGAATTGCTTACCAATTTGCAAAGGCTTTGTTAAAAATATCTTCGGTGATGGCCTGGTTAAGGGTATTAATCAGGTTATCCTGCTTACTGCCGGTAAGGTCGCCGGTAAAGTTACCGGGCTCACTGAACGATTGTTCGTAACTATACTTTTTATCTACATTGTTCACATACTTTACCTCAACAGTAATAGTTAATGCTGATGCACCTGCAATTGGCGGGGCATTGCCCGTGGTAGCCTGTATAGATACCGGGGCTATGCTATAACCTGTAATAGTGCCGGTTAAAACAGCATCGGCCTGCTGGGTTTGTACAATGCTAAGGTTTGTTGTTGAACGGATCCGCGCCTTCATAGCCTCCGTAAAATTCTGGCTCAGGTTACTTACCACAAAGGGCGCGTTGTTTTCAAAATAGCCCACATATATTGTTTTTAAACCTACTGTTGAGGCGCCATTGAGCTTGAACGTGCATGCAGGAAGAACAAAAACCAAAAAGCCTACCGCGATAAAAATTCCGAATAATTTTTTCATCTACCTGTTATCCTATAAATCTAATTCTTTTATTTTTCTGTACAATGTACGTTCTGATATGCCTAACTCATTAGCGGCGAGCTTGCGTTTGCCTTTGTGCTTTTTTAATGCCTTGCGTATCAGGTCCGATTCTTTTTCAACCAACGATAACGATTCCTCCACTTCTTCATGGTCGTGCGTTATGTTAAAGGCATCGGGCTTATTGTTGTTATTAACGGGCTGTTGCAGGGTAAATTGTGCATCAGGGTTACCGGGCAACTCAATATCACGGTACAGTTGGTTTATAGCCTGCGAATTGTTGGCAAAGTTTGGTGATACACCTCCATGTTCCACAATATCGGCTACCAGTTTTTTAAGCTCCACCATATCGCGTTTCATATCAAACAATACTTTGTATAATATGTCGCGCTCCGAAAAATCTTCTTTTTGCTGATCTATCCGCATAGGCAGGTTTCTGCCGCTTACTTCCTGCGGGATGTAGGTGAGCAATGTCGGGCCGGTAATAATACGATCGGTTTCCAATACGGCTAATTGCTCGGCCATATTTTTTAGCTGCCTAACATTGCCGGGCCATGAATAGTTGATCAATACCTGCTGCGCATCATCATCCAGCTGAATTGGCGGCGTGCGGTATTTATCGGTAAAGTCAGATGTAAATTTGCGGAACAGCAGGAAGATATCTTCCTTCCTGTCGCGTAAAGGCGGTATGCGCAGCGGAACAGTATTTAAACGATAGTATAGATCCTCTCTAAATCTGCCTGCTTTTACCGCGTCATAAACATCAACATTGGTGGCGGCTATAACACGCACATTGGTTTTCTCAACTTTGGATGATCCTACCTTTATATATTGGCCCGATTCCAGCACACGCAATAAACGCGCTTGTGTGCCTAATGGCATTTCGGCAATCTCATCTAAAAATATAGTACCGCCGTTTACGGTTTCAAAATATCCTTTACGTTCGCCAACCGCACCGGTGTAAGCGCCTTTTTCGTGACCGAATAGTTCGGAATCTATAGTACCCTCAGGTATGGCACCGCAGTTAACCGCGATGAACGGCCCGTGCTTGCGCGGACTCATCTGGTGAATGATATGCGAAAATACCTCTTTACCACTACCGCTTTCGCCGGTAATCAATACCGAGATATCAGTAGGCGATACCTGGTTGGCTATATTTATTGCCCGGTTCAATAATGGCGAATTGCCAATAATGCCGAAGCGCTGTTTAATTTCTTGTATTTCCATAGTTAATAGAGTCAAGAATTAAGAGTCAGGAATCAAGATAGCTTCACTCCTGGCTAAAATTTCATTGATTTAATATATATTCTCTAAACGTAAAGATCATTTTCTGCACTTTAGCTGTAAGTGCTAAGAAATCATTTAACTTGTTTAGATCACCGTATTTTCTTCGTTCACATATCAATAATTGAGTTTCCAGCTCAAATGATGATGTTAGCGAAGTTGTTAAAAATTCAGCAAAATGTATGTTAGTACGTTTTCCCGACCCTTCAGCAATATTTGAAGGGATTGAACAAGAACACCTGTTTATTTGGTCAATTAAATTATATTTCTCTTTCGAGGGCAAGTCTTCAATATAATAATGAGCTAAATCAGTCAAATCCATAGATCGTTGCCAAACTTTTAGATTCTTAAAATTATGATTCATCTATCTATTCTGTCTTTCCTGATTCTTGACTTCTTAATTCTTGATTCCTTACACAACTGTTCCAATCATCGTGGCCGTGGTACATCTATCGATGCGCACGTTCACATATTGCCCTGGTTTGTAGCCTTCCCCTACCGGGAAAACTACTACTGTGTTCTGGTCGCTTCTGCCGCTGTAATCTTTGTCGGATTTTTTGGAGAAACCTTCTATCAATACTTTTTGAGTTGTGCCTACCAGTTGTTTTAAACGCGTGTGCGAATGCTCCTGCTGCTTGGCTACCACTTCTTTTAAGCGCTGGTGTTTTATCGCTTCCGGGATGTCATCGGCATAGCGTTTCGCGGCTAATGTTCCCGGTCTTTCAGAATACATAAACATGTAGGCAAAGTAATATTGCACATAATCCATCATACTTAAAGTATCCTGGTGCTCTTCTTCTGTTTCGCTGCAAAACCCGGTGATCACATCGGTTGATATGGCGCATTCAGGGATAATACGGCGGATGGCGTTGATCCTGTCTATATACCAATCACGGCTGTAAGTACGGTTCATCAGTTTCAATAAACGTGTATTGCCTGACTGTACAGGCAGGTGGATGTATTTGCAAATGTTATCATACGCCTTTATGGTGTACAATACATCATCAGTAATATCTTTTGGATGTGATGTTGAGAAACGAACCCGCAACTCAGGACTGATCTGCGCTACCATCTCTAAAAGGTTGGCAAAGGTTACGCCTTCTTTAACTTCTTCCAAAGCCTGATCCTGTGTTTCGCCCAGGTCCTCGCCTGATGAAAGCACTTTCTCCAGCAGGTCCATGCCCATTACAGGTTTTTGTTCCTCTGCTTTGGTATCCTGTTTCTCCGGGTTCCATTTGTAGGAGTCAACATTCTGACCCAACAAAGTAACTTCGCGGTAGCCGCGGTTAAACAGGTCGGTACATTCAGCTACTATTGATAGCGGTTCACGACTACGCTCACGACCACGGGTAAATGGCACGACGCAGAACGAACACATATTATCGCAGCCACGCATAATGGATACAAAGGCGTTGATGCCGTTGCTGTTTAAGCGCACCGGGCTGATATCGGCATAAGTTTCCTCGCGGGATAATAGTACGTTTACGGCTTTTTGGCCATCGTCAACACGTTCTATAAGGCCGGGCAGGTCGCGGTAAGCATCGGGGCCAACCACTACATCTACCAGTTTCTCTTCTTCTAAAAATTTTGATTTTAAACGCTCGGCCATACAACCCAGCACACCAACCACCATACCCGGGTTTTTAACCTTGGCTTGGGTAAACTCTTTTAAGCGGTTGCGCACACGCTGCTCGGCATTCTCACGAATGGAGCAGGTGTTTATCAATACCACATCGGCATTGGTAAAATCTGTTGTGGTTTCAAATCCTTTTTCCTGCAAAATAGATGCAACTATCTCACTGTCAGAAAAATTCATGGCGCAGCCATAACTTTCAATATATAATTTGCGCCCGGTATTTTTTCCGGCAACCGGTTCTAACAATAAAGCCTCACCTTGCCTGCCCTCATCATGTGTTTTATCCGGAAATAATAGATCCATCGTATTTTTAACAAAATTAGTTCGCAAAAATACATAAAATTTAAATATAGCGTGACAGATTGTCAGCATTTAACAAAATGTGTTTTTTGTTGTTATAAGTATATACCATTGCGCATAATAATACGTATAAGAATTAAATTTAAGCCGGTGCTGATTTAGCACAGCTATACAGGTAAAACGCCAAAGGAGATAAAAACAAAAAACTCAAAGTAAAAAATTAAAGAATGGCGTTACGCAGGCACCACAAAATAGGCGCGGTTATTTTACTATCAATAGTATCACTTGTTTTAGTTTTATCGTTTTTTATCAATAAGTATTGGTCGCCAATACTGGCCGCGCGTGTTAAAACTGTTGTTTTAAGCAGCAGCGATAGTTTGTACAGCGTTGATTTTAGTGACGCTGAACTGCACGTGCTCAAGGGGCAGCTCATTTTTTATAACATCACCCTAAAGCCCGATACGGCTGTCTTTAATCGCCGAAAAAAGCAAAATATAGCACCCAATAACTTAGTGGAACTGCATTTACGCAGGTTGATATTAAATAACATTCACCCGCTTGCCTTATACTTTCATCACAAGCTTAACATTGGAGAGATAATTTTAAGCAGCCCGGAACTAAAGGTAAGCTATCAATTGAACCATACCCGCGATACGGTGATCAAGGACCGCCGTACGCCATGGGAAATGATCTCGAAGAGCCTTAAATCGGTTCATATAGGTGCTATTTATTTAAACGATGTAAAGCTGAAATACAGCGATTACTCAGGTAATAAAGTAGCTATATCCGAACTAAAAGAAATGAACCTGAGCGCCAGCGACCTGCTGATAGATTCGGCTACGCAAACTGATAAATCAAGGCTGCTTTATTGTAAGGAGATAGTTTTTGAGGTAAATAATTATACCGGGCAAACGCCAAACGGCTTATATACCTACAAATTAAATCATCTTAAACTATCAACCCTAACCTCACAAATGAACGTAGAGGGCTTTAGGTTAACGCCCATTAAGGCCAGTGCGTTTTTTGACAAAAGCCACCAAACCCGCTATAACCTTAGTGTAGATAGTTTACAACTTAATCATTTTGATTACCTGGGCTACCATAAATACCGAAAGATATCGGCATCAAAAATAATGATAAAAGGTGGTATGCTTTCCATTTTTGGTAACCCTAACGGTGTCAAAGATCCGGGAGGTGATAGAACAAAAAGTTTTCCGACTGTTGCGCTGAGCCGCTTTAGTACTGAGGTTAAAGTTGATACCATCCATATAAAAAAATATGATATTGCTTATAGCGAGTTCAATAAAAAATCCAGTCAAACCGGTACCATCACCTTTAATAACACAACGGGCAGCATCTTAAATATCACTAATAATAAGGAGGCCCTTGCAAAAAATAACATAAGCACCGTATACCTGAAATCGTATTTTATGAATCGGGGACTGCTTAATGTGGTGTTCAACTTCAATTTAACGGATAAGGATGCCGCCTTTAGTTACAAAGGTAACCTGGGCCCTATGGGCCTGGGGGCCTTGAACCCGGCGACTATGCCATTGGCTATGGTTAAGATCAGTTCCGGAACTGTAAAGGACCTTAGCTTTGATGTAAAAGGTAGCAGTAAAATATCAAGGGGACACCTGCAATTATTATATAACGACCTGAAGGTAAAATTATTAAAACCCGACTCTACCTACGGGCTTAAAAGCAAGATAATTGAGACGTTTTATGCCAATCTGTTCATCCTTAAACATGATAACCCTGATAAGCCGGGCGGCGTACCAAGATCATTTAATTTAACTTTTGTACGGCCTGCCGATTATCCTTTCTTTAAAACGATATGGCAAACCTTGTTCAGCGGTATAAAGCCATCAGCAGGGCTCGATAAAAAAACCGTGGACGCCATTGCCGTAATGAAGAACAAAAAGGAGCAGAAAAAGCAGGAACGCCTCACTAAAAAAGCGTTGAGACAGCAACAGCGTGCTGAAAAGAAGCATGAAAAAGAATTGCAGAAATAAATTTATTGCAGCAGCAGTTTTAAGTTGAAGCCAAAATTGGTGAACGATGTGGTAAAGGTTTGCGATGTATATGGCCTTGTGATGTTAGAATCATAGAAGAAACTTACCGTAAAGCGCTGACTAATGGAATAATCGATCTCGGGGCGATAGGTGATATTTTGCGAGCCTGATGATACCTGGGCTGCCAGTACATCGGGTTGGTAAATTAGGGTTTTGGTATCGCGAAGATCAAATGTAAGGTTAAATGTTAAGTCGTTCTTCAATATCACATCCTTAAACAAACCAAACGGGAACCTGAAGTTTTTGGCCTTATACCCAAATCCGAAGATCACATCATTCTCATTTTGCTGCGCCAGCTGGCTGTTCAATAAGCTTAAACTTAATGATCGGCTTTGCGCGTAGCTAAAGTTGGCCGTTACATTATTTTTGAACCGCATATCAACGCCCAATAACGGAGCAAACTGCTCAAATATAGTGATCTGCGAAAACTGGTACGTAGGCAAAAAGTCGTTATTCACATCCCTTGAACTTGCACTGCCATCTGTTTCTGAATATTGCAGTAGTGTGGTGTATCCACCCACATTATAGGTTGATGAATAGGCATGTTTCAGATCAAACGAATCAAATATCTGGCTTATAAAAGGAATTTTAGCCAGTCCGCTATAGGTGATCTGCCAGTTAGGGATAGGAATATCAGGAAACTGGCTCAGGCTTGATTTTGCCGGATCTTTACCTGTATATGCCGCCAGGAAAGCCGGAACCAGTACATCCTGTGAGTTAGGACCATAACCATCGGCAAAGCCAGCTACACTCCCGACTGAGTTCGGATTGGTTTTACCCAATCTGGCCGAAATCTCATTACGATCGTTCAGGAAGTTTTCATAAACAGCCGATGTATTGTTGATACCACTTGTTTTTGAGAACGCGGTGGCCAAAGTCAGATACGATACGCTGTAATCCCCGGTAGTTACAGGCGAAAGGTTTTCAAAACTATTGGTGGTAGGCAGGTATTTAAAGTTAGACTGATAGGTGTGATCCTGTGTTTTGAAAGCTGTTAACAAAATCCGCAAACCCGGAATAGGTTCGAGTGTGCTGCTAAAGTGCAGGTTTTCATTTACCGACTGCACGTATAACTGATTCTGCAAGGTATCTGATGTGATCCAGCCTTTCGCTACAGCCTGTGGTCGGATATCGGCCTGACTACCCAATAAGAAACCGATACCCGGCGCGCTGTAACTTGGGTCCTCCCCAAATATGGTGGATGACGGCAGGTATCCCGGCAGGTAAGTACCTTCTGTTTTGGTATAGGTAGCATTTATGCTTTTAACACTGGTTAACAGGCCCAATAAAATTTTGCTCAGCTTACTCATCCCATCAGGCTTTTGTGCACGCCGTAACAGCGGGAATTTATTATACAGGGTAATAAAGTTAAAGCTAGGATCGAACTCAATGGTGCGCCTGTTCTGTATACTGTTACCCACCTCAAAAGTCGGGTCATCAATAGAAAATCCTGGCTGAGCCATCCATGTAAATTGGGTATTGTAACTAAAATTGGCGGTTACCCAATCCATATACGGCAGTTTGTTTATAGGCACGGCCCAGGTTAAAGCAACGGTATGGTTATAATTAATGGTGCGCCCTAAATGCTTTAAATTATTCCAGAGTGTGTCCCTGTTCAAGCCCGTAAGCGGGCCCTGCGGTTCATCAACTGTGGATAGGTTGGTGGCATCAATATTCAGTGTTAATGATTTTGTTAGATTCCATCCTACGCCAAATACCCGGGTTATGGTAAAGGTATTATTGTAAGTAGTTGGTATAGGGATAATATTGGTTGGGTCGTTATTCCGTAGCGTGGTTTGCGAATCGAAACGATCAAAATCAATACTAAAATTCAGCCTCGAAGGCATCAGGTTAAAATTGATATCCTTGAAAACTGTGAGCAGGTTGTTCTTAATTATTTTGGCAAACGGGCTTATATATTTTGGTTTGGTAGCGTAATTATAGGCAAGGGCAAACCTGTATGTTTTTTCAAAATCGGTAAGGGTGGTAAAATCGTGATGCTCAAAATCGGTATAGGCGTAGGTGGCATTAAAATTATCAATATCCCATACCTTGTTTGGTGCTGTTGGGTTTGTTTTGGCAATATGTACGTTGGTGAAATTAATGCTCTTACGCTGCGTATAATCTTCAGCAGCGTTTTTAATGGAATCCTTTTGCTTGCTGCTCGTGGCGGCTTTGAGTGTCTGGCTCAGTTCAATATCAGGCGATGCCGGGTCATACAGCGGCATGCTGGTTTGGTTTGATAGGTTGATATAGGTTGGAATATGCACTCCGCTTTTATCCGGGAAGAATTTACCAAGCTCCACATTTGCCGATATATCGTATGATTGGGTATTATCCAGCGTGCGGTCGCCTATTTTAGAATCGAGCGTACCAAAGCCTGCGGTTGTTTTACTGCCCGATACAGTTATATCGGCAAAATCGGCCAGCTTTACATCGGCCTTTGCTATTGCCGACCAGCCTTTGCGTTCGTTAAAATCAGTCAACCTCAACTCATCAAACCATACAATGCCCGATTTTTGTAGCCCATCGTCATTAGTTGGGTTATTAGCTTTATACGGGTTGCGCACGCCCAGCATCACCGTGCTTAAACGGCTCAGATCGGGCTGGCCCATAATGGTTATTTTATAGGTACCAACGGTAACGGTATAAGGGATATTCAGCGGCCATGGCTGCCCCTTGTACCGGGCGCTGTTACGAGCCAGTTTTGCAGTAGTAAGCACAGAAAGTTCCAGATCGAGCTGATTGACTGCGGGCCAAATGGTGTTTGGATTAGTAGTACCCGGCTGTGTTACCTGCAATGGGATTTCGCACTCGTAATAGTTATCTACATAATCAATACCCAAACGGATAAAAGCGCTCAGGTCGTTATCTCTTAGCTGTTGCGTTGGCTGGGCCTCAGCGTGGATAAACATTTGTAAATGTTTGTAATTGCGCAGGTCATTATTAAAGGTTTTGAAGGCCGTTTGCGAGTAGCCATCGTGCAGGTTAGTAACCGTTAGCGACAGTGATTGCTCATTTAACTTGGTATTGGCGTTTATACCGGTATAGTTAGTTTGGCGTTGTATACCCGGCGGCACCACGTAAGGGATGGGCACGCGGTTCCCGTTTTCCTCAATATTAACCGTACCAACCACCAGTGTTGAACCATCAGGCACAGGATTAATAATAGCAGGATCGGCAATTACGTTGGCGGCGGTATTATCTGAGTTATAAGCGCGCCAGTCGCCCCTTACCAGTTGCAGGGTTGCGAAACGTAAAATAGAGGTATCAGCAAAACCAGTCATGTACATCCTGATGAAACGGATAGATTTAAAATCCTGGATACCGCCAACTGCCGATTGGTAAGAGTTGATAGGTATACGGAACTGGTACCAGGTGTAGGATTGTGTTAATCCGTTAGCCAGTTTAACGCTTGAGGTTACCTTATCATTTACAAAACCCTGCCCTACTACCAGGTTTTGCGGATTGATGGGTACTTTATACTCAAAATACTCGTCATCGGTACTCATGTTGTTATCGCGGTCAATATCTTCGGCATCGGGCAGCGAAGTTGAGGCAGATGTTTGCAGGCCAAGCAAGGCCTCTGACTGTTGTGCTGTTTTGGAGTTACCATCGGTACCATTGTACTGGCTGTAACGTTGCAGGATGCCTGCCCCCGCCTGGTCGAGCTGCGGACCCTGGTAGTACTGGTAATCATCTGTCGACGGGTCATTTGCAAAAGCAGTAGCGGCAGCCGGGGTTAGTTCTGCCTTAACACGCTGTACTACAGTGCCAAATTTTGCACGTTCGTCGGCATCATTTAAACCATCCAACCCAACATCCTGTAAAGCACGCGAATTGGGGTCGTTGTCAAAAGCATCGACCACAGGCTGTAATTTAGCAACACGCCCCCAGGCGGTAGTATCAACGGTGCTGTAATCGCCGTTAACGGGCAGGCCGTTCTCCAAACTTTTACGCCCGTCTTTCAATATATCTTCCGAAACACTGCCTAAGTCAAAATACAGGTTACCGCTGTTTTTATTGTTGAGGAAAGGATCGAGCACCCAAAACTCAATATAGCCCACGTTTAATGCCTCAAAATCGGTAGTTGATATAGCCCGCATTATACCGCCCCAGTTATTGGCCGGGTTTTGTAACGTACCATCGTTGTTAATACCGGTTGTGGAGTAGTTATATGGGCCACGCACTTTTGGGTAAAAAGCCAGATCGAGTGTTGGCAATACCAGCGGCTGCCCGGTTACAGATTGTTTATAGGGGAATACCTCTGTTTCCAGCACCTCACGTACGTAAGGCTTTGACAGCTCGGCGCGTGAAACCGGGATGCTGCTTGAGGTATAAAATATAGGGTCGATATTATAAAAGGCCAGGCGGGCACGGTGGAAACCATAGCTCAGGTCATTAAACCGCTGCGACTCGGGAAATAACTGCGGCGTACCTGAGATCTGCCAGCTTATAGCGCTCTTCAAGTCGATATCCGATTGGCTATTCTCAAAATCATCCAGATAAGCCGTACCATTTTTTGATCCGGCATAATTTAACGCGCTTGGTGTACCGGGCAACAACTGGGCAAACTCACCGCTCAGGTTTATAGATGATGGCGCCTTGGTATGTATAAACGGGATCTTATCAACCAAACGGGTAAGCAAGCGTGAGTCGGAGCTGTAATTGCCATCGAAACCCCAGATGGTATTGGATATAGATTCATCGCCAACGGCCTCATTTTGTGAAATGGGCTGCTCAGTAAGGTGCATAATGGTTGCGCCTAATTTTAGTTTAGGGTTCACATTATAATCAAACCTTGAACCATATAATGATTTTTGCTGAACGCCGAACAGCTCGTTATTTTCCAGGTTTACGGTGATAGGCACACCCGATGAAAGTATGGCCTGGTTAAGGATCCGGATGGTACCCGCATTGTAATCAACCGTAAAATCATTACCTTCAACCAGCTTGGTTGCCCCGGCTGTTACAATAACAGACCCTTGCGGGATATTGGTGGCGTTCAATTGGTATTCGGAACCTCCCTGCGATGTATAAGTACCTTGTATTACGTACCGGTTGAGCTGCGGGTAAAACTGCTGCGCCACGGTTTTGGTGGAGTCATATAGCTGCTGGTACACATAGGTACTAACCAGGCTTGTTTCACCCGGCGCGAATTTTGCTGCCAGGTCGGAGCCGAAAGGTTCAACCTCGGGGAAGATTAGGAACCCGTTTTTGGAGTCGATAGTTACACCTTCTATAAAATCGAAATAACCATCCGGTTTTTTCTGTTGCTGCTGATCGAGGTTATCCAGATCGGTTAACTGGATCCAAAGCTTGCCGGTAGTGTTCTTGCCTTCACCCATTATCTGCTTCGAGATACCTGAGCTGTTATCCAACCGCGAAATGTTCATTTTAAAACTGGTTGAACTGATCTGGTAAGCACCTAAGTTGTAGATGTTCTTCATCATCAGTTTCCAGGTTGGCAGGTTGGTTTTCAGCAAGGTATTTTTCAGCAACTTTACATACAGCACGTTGGGATTATTGTTATTAACCGGCCTGTCGCTGGAGAATTCACCCACCTGGTAGGTAACACCGTTGTAGGTATACTGGTAAGCTACGGCCAGCACCTCATCGTTATTCAGCGGGTAATTTAACGATATATAACCCAATTGCGGGTGTAGGGTAAACTCCTTACTGGTTAACTGGCGGGCATAGGTTAACTTGGCATAGTTATCGGTACTGCCGGTGCTATTAAAGTAGGTGGCAATAGCGTTTGAGTTGGTTAAACGGGCATCAGTAGGCAGGTTTTTAAGCAAGCTGTTCGATTGCTGCGGAAAACCCGGAATATCCGAGCCTGCAGGCAAACCTGAAAATGAAGGGCCGCCCTGTATCAAACGGGTGTTGTAGGGTTTATTTTCACCCAAATCCATAAAAGCCAATATATCCCTTGAGTTGGTGGTAACATTGGTACGGTTGGTTGTCCAAACCTCAATTTTGGTAATGTTTATATTTGAGCTGATGATAGGGATATTTGCCAGCGCCTTATCATAATTATTGCGAAAATATTGTGATAAAAAGTAGTGCTTATTTGCATCGTAAGCATCGGTAGTCAATTTAAACGAACCCTGTTCGGAGCCATTGGTAATAGTAATTGTTTTTGACTGCGACCGCTGTTGCGACAGGATGGAGGTCATGGTTAGTTTACCAAATTTTAGTTTGGTTTTAACCCCGAACAATGCTTGTGTACCGGTAATAAGCTGCGTATTTAAAGGCATACTTACCGTACCCGCCTGTATTTCCTGTATAATATCATCATCGTGCCCCTTGTAATCCATTTTTATCTGGTTATCAAACTGGAACTGGGCATTGGTGTTATAATTGGTAGCGACAGTTAATTTGTCGCCTATATTTCCTGTCAGGTTCAGCTGTATCTGCTCATCAAAGTTAAAGTTGAACTGGTCGCGCTGCGCGGTATTGAATAGTGGATTTTCGTTTTTATTGATCTGCCCGGTAAAGGTGGCATTGGCTGATCCCTGAGCCTTGATATCTATGTTATCACCACCAAATATTTGTGCAAAGGTTTCGCTCCTTACCTTTATTTGCGGTATAAAGCCAGGTTGCTGCGACTGATAAGCATAGTTATCGGCCAGCTTTTTAAAATAGTTACGCTCGTTTTGACGTTCTACTAAGGCCAGATATTGTGAAAAGGTGAGGTATTGGGGCGGCCGGTATAACATATCGCCAACACGCTCGTACATAATGTACTGGTTTGTTGTCGGGTCATACTCAATGGTACGTACTAAATTTGGTGGGTCGGGATCAAAAAGCCCTTGCCTTAAACGCATATTATTTGATTGCTGCAGGTTTAAGGGCGCTTTTGACGATGTTGAATCTCTTTTTCCGTTCGGCGACTGTTGTGCAAATACCTTCTCCTGTCCGCAAAATGCAGCAAAAATTAAGACAAGTACAATGATCTTAAACGTAAAAGTATTAGTCAAAAGTCAAATCAAATTATAAGTAATTATAAGTTTTTTAGGGCGGATTTAATCAACTGTTCAACGGTTAAATCCTCTTTATTTTTATTCATTTCCTGTTCGAGGACTTTCTCAGCTGCATTACGAGCGAAGCCCAGCATCACCAACGCCGAAAGTGCCTCATCCTTAGCCGTTTTGTTAGCCGGCATACTGATTAAGGTATCAGGACCTTCCTTGCGTAATTTATCCTGCAGCTCCAGTATAACACGTTGCGCCGACTTAGGGCCAATGCCTTTGATACGCTGTATGAGGGCTACATTACCATTTACAATGGCTGTTTGGATCTCTGCGGGTGTAATTGACGACAGCATCATGCGCCCGGTATTGGGGCCAATGCCTGAGATTGATATCAGATGCAGGAATAAACGGCGTTCACCTTCATCGGCAAAACCATACAGGCTGTGGGCATCTTCTTTTACGTAGAGCCAAGTGTATAATTTGCAGCGTTCGGCATCGCCCAGCAATGAGTAGGTATGGAGCGATATATTGATGTGATAACCTACTCCACCGGCATCAATTACCACATATGAAGGGCTTTTAAAAACTAATTTACCATCAATATAAGCGTACATGTTTCTTCGATATTTTAACGTTTTGTAGGTTTAGCGAGATCAGCGGTAGCAGATTTTTCCTGCGCGTTTACCACGGCTATAGTTACCATGTTTACAATTTCACGTACCGAGCTACCTAATTGCAGCACGTGCACCGGTTTTTTCAGCCCCAGTAATATTGGCCCGACAGCTTCGGCACCGCCTATTTCCTGTAATAGCTTATACGCAATGTTACCCGACTCAAGGTTCGGGAATATTAAAGTATTTGCAGGGCGGCCCACCAAGGTGGAGAACGGGAAATTATCCGATAACAGTTCAGGGTTCAATGCAAAGTTGGCCTGCATATCGCCATCAACTACCATATCGGGATATTTGTCGTGCAGTATTTTTACAGCCTCACGTGTTTTTTCAGGTATAGGTCCATCATTCGAGCCAAAGTTTGAGTAGGATAAGATTCCTACCCTTGGGGTTACGTTAAACTGCCTTACCGAATGCTCTATTAGTACCGTAATATCCACCAGTTCCTGCACGGTTGGGTTAACATTTACAGTGGTATCGCCAAAAAATACCGGGCCTTTTGAGGTTATCATCATGTACATACCGGCAACACGGCTTACGCCATCTTCGGTACCGATTATTTGCAGGGCGGGTTTAACGGTGGTTACATAATTTTTGGTCAGGCCGGAAATAAGGGCATCGGCTTCGCCAAATTGCACCATGCTTGCACCGTAGTAGTTACGGTCAATCATCAGCTTGCGGGCCTCAAACAGAGTTATGCCCCTGCGCTGGCGTTTGCTGTATAGGTACTGCGCATATTTTTCACTTTCCTCGGTACCCTCGCGTGGGTCAATGATCTGTACATCGCCCAAGTCGAGGTCGTTATCCTTCATTATTTGCTTAATGCGCTCTACATTACCCAGCAATATCGGCGTAGCAATGCATTCATCCTTAACAATTTGAGCGGCACGCAGTATTTTGTAAGTATCGGCCTCGGCAAAAACAACGCGTTTAGGGCTTTGCTTGGCCTGGTTAGTGAGGTTACGTAATAACTTGTCATCGCTGCCAATACGTGTACGCAGTTCTTCGGCATACGCATCCCAATCGGTAATTACCTTACGGGCAACACCCGAGTCAATAGCTGCCTTTGCTACAGCTGTTGAAACCTCGATGATCAACCGCTGATCCATCGGTTTTGGGATGATATAATCGCGCCCAAACTTGAGGTTGGTTGTGCTGTATGCCAGGTTTACCGCTTCAGGAACCGGTTTTTTAGCTATTTCGGCGATGGCTTTAACGGCGGCAATTTTCATTTCCTCGTTAATGGCAGTCGCCCTTACATCAAGCGCTCCGCGGAAGATATACGGGAAACCCAAAACGTTGTTCACCTGGTTCGGGAAATCAGAACGGCCGGTAGCCATAATAATATCCTTGCGGGTATTATGGGCGATATCATAAGCAATTTCCGGATCCGGGTTAGCCATGGCAAACACAATGGGGTTTTTAGCCATAGCCTTGAGCATATCAGGTGTAACCACATTGCCAGCTGAAAGGCCTACAAAAACATCGGCACCTTTCATGGCTTCTGCCAGTGTTTTTATGTCTTTACGTTCGGTGGCAAATTCCATGCGGATATCGCCAAGATCGGTGCGATCAGGAGTTAAGAGGCCATTGATGTCAAACATCACTAGATTCTCTTTTTTAACACCAAGCGACAGGTACATTTTTGAGCAGGACACCGCTGCGGCACCCGCGCCGTTAACCACCATTTTTATCTTATCCAGCTTTTTGCCCTGGATCTCGCAGGCATTAAGCAGTGCCGCGCCCGATATGATTGCCGTACCATGCTGATCATCGTGCATTACGGGGATCTTCATTTCGGCCTTCAGGCGGCGTTCTATTTCAAAGCAGGTTGGGGCCGATATATCTTCAAGGTTGATGCCACCGAAGGTTGGCTCCAGCGCTTTTACTATAGCTACAAATTCATCAGGGGTTTTGGCATTTATTTCCAGATCGAAAACATCGATATCGGCATAAATTTTAAACAGCAGGCCTTTACCTTCCATCACAGGCTTACTTGCCTCGGGGCCGATATTACCTAAGCCCAACACGGCAGTACCGTTACTGATAACGGCTACCAGGTTGCCTTTGGCGGTATATTTATATACATCTTCAACATTGTCGGCAATACGCAGGCAGGGTTCGGCAACGCCTGGAGAATAAGCCATGGAAAGATCGCGTTGGGAGTTGGTAGGCTTAGTTGGCACTACTTGTATTTTGCCCGGGCGGCCTTTTGAATGGTAATTTAAAGCGTCCTGTTTACGATTGGTTTTATTATTCATCTTCTCAATATTCAAGGGCTCAAAACTACGATTCTTTTTTCACCGGGTACGGGAAAAACATCGTTTTTGATAATATATGTAAGGTTTAGGGCAATATAAGAGTCAAGAATTAAGAGTCAAGAGTCAGGATGTAAAAGGTTTAGTTATTGCAGAACTTTAACAGTCTGTTTTATAGATTTGTCTTGCTTCTTATATTTTGGTCTCTGATTCATTCCCCAGAGTCGAGAGCCGAGATACAAGTGTCAAGATTTTATTTTTTATCTTGAATCCTGACTCTTACCTCTTGACTCTTAAATTATCCTTTGCTTATTTTAAGTGTCATACCTGGTTGTAACTGGCCACGTTTTAAACCATTTAATGATTTAATATGATCAACCGACGCGCCATCAAATTTGGCGGCAATAACACTCAGCGTATCGCCACGTTTTACTTTATAGGTTATATAATTATGTTCTGTTTTTGGTGATGCTTCTACATCTTCTTTATCGCCGTTTAATTTAAGCCTTTGGCCAACAGCAGGTTTGTGGTGCAGGTGGTTCCAGTTTTTCAGGTCCTGAACATCAACGCCGTAACGGTCGGCAATATCCGACAATGTTTCACCTCTTTTTACTTTATGATAAGCAGGCTTGTGCTCAGGTTTTTCTTCAGCATAAGAAACATAGCTGGCATGGGGCGGCAATACTGGCGAAATAACACCACTGTTTAAGGCATCATACAACGCCGAATAAGATTTGCTGTTGCACTGCGGAATAATCAACCTGCGCGGATTGGCCGGGCTGCCTTTGATCATTTGTGTACGATAAGCAGGATTCAACAAAGCTAAAACCCTGTAATCCATATTTAAGATGCTGGAAATACTACCAAGGGAAATGGCCCTATCAACCAAAACGGTATCAATATTTCTCGCAAAACTGCATGGCTGAGCTATAATGTTGTGCTTACCATAGTAATTCATAAGGTAAGCAACAGCGATGTAAGCGGGCACATAATTGCGCGTCTCAAGCGGAAGATATTGGCGGATAGACCAAAAATCATTAGCGCCTGCTTTAGCAATGGCATTTTCTACATTGCTTTTGCCGCAGTTGTATGATGCGATGGCTAACAGCCAGTCGCCAAATTCTTCGTAAGCATCTTTAAGATACGCGGCGGCGGCATAGCTGGCACGTACAGGGTCGCGGCGCTCATCAATATATCCATCCATGCTTAGGCCGTACAGCTTTGCGGTAGTCGACATAAATTGCCATGGACCAGTAGCGCCTACCCGTGACACCGCGTTAGGATCAAGCTTTGATTCCACTACAGACAAATATTCTATCTCCACGGGGATACCCGCGGCACGGAAAACCTTTTCATAAATAGGGAAGTAGTATTTAGCCAGGCCTATCACCTGCCCCATTTCGTCGCGGTTGTTGGCGTAAATATCAATGTAGTTTTGTACGTACTCGTTATAATCTAAGGGAACATCCTTTTTAAGGGAATCGAGGCGGCGTTTTATATTACTTTGATAGCCGGTAAGCTGCGCCTGATTTGCGGCAGCATGGGCGAAAGTAGTATCGACTAAAGTTTGTGTGGAGGCCGTAGCTATGAAGCCAGCAGCAAATATTTTATCGGTTTTAACAATTAGCAGTAATAAAAAACAGATAATAAAAGTAAATAATCTCTTCATTTATTATAGGGATCTAATACCAGGAAACGCTGGCTCGCGCCAACACTTTTACTAATATATTAAATTTTTATAGTCCCAGGAAATATTCGGAGAAATTTAACAATTCCTGTTCTTCAAATTGCCTGGTTATCAATTGTAAACCTAACGGCAAACCTTTGCTATTATTGCCTGCAGGTAGTGAAATTGCCGGAACACCCGACAACGATGCCTGCACCGTAAAAATATCGGCCAGGTAAGTTACAACAGGATCGCTCTCCTCTTTGCCTATCGCGTATGCAGGTTCGGGGGCGGTGGGAGTGAGTATAAAATCGTATTCCTGTAATATTTCCTCTGTTTTTTGGCGGATGAGGCGGCGCGCCTTTTGTGCCTTGGCATAGTAAGCATCATAGTACCCGGCACTTAACACAAATGTACCCAGCATAATGCGGCGTTTTACCTCTTTGCCAAAACCTTCGGAACGTGATTTTTTGTAGGTCGATTGCAGGTCGGATGCTTCAGGACTACGGTAACCGTAATGTACCCCATCATACCGCGCAAGGTTTGATGATGCCTCGGCGGTAGCCAAAATATAATAAGATGGCACCATGTAATCCAGATATTCAAACGCTATGGGCTTAACGGTATGGCCCTCGGCACGCAGCTTTTCTATGTATTGGATCAGGTTATTTTTTACCTCAGGATCTACTCCCGGGCTTGATAGTGACTCTTGTAGATAGGCTATCTTCTTATTCCCCGGCGCTTGTAGATTGGTACTAAATGACGGAACAGGCTTTTGGGCCAGTGTGCTGTCGTATTCATCCGGACCAGCCATAACTTCCAACAACAGGGCAGCATCTTCTACCGATTTGGTGATCGGGCCCACCTGGTCGAATGATGAGGCATAAGCTATAACACCATATCTTGAAATCCTTCCGTAAGTAGGTTTAAGACCGATGACCCCGCAAAATGAAGCGGGTTGCCTTACTGAGCCACCTGTATCAGTGCCAATGGCGGCATGGCACATACCAGCCTGAACAGCTACCGCTGAACCGCCAGATGAACCACCTGAAACCTTGGTATTATCGGCAAAGTTTTTTACCGGGCCATAATATGAGCTTTCGTTACTGGCACCCATGGCAAATTCGTCGCAGTTACAACGACCTATAATAATGGCATCCTCAGCCAGTAAACGCTCAACTATAGTTGAGGAATAAATAGAGGTAAAGCCTTCTAAAATTTTTGATGAAGCGGATACTTTATGATCCTTATAGCAGATATTATCTTTTATAGCGATAACCATTCCCGCCAGTTTACCAGCGTTCCCTAATTGGATACGGGAATCAATATTATTGGCACGTGTTAATGCCTCCTGTTCAAATACCTCGTTAAAAGCATTTAAATGGGCATGCTGTTTAATTTTTTCTAAATAACCCTTTACCAGTGTTTCAACGGTAATTTCCCCACTTTGCAACCCGCTCTTTATTTCACTTAAAGAGGAATAGAATTTAGCCATGCGGCTAAAATAAAAATTTAAATTGATTTGGAGACTTGTTGATTGGAAGATTTGGTGATGTACGGGTTTGAAAATAGCAAGTCGCCTGTTCAAGCGTCAACGCTTGAATGCAGTTTTTTGTAAGCGTCTACGCTTATCTCGAATTAAATTAACATGATTTTGAAAAGTTTTTAGCGTGGACGCTAAAAATATTTTAAGTTCAAGCGTGGACGCTTGAATGGGCGGGATAGGTTATAAAATGACCTGAAAATTTGAAAGCATACCGATTGAGTACGGCAATTAGCCTTCAAATTTTCAAATCAACATATTTTCAAACAAACCATTGCCTATACTTTAGGTTTTTCGTCTGTATTTGTAGTGTTGGTAGTAGTACCTTCGCCGTTTTGCGCGTCTTTAAATTCCTTAACCCCTTTTCCTAAACCTTTCATTAGTTCAGGAATTTTTTTACCTCCAAACATCAATAATATTACGCCGAATATTAAGATGAGCATTACTGGTGAATCTAATCCCATGATTTTTAAGTTTTTATATTATGATTTATATGCTATACTATGATTTAACTTCTTCCTGCGGTGATTTAAGGCCCTCAATAGGTGTTTCCCTTAAATGAGCTCCTTCAGCAGTTATACTTGTTTCGTGGTGTACCGGTGCAATTTCGGCACTTGAGCTAATCTCAGCTACCGGCATTGTATTTGGTGCAGGTGTAATAACCGGCGATGCAGTTGCAGCTACCACAGGTGCAGCCGCTGCCGCAGTTTCGGTAGTGTTGGTTGTACTTGTTGCATTATTTGCCTGCTCTGCCTTTTTAGCTTCAAAATTATCTATCTGGTTGGTAATTTCACGTTTTACACCTTCAGATGCATCTTTAAAATCACGGATACCTTTACCTAAGCCACGGGCCAGTTGAGGAAGTTTTTCGCCGCCAAACAATAATAATATCACCAGCATGATGAGCATTATTTCACCCCCGCCTATATCAAAAAAGAGAAAAACTGAACTAAACATAATTTTACTATTAAAAGGTTACAAATATAAACATTTTTAATATTACAAAGTTTCAATCAATTTGGCGCCAGCCATAATTTAGGGTTAACCGGTGTTGATCCTTTGTACAAATCAAACTCCACATCGGTTTCGCCAGTTGTTGAATCAGTAGCTACCGTACCTATTGTTTGCTTGGTAGTTACCTTTTGCCCTTTTGATACACTAACCGACCGCAAATTTGAGTAAGCTGTAAAATACTCACCATGCCTTATAACCACCAGGTAAGTACCAACAATATCACGCACATTAATCACTTCACCATCAAATATAGCCCTTACACTTGCGCCAGGGCTTGTTTTAATAGAAACGCCTGTACTCTCACTTTTAATATTCTCGGGCGTATAATAAACGCCAAAACCCTGTATAATAACGCCATTACTTACCGGCCACGGCAAACGCCCACGGTTACCCAAAAAGTCGCTTGACAGCTTGGCTGCTTCTGGCGTAGCGTTCAACACCTCGCTATTACTTGATGATTTGGTAATAGTTTTAGTTTTTGGCACTGCAACTTCCCGGTTCTCGGCTTTAGCCTTCGCTGCTGCTAATCTTGCAGCTTCTTTTGCTTCTTCTTCGGCCTTGCGCCTTGCTTCTTCAATCTCCCTGCGTACCGCAGCATCTATCTCGCGGTTGGTAGTCGCTATTTTCTTTTGTACATCCTTTTGCTGCTGTTTAAGCTGCCCTTCATGTTTCGACAGATCAACAACTACCTGTGCCTGTGTATTTTTTTCTTCGCCCAGGGTTGCTTTCTCTTTCTCCTGATCTTTCAGCAAACCACTTTTTTCTTCTTTGCTTTTATCCAGTTCAACTATTTTAACATGCAGGTCCTTTTGCGTGCCTTCAATATAATCGGCCTGGCGCTCACGGTAAGAACCAAATTGCTGTAAATACTTTAAACGTTTATAAGCCTGGTTAAAATCTTTCGCCGCAAAAATAAACATCAGTTTGTTGTACGCGCTCCGGTTGCGGTAGGCAAACAATATCATGCCTGTATATTCTTTCCTGAGCTGATCTAACTGGCTTTGTAAACTACGTACGGAATTATTGCTCTCGGAGATTTGATTATCTAAATTTCTTATCTCAGAGTTCATCAAATTGATCTTTTCTTCGTGAAGACTGATCTGAGATTTTAAAATATTAAGCTGTTTTAAAGTTGTTTTTTTATTGCTGGCTGTTTCCTGGTATTCCTGGTTTAGCTGCTGCAGCTGTTGGGTTAGCAGGTCGCGGCGGCGTTTTAACTCCTGGCTGCTTTGCGCATGTACATTAAATGTCGTAAAAACGCAGAGCAAAAAGAAAACAATTTTTATAAACTTCATCCGTATGTGGTGGTATTTAATAGTTTAAACAGGGCTATTATATGCTTTATTCCTGTTCCATCAGCGCAAAAATACAATTTAATTTGCCGGAGTGTAACTGTCGGGGATATTAAATGGATATTCAAGCGGCTGATTAATATCAACTTTAACGTAGTGTAAATTAACCTGTATCTTTTTATCACCAGCAACTGAAGCAATGTTTATTTGCGATGGCACCTTTTGCGTACCCGATAGCGCAAACGCATTAACCGTTTGTAGTGATTGCCCTGCACCCTGGTTGGTAAGGTTAGTTTGGCTCACTTTCATATCGCTGCCAAGCACCAGTTTGTAAACCAGGTCCTGCAAATTACCGCTTAGGGTGGTATTATTAGTACTATCTGATGCGATCTTTGTGCTATCATTCAGTGCCTGTGGTATAGCATTGCCTATCAGCAACGCTTGCAGCATGTTAAAATCTATCTGCCTGTTGGCGTATTTGTAAATAAAACTGAAAGGCTTTTTAAAATAGACACCCTGCAGGCGATTGATAACCTGTATACTATCCGGCGTAATAATAGCACGGGCTATCTCAATACCCAATAAAGCGGTTACTGATACCCAGATCTTTTTGCCACTGTTGATGCGGAGGTTAAGTGTACAGTCGTTATTATTACCATTTATGGCCAGGCTTGCTTTGGCTTTGCCCGAAAAGGTATTAAAGCCGAGTTGTTGCGTACGGATAGGCCCCAGTTTTGCTTCCTCATTAACTTTTGCAACCGCCGTTGGCGATATAGTAAGATGCTTATGTGCCGAGCAGCTCACCATTATCAGCAGGCTACATGCTATCAGCAGTTTATTCAAAATATTTTCTTTCATTTATTTTACGATCTAAAGTTGGCGACTGCTCCCCGAACGACTTGGCTTTTTTCCAGTTTTGTACGGCAGCATTGGTATCACCTAAATAAAACATAATATCGCCATAATGTTCTATCTGTACGGCACTATTTGTTTTATCGTGTTCTATGGCCTTCTCTATCCAAACTTTGGCATCGGCATATTTCTTTTGCTTGAACAGGATCCACGCATAAGTATCCTCAAACGATGCGGTATTAGGCTGCAACTGGTTGGAGTGTGCCGACATTTGCGCCGCCTTCTCCAACTGATCTCCTCTTAACGATAAATAATAGGCATAATTGTTTAAGGCATAGCCATTATCAGGATTGTAACTGAGCGATTTATCGTAAGCAGCATCAGAATTGGTAAAATCCTTCATCTCATGATAGCAATCGCCTAACGACGAATAGCTTAATGAAAGCAGGTCCTTATCATCGGGGGCAACATCAATGGCAGTTTTAATGTAGCCTATGGCTTTTTTGTAATCCTTGGTTTGCTGGCAGGCAATACCTACCAGGTAATTCATCCAGGCCTGGTTAGGAAAAAGCGCGAGGGCGCTCTCACCATCCTTTATAGCCTGATCCATTTCATTCGAACTAATCTCTATGCGGACCAGTTGCTCGTAAACAGCATAATGACTGCTACTTAACTGGATGGATTTTCTGTAGGCTATCTCTGCATCCTTAAATTTATCGGTCTGGAAAAGCATATCGCCATACATGGCATATGATTTTGAATCATCGGGATGAGCGGTGATCAGGATCTTGCTCAACTCAAGCGCGCTGGCTTTAGCGTTGGGATCAGGAAATTTGGGGAAGTAGCCTAAAATAATCTTTATTTTTTGGTCGATATCAACCTCCGGTGACGCAAAGGCCAGTTCAAGCTCACTAAAGAAAGATTCATTATCTTTTTTATCACGATATATATCGGCCAGGGCCAGATGGATCTGTCCGTTATTCGGCGCAAGTTTTTCGGCATCCTTCAATACTTTGAATGCCTTGTCCTGCAAATTATTTGAGTTGTATAACTCAGCCAATACCAGGTAATACTTTATCTGCGATGGGTTATCGGCAATCATTTGCTCCAACTGTGCAGCAGCGGGCTCAACCTTACCTTGTATCAGGTAGATCTTTTGTTTGCCGGCAAGTACATCATCGTCAAGGCCGTTCATCACCTCTAACTGATCGTAAACTTTCAGCGCGTCATCATACCTTTTCTCAATAAAGAGAGCGTTGGCGTTATCGTAATAATAATCGGGCTTGCTGGGATTTATCCTTATCAACTGTTCAAATACGTTCTGTAGCTTTACGATGTTGTTATTTTTTTCATAGCATTCGGCAAGGGATAGCCAATACCACTCGTTATCCGGACTGATGGCAACGGCCTTTTCGAGCAGGGTTTGCGCATCGGTATAATTGCTTTTTTGTTTTTTAATATTGGCCATCTCATATAACGCGGCAGCATTACCCGGATCGGATTGGAGCACACGGGCAAACAGTTCGGCAGCCTGGGTATAGTTCTCCATTACCTTTTCGTGCAGGGCCGACATGAAGATCTGCCTGATCATCACGCTATCTATCTGCGACATGGGTTTGGCAGCCACAACGGTGCCAATGCTCTTGCTTTGCGCAAAAACAAAAACAGGTATCACCGAAAAAAATATAACTGCAAACCGCCTCATCCTAACAATCTATCTAAAAAAATTAAGCTACCCCTGTATGTCCATAACCACCCACACCGCGGGTAGTTTCATTTAAAACTTCAACTTCTTCCCAATTTACCTGCTCGTGTTTAGCAACTACCATTTGCGCAATCCTGTCGCCTGTATTTATCTCAAATACCTGGTCGGAAAGATTGATCAGCAGTACTTTTATTTCACCACGGTAATCGGCATCAATTGTTCCCGGCGAATTCACTATGCTGATACCATGTTTAAATGCTAAACCGCTACGCGGGCGTATCTGCGCCTCAAAACCTTCGGGCAATTCAATATGTAACCCAGTTGGGACAAGCTTGCGCTCAAAAGGTTTAAGCGTTATGGTTGTTTCCAGGTCGGCACGCAGGTCCATACCTGCAGCATGCATAGTTTCATAGGCCGGCAGGCCATTTTTTGATTTGTTTATTACTCTGATAATCATCGTTTAAATATAGC
>JAMFSA010000135.1 GCA_026225055.1 Mucilaginibacter xinganensis | reverse complement strand
ATTTAATCCGCTATCTATACGATTAAACCACTTAGGTGATACAAACTTGCTGCTCTCGTTTTAATCAATATTGCAAAAACAAGTTATAATCTCAAAATTATAACACTATAGTTGCGCAACAGTCACCTACGGCGCAAAGAGGGTAAAGAACATTGCGTACCTACGGCACGCTTATTATTTATGCTTTATTTTCTACCAATATTATGCACCTACGGAGCAATGAGCTTAAACCCCAGCGGGGTTATATGCTGGTAGTAATAGATATAATATTAAAAAAGCACCCTCTTTGCGGCTTGCCGCAGAGAGGGTCGACCAGCGAAGCGTAGTCGGGGTGAGTCAACGGAGCGCGTGCCGCATTAGGGATTGAAATGGATACCGGCCCGTTCGGGATTGAGCACAAGACGAGCCTAATGCCCGCAGGCGTATGAATGCAAAGCCCGGCCCGCAGGGAATGTCCATAAATTATTTAAGGCAAAAAGTAAGAAGGCAAAAACAGCAACCCAGTTATAAACCAGGCTGCCATTAAAAAGATCATATTTAAAACCTAATCAACCTTATTTGATTTGGTGGTAAGTATTAACGACACTGCCAGTGATGTTAACAAGCCAATTAAAAGCGCTGCAAACATGCGGCCCGAGAAATCGCGTACATTGTTGCCTGCATCAATATAACTGATGTATAGTATAGCTGCAAAAATGGCTATTACACCCGCCAGTACCAGTATTTTAAAGCATTGTATCAGGGCTTCTAAAAAGCCCATCTGCCCGTTACAATCATGGGCACGATAGCTTCTGAGCCCGAGATAAAGGCCCGCTACAGGTATAATTATGGAAACATATTCAAATGGTGAAACCTGGTCCTTAGCCAGGTCGTACCCTAATAAGTGCATGGCAAACAGCCATAAGCCGCTTAATACTCCGATAACGAGTCCTGTTATAAATGCATTCTTCATCTTAATTGTAATTGGTTAAATAAATGTAATCAATATAATTAATACGTTGATTATCACTAAAAAGTAATTAACCTGCAATATTGTTTTATAATTAATTTAGAATTTACGGCGGGCAGAGTTAAAATGTCTTTTTTGCGTATCTTCGCATCGTTTTGAACATCCGTGATATATTAGACAAGTATAAGGCTGATGAACGGATTAAGGCTTTGGCGCAAGCGTTGAATGCCTCTAAAAATCCAAGAGTTCAGCTTCGTGGTTTAGTCGGATCAAGTGATTCGGCCATGGCGGTAGCTTTGTATTTTTTGCAGCACCAGCACATGGTGTTTGTACTACCCGACCGCGAAGAAGCCGGTTATTTCCAGGCAGACCTGGAGAACCTTACCGGAAAAGAAGTTTTACTTTTCCCATCATCATACCGTAAAGCATTTGAGTTTACCCAGCCCGATAGCAGCAATGTTTTGGCCCGGGCCGAAGTGTTGAACGAGCTTAACCACTCCTCGGAATTTGGGCAGCTGATAGTTACCTACCCCGAGGCTTTGGCCGAAAAGGTGATAGATCGCGCATCGCTGGAGAAAAATACGCTGGAGATTTCGGTTAACAATAAGCTCAGCATTGATTTTATCAATGAGTTTTTGGTAGAGTATGATTTCGACAGGGTTGATTTTGTGTACGAGCCGGGGCAGTTCTCTGTCCGTGGTGGTATAGTTGATATTTTCTCGTTCTCGCATGAACTGCCTTATAGGGTTGAGTTTTTTGGCGACCTGATCGAATCTATCCGCACCTTTGAGATCGAGAGCCAGCTTTCGGTGGAGCAAGTGAAGAGCATTACCATTGTTCCTAACGTACAATCTAAATTTTTAACGGAAAGTAACATATCCCTGCTGGAATATGTGGATGCTGGTACGCAAGTTTGGATAAAGGATGTACAGTTTACTTTAGATATTATACAGGACGGCTATAAAAAAGCCACCCAGTTATGGAAGGCGCTATCCGCAGATGAAAAGAACCAGAACCCGGATTGGATAGATCCTAAATTTGGTTTTACGGATGAAAAACTCATTTCATCGCAATTGGGCGATTTCCCGGTGGTGGAATTCGGCAAGCAGTTCTTTTACCAGGCCGATGCCGCCATCAATTTTGATATGCGCCCGCAGCCATCGTTCAATAAGGACTTTAGTCTGCTGATCCATAACTTTAAGAATAACGAGGCTGAAAAGATTGAGAACTTTATCCTTACCGATTCCGCCCGGCAGGTGGAAAGGCTTTACGCCATTTTGGAGGACCTGGACAAGACCGTGAAATTTACGCCGATCAGCATATCCATACGTGAAGGTTTTGTTGACCATGAACAAAAGCTGGCCTGCTACACCGATCATCAGATCTTCGACCGTTATTATAAATATAAACTCAAAAAGGGCTATCAGCGTTCGCAGGCCATCACGCTAAAAGAACTGCGTGAGCTGAAACCCGGTGATTACGTTACACATATAGATCATGGCATAGGCAAGTATAATGGCCTTGAAAAGATTGAGGTTAACGGTAAGATGCAGGAAATGATCCGCTTGTTGTATGCTGATAATGACCTGCTGTATGTGAACATCAACTCGCTTAACCGCATCTCCAAATACAGCGGTAAAGAAGGCGCGGTGCCGAAGATGAATAAGCTGGGGACCGATACCTGGGAACGCCTGAAGAAAACAACAAAAAAAAAAGTTAAAGACATAGCCCGCGACTTGATCAAGCTTTACGCCGTCCGTAAAACACAAGTGGGTAATGCGTTCTCGCCGGATAGTTATTTGCAAACCGAGCTGGAGGCATCGTTTTTATACGAAGATACCCCCGATCAGGAAAAAGCCACCAGCGACTTTAAAAAGGACATGGAATCGCCGCACCCTATGGACAGGCTGATTTGCGGTGATGTGGGCTTTGGTAAAACGGAAGTGGCAATACGTGCCGCCTTTAAGGCTGTTGCCGATAGCAAGCAAGTGGCTATTTTAGTGCCGACAACCATTTTGGCTGCCCAGCACTTTAAAACGTTCTCGGAGCGTTTAAAAGGCTTTCCATGTAATATTGATTATGTGAACCGCTTTAAATCGAGCAAGCAAATAAAGGATACTTTAGAAAAGCTGAAAGAGGGCAAGGTGGATATCATCATCGGTACACACCGCTTGGTAAGTAAGGATGTAAAATTTAAGGACTTGGGTTTGATGATCATTGATGAGGAACAGAAGTTCGGCGTATCAACCAAAGAAAAATTGAAACAAATGCGCGCCAATGTGGATACACTTACGCTTACTGCTACACCTATCCCGCGTACCTTACATTTTTCGCTGATGGGCGCGAGGGATTTGTCTATCATATCAACCCCGCCGCCGAACAGGCAGCCGGTGGTTACCGAACTGCATGTGTTTAATGATAAGCTGATAAAAGAAGCTGTTGAGTTTGAAATAAACCGCGATGGCCAGGTATTCTTTATCCATAACCGGGTAGCTGATCTGCCGCAACTGGGCGGGATGATCCATAAGCTGGTGCCTAAAGCTCGTGTGGGTATAGCGCACGGTCAGCTGGAGGGTGATGCCCTGGAAGATGTGATGCTGAAATTTGTGAACGGCGAATATGATGTGCTGGTTGCTACCACCATTATTGAAGCTGGTTTAGATATCCCGAACGCCAATACCATCATCATTAACCATGCCCACATGTTTGGCCTGAGCGATTTGCACCAGATGCGTGGGCGTGTAGGCAGGAGCAACAAAAAGGCATATTGCTATCTGCTGAGTCCGCCGTTATCAACGCTCACCAGCGAGGCCCGCAAGCGCCTGAGCGCTATTGAAGAGTTCTCCGATCTGGGCAGCGGCTTCAACGTTGCTATGCGCGATTTGGATATCCGTGGCAGCGGTAACCTGCTGGGTGCCGAGCAAAGCGGTTTCATAGCCGAAATTGGCTTTGAGATGTACCACAAGATATTGGATGAAGCCATACAGGAACTAAAAGAAGATGAATTTAAAGGCGTTTTCCCTGAAGATAAGCCACGGCCGTTTATCGCCTTTACACAGATAGATACCGATTTAGAGATACTAATACCAAACGAGTACGTAACCAGCTTGTCGGAGCGTTATAACCTCTATTCAGAAATGGCCAAGCTGGAAAACGAGTTTGATCTGGAAGCGTTCCAGCAACAACTGCACGACAGGTTTGGCCCTATTCCCCGCCAGGTAAACGACTTGCTGAACACCATGCGCCTGCAATGGCTGGGCAAAGCCATCGGCTTTGAGAAGATCTCATTGAAAAAAAATGTATTGCGCGGCTACTTTATCACCAACCAGCAATCGCCATACTTTGAAACACCGGTATTTAGGCAAGTGCTCAACTTTGTACAAGCCAACCCACGCAGAACAAATTTAAAAGAAGTAAAAAATACGCTGAGGTTAAGTATTGAAGGTGTTATTGGGATTGATGAAGCGATTGAATTGCTAAGTGATATTGTGGAACCGGTTGGGGTGTAATATATTCTCCCCATTGCCTGTGTCCTCACAGGCAATTTGCATGCTGTTTGTGAGGACACAAACAGTGGGTTAAAATAATAAAATGTGTCATTGCGAGGAGGTACGACGAAGCAACCTCGTCGCGATTAATATGCAAGCGACGAGGTTGCCGCGCTATCGCTCGCAATGACAATTAAAAAATAAATCTAACCTACACCTTCTTATAAATATCCCTCAAATTCCTTCCCATTTCTTTATAATCCAAACCATAACCAACTACAAAGTCGTTCTCAATTTCAAAGCCTACGTATTTAAGCTCATCAATTTTGGTTTGCAGGGATGCCGGCTTTAACAGCAGGGAGCATAGTTTTATAGAGGCGGGTCCTTTTGCCTTTAGTTTGTCGATAAGGTAATGGGCGGTGTTGCCGGTATCAACAATATCTTC
Source organism: Mucilaginibacter xinganensis (assembly GCA_026225055.1). Lineage (GTDB taxonomy): Bacteria > Bacteroidota > Bacteroidia > Sphingobacteriales > Sphingobacteriaceae > Mucilaginibacter > Mucilaginibacter xinganensis_A. Next base: position 8,340 of record JAMFSA010000135.1, on the reverse strand, counting down.
AATGATCAATACGTCGCGGCCCTTAATGTCAACGCTGAAATCAATATCATCGCGGATCTTCAGGGTGCTTTTGGTACCGCCGTAGTAGGAGGCCAGTTTGGTAAAGGTTATTTCGCAGGGGATGTCTATTTGTTTTATCAGGTCGGCTATAAATAAAAAGCTGCCGTTTAGTACACCTACAAACACGGGTTTGGTGTCGCTGTAATCCTTATTGAGCTGTATACCAATCTCTTTCACACGTTTCTCAATGGCGTCGGCTGTTATAAGAGGCTCAAAATCAAGGTCTACTAATTTCATGCGACTAATATAACGAGAATGCCCAATACCTTCAAAATAAACAATTGAATTAATGGTCAGGTGGAATCATTAGGGCTATTTGTAGCTTATTTATTACATTTAGGCACTTATTATCACAATGGAATCCAAATTTAGCTTTCTCGCCATAGGCAGAACCAACGAAGAACTTCTTGAACGCATTGATAACCGCCAAAAATACCTGCCCGAAACTGTTGAGGCATCAGTCACTGAACTGCAATTCCGCAAGCATGAATTCTCTGATGAGGAGTTAAAGGTTATTACGGAAGATGTACAGGCGCAGCGTAACAATGCGGTTATGGTTACCAGCAATCCGAGCTTATTCAACAGCGATTATAAAAATACTATTGTTGAAGACGCTGACGCGCCATTGATGTATTCGAGGCGGGCGATCTACTTGTTCGCGCTTTTCTTTGGGGGCTTATTTGGTTCTATAATGATGGCGATGAACATCAGTAAAACCGAAAAAAAGAACAATGCTGTTATAGCTATATTATTCGGCATAGTGTTTACCGCGTTGCAAGTCTATTTAGTATCAAAGGCAAACCCGGGTTCAGGTGGTTCTTTTCAATATCTGGGAGGATTAATTGCAGCATATATTCTTAATTATGTTTTTTGGAGGAACTATATAGGATATGCTACTTTTTACCGTGCAAGGCAAATCTGGGTGCCGTTAATTATCGGGGTTATATGGATAGGGCTAATCGTATGGGCCACTATAGCTGGTATGAAGTAACAATCATAATATCATCCTTCTGTTTTATTATCAATCCGCGAAATCCTGAAATCAAATTAATCAGCGGTGAAACACTATCTTTGCGCCTCATGATCGATTACCAGGTTCATACATTACCCAACGGCATAAGGATATTATTAAAGCATTCGCCATCAACCATTACCCATTGTTGCTTTGTGCTGAATGCCGGCTCGCGCGATGAGCCGCTGCACCAGGAAGGCCTGGCCCATTTTATTGAGCACCTGCTGTTTAAGGAAACCGAAAAACGCAGTACCAGCCAGATCCTTAACCGACTTGAACTGGTGGGCGCTGACTTGAACGCCTATACCACCAAGGAATATACCTGCATCCATGCTTCGCTGTTAAAACAGCATTTGGAACGTACCATGGATCTGTTTGAGGATATCCTGTTCCACTCCACCTTCCCCGAAGAGGAAATGGAAAAGGAGCGCGGCGTGATACTGGATGAGATCGCCTCCTATCTCGATCAGCCCGAGGAAGCTATACAGGATGATTTTGAGGCGCTGCTGTTCAAGGGTCACCCGATTGGTGAAAACATCCTCGGCACGCCCGAAACAGTGTCTAAATTTGATATCAACGACATTAAAACCTTTACTGCAGCCTCCAATAATACCAGCGAAATGATCTTTGCCGTTTTCGGCGATTATGATTTTAAGAAGGTGATTAAACTCGGAGAAAAATATTTTGGCGGTGTTGCTGCAAATACTGCTAAAAAGAGCAGAATAAAACCTGCGCCAAATACAGGCAGTATCCATACCCTAAACAGGCCAATATCACAAACCCATTGTATCATCGGTAACCAAGCTTATGCCTCAAACCATCACTACAAAACTGGTTTGTTATTGCTTAATAACCTGCTTGGCGGCATGGGCATGAGCAGCAGGCTTAATTTAGAGATCAGGGAGAAATACGGCATTGCTTATACCATTGAATCAAACTATACCACGCTTACTGATACAGGTATCTTTTCCATTTATTTTGGTACCGATACCGAGAAAAGCGATAAGGCTCTTAAATTGGTGCATAAGGAACTGAAAAAGCTACGTGATAATAAGTTGGGCACGTTGCAACTGCACCAGGCCAAACAAAAGTTTATCGGCCAGATAGCTTTGGCTGAAGAGAACCGTATGAGCCTGATCATCTCCATAGCAAAAAGTTTGGTCGATTTTAATTATGCCGATACGCTGGAGGAAGTTTTTGCCAAAATTAACGCGGTAACAGCTGAAGATATGTTAGCCATAAGTAATGAAATATTCGATACCGACAAGATGATTACCTTACTGTTTGAACCTAACGCATAAACCTGTATTTTTGTAGGATGAAGTACCCGATAATAGCCTATGGCGATCCCGTATTAAGAAAAAAAGCTGGCGCAATTGAGCCTGATGAATATCCGAATATTAAGCAATTGGCTGAGGATATGTTTGAAACTATGTACGCGGCTCGCGGCGTAGGACTGGCAGCTCCGCAGATAGGTTTATCTATGCGTTTATTTGTTATTGATGCAACCCCTTTTGCTGATGATGAGCCGGAATTGGAGAATTTCAAAAAAGTATTTATAAACGCCACTATTTTAGAAGAGAACGGCGAAGAATGGGCGTTTAACGAAGGTTGCCTGAGCATACCCGATATTCGTGAGGATGTTTACCGCAAGCCAACCGTGCGCCTGTCATACTACGACGAGAACTGGAAACACTACGAAGAAACCTTTAAAGGTTTAGCTGCACGTGTTATACAACACGAGTACGACCATATTGATGGTAAACTATTTACCGATAAACTAAGCCCGTTACGCCGCCGCCTGATTGAGAAAAAGCTGACCGATATCTCAAAAGGTATTGTGGATGTTGAGTACCGGATGAAATTTCCGGCAGTTAAGAAAGGACGTTAATTAATTGTCGCCACTGGTTTGGCGGCTTTTATCTCCCTGGGTTATCTGGTTAATAAAGCTGCCCCATGCCAATGGGTTTAACAACGGATTAGGCGTTATGGAATGTGAGTTCATAATGCTTGAGTTTAAGCCCTGGTAATTGGCGTCGCCTATCTCCTGCCCGTCCCGGGCCAGGGTGCTGATAAGCGCGGTTAATCTGGCTTTGCTTACATTCTTTTTGGCTATTTCCAGGTCGTCATCAGCTACTTTCATGGCCACAAAATCCTTCTTAAACTCATCCGTAGTAGCCCATGGGAACACGTGGAAAGTAGGCAGGTTAATGATCTGTGGCTTTAAATTTACCTGTATAGTATAGCTTTTATTCAGATTGGCCGGGATAATAATAGTTGCCGGTGCATAACCTACGCAGGTAAAACGCAGGGTATCCTGCTCATGCACCACAAATGAGAAATAGCCCTCATAATTGGTTACATAAGCGGTTTTTTGAGAGCTGGTGTTGGTTATGTTTACATAAGGCACTATTACCAGCGAGCTATCGGCATTATGTACTATACCTGTAAATTGTACCAACGGTTTTTCCTGCTTTTGTGCAAAAGCTGTTGCCGCGATAAATAAAAATAATATGCCAATTAAATGCTTCATAAAGCTATGAGCCGTATCTCTCTTTTTGTAATTACCCTGTTTGTTGGATTTTTGTTTGGAAAATCTTAGGCAAAAGTACACTATTAGTGCATGTGGTAATGCAATTTAACAATTCTTAACACTATCTTAAATTTTCAGGAAGCACCGCGTTAGGGTCGTCAATATCAGTTAGGTTAATGGCCTCAATAGCTGTAATTTCCGGAACCGCTTTTTTTATAGCCTGCTCAATACCTGCCTTCAGTGTCATGATGCTCATAGGGCATGAGCCGCATGAGCCCAGCAATTTAAGCTTCACCACACCTTCAGGGGTGATCTCTTCAATTGAAACGTTCCCCCCATCAGCTTCCAAATACGGACGAATTGAGTCCAACGCTGCTTCCACCTTATCTAATAAACTCATTTTTACTAATTTATAAAAAAGTAAAGTTATTAATTATTTTTAATATAGAATCAAGAGTTAAGAATCAAGATTCAAGATGGTTTTTATGCATTTTATCTTGAATCTTGCCTCCTGGTTCTTGTTTCTTTATTTAAACCTTATCCAAAACTTTCGCGTTGGATATAGATACCTGCTGAGCCACACGCTTAGCCATATCAATAAATGCTTTTGATTGTACCGAATATTCATCCAACACAATCGGCGTGCCTGCATCGCCCGAATCACTGATGCTTTTTACCAACGGTATTTCACCCAAAAATGGTACATCAAGCATATTTGCCAGCTTTTCGCCGCCGCCTTGCCCAAATATATAATATTTGTTTTCGGGCAGCTCCGCAGGTGTAAAGTACGACATATTCTCCACTATACCCAATATCGGCACATTAATGGCATCCATCATAAACATGCCTATACCCTTTTTAGCGTCGGCCAGCGCCACATTCTGCGGAGTGGTAACAATAACAGCGCCCGTTACCGGGAAAGTTTGTGTTATGGTGATGTGTATATCGCCGGTGCCCGGTGGCAGGTCGATCACTAAATAATCAAGTTCGCCCCAGTCGGCATCATTAAATAGTTGTTTAACGGCTGTTGACACCATTGGCCCGCGCCATGGCACGGGCTGATTAGGATCAGTAAAAAAGCCTATGGATAATAACTTGATGCCATATTTTTCAATTGGCTCGATACGGGTTTTGCCGCCTTCAACTTGGCTTGCCTTTGGTCGGGCATTCTCCAATCCGAACATGATCGGGATGGATGGCCCGTAAATATCAGCATCAATCAGCCCAACTTTCGATCCGGCTTTTGCCAAACCCAGCGCCAAATTTACCGCAACGGTGGATTTACCAACACCACCTTTACCTGATGCTACCGCGATGATATTTTTAACACCCGGCACACCTGTATTTTTTTGCGTGGTAACACGCGAGGTCATGTTTATGCTGATCTCGGCCTCCTTACTGATAAAATGAAGGATGGCGTTACGGCAGGCATTCTCTATCATGGCCTTTAGGGGGCATGCGGGGGTGGTTAGTATAACCGAAAAACTTACACGGTTGCCTTCAATATGTATATCCTGTATCATGTTAAGGGTAACCAGGTCCTTTTTCAGGTCGGGTTCCTCTACATTGCCCAGGGCTTGTAATACTTGTTCTTTAGTGATGATCATAACTTACAGCAAATTTACTAAATCGGCAGGGAATAGTGTCATAAGAATGATAAAATGAAGAGGGAGGCCAGATACTATAAATTCCTTCCACACGGGCTACTGTGTGGACACAAGTTTGTGCCTTATAACCCCGTAGGGGTTATATATTGGTAGAAAAACAGGTTTGAAATATTTATATGTGCCGTAGGTACATAACATAGCCCGCTTTTAGTTTAGTCATGCCTGTTTTTAATACATGGTCCAATAGTATCGCACCTAACGGAGCGAAAAATGTCCTTCGTATATAATTTCTACCAATATTTCACTCCTAACGGAGTGGATATGCAAACCAATTTATTCAAAAAGATGTGTCCACACAGTAGCCAACGAGAGGGGTGCGGATGATTTTGAAGTGAAAGGAAGGGGTTTGTACGCTGACAAGCTATATCAATAAACCCCTTCCTGCACCTTCCCAAGGGAAGGAATCGCACCGTCCTCGCTTTTTTAAATCTTCCGAACACCTATGGCATAAAGAGCATTAGTTATAAAAAATAATTACCACATTTATAATCAGAAACATTTTACTACTCCCTGCGTTTGTATCGGATAAGATTTAGTTTAGTTTTGGATAAAATTTTTTAGATGCATCGCCTTAATCCTAAGTATATACGTATTGCCCTTATTGTAGTTATCTCCCTAATAATTATTGTTTTAATTGGGGGTTATATTGCCTATACAAAGCGTGATGCTATACTGCAAAGGGAGATAAAAAAAGCGAAAGCAACGGCAAAATCAGTTTACAATATCGATCTGCAAATTGGGTCGGCAAGCTTTACCGGGTTGAGTACGGTGTCGTTCTCCAATATTGTGATAGTTCCCGAAAATCGCGATAGCTTACTGAATATTAAAAAACTGGAGATCAGTGTTAAGCTGATGCCGCTTATTTATGGCGCTGTAAAATTATCAGACGTTGACCTGGAGGATGGTCATTTAAACCTTACCGACATCAACAAGGTTAAAAACTTTGATTTCCTGTTTAAAAAGAAAAAGGATTCCACCGATACCCACACAAAAGGCAGTCTGGCCGAACTGGCTAATAAGCTGATCAATGAATTTTTATATAAGATCCCCGATAACCTCAAGCTTAAAAACTTCCTGTTCACCTTTACTAAGGATAGCACTACTTTAAAGCTGCTTACCACAACTGCATCTATAAAAAGTGGTAACTTAACTTCAACCATTAATGTTAATGATGGCACGGCTACCTGGCATTTTGAAGGTAAGCTGCATCCATCCGATAAAGAAATTTATGTGAGGTTGTTTGCCGACGGCAGAAAAGTGGAACTGCCCGGGATAGAGGAGCATTACCATACCAAACTGAGCTTTGATACCATTACCACCCGCCTTAATAAAGTTGAGCGTGATGGCGATGAAACCAGGATCTATGGTTCATGGTCGGTAAGTAATTTACTCATCAACAACCGCAAGCTTGCTACCAATGATATCGTTGTGCCAAACGCGTCAATTGATGCCAATGTATTTGTCGGGCCTAACTATATATCGCTGGATAGTTCATCGGTTATCCATCTGAAAAAGATAACGGCTCATCCGTATATTAAATACACGCTGAGCCCGGTTAAGATTTATGAATTAAAGATAAACACGGGTTGGCTTAACGGGCAGGATCTTTTTGATTCGTTCCCCGGTGGTTTGTTCGAATCATTTGCAGGTATACAGGTTGCAGGCAAGTTGAATTACAGCCTTAATTTTTACCTCGATGCTTCAAACCCTGATGCGGTCCAGTTCAATTCGCAAATGAATAAAGACAATTTCAGGATCATTAAATTTGGTAAAACCGATCTCACCAAACTCAACAGTTCGTTTGTGCAAACACCTTATGAGGTAAAATCACCAGCTCCACCGTTTACAGTGGGGCAGGTAAATCCGGATTATACGCCATTGGAAGATATAGCCACCGATACACGCAACGCTATAATGACCTCCGAAGATCCTTCGTTTTATAGTAATAATGGTTTTGTGGAGGAATCTATCCGGAAATCAATCGCTACGGATTTTGAAAAGAAGAAGTTTTCACGCGGTGGTAGTACCATCTCTATGCAGCTGATAAGGAATACCTTTCTTAACAGGGATAAAAACCTGGCCCGTAAAATAGAGGAGATCATGCTGGTATGGATGATAGAGAATAATCACCTCATGACCAAAGACCGCATGCTGGAAGTTTACTTTAATATAGTAGAGTTTGGCTACCATATTTATGGTATAGGGCCTGCATCAAGGTATTACTTTGGTAAAACGCCAGCACAGCTTACCCTGGGCGAGAGTATTTTTCTGGCCAGTATTTTGCCAAATCCTAAAGCAGGGCTATATGCTTTTATGCCTGATGGAACATTAAGGCCCGGCTTGCATGGTTACTTTAATTTAATAGGTAACCTAATGGCGGGCCACGGCAAGGCCCAGCGCGATAGCAATGCTTATGGTTTTTATGATGTACGCTTAAAACAAGCCCTCCGCCGTGAAATATCAACAGTGGATACAGCTAAGGCCGATAGCATTATAAAGAATGGCGATGACGATAATGATGCTACGCCTGTTGTTGAGCCTGAAAAGAAATTAACCTTCTTCCAAAAGCTGTTTGGTAAAAAGGATACTACCCGTAAAGCCGAAGAAGTAAAGAAGGATGATAAGGCGAGTGTGACGGTTAATGGCAAAACATTCCCTGTTGATACAGCCGGGAAAACCAAAAAACAGATAAGGCAGGAAAAGCGTGCAATAAAGAAATTGGAGCAGGAACGGGAAAAAGAACAGGATCAAAAGGGGTATTAACTGGTGTTTGGTGCTTATTTCGACTGTTTTGGGAGGGATTTAACAAAAAAGATGAGATTTTGCCGGTAAAGAAATAAGTGTTCATTTAAAATTAATGTGAACATTAGTTGTATCTTACAACAATAATAAAACAACTTTATTATATTTGGTGTATAAATGATTAGGGCAACAAAAAACGATAGCCCGTTATAAATTAAAGATTGATGAACATATTTGTAGGAAGCCTTCCTTTTAAATTAGAGGAAGCCGATTTAAAAGAACTTTTTGAAGCGTATGGCGAAGTAAGCTCCGTTAAGTTAATTAAT
>JAMFSA010000134.1 GCA_026225055.1 Mucilaginibacter xinganensis | reverse complement strand
TTGCAAATTCGCTTATGAAAAAACCTCTGTATTCGTCAGGGGAATTTAGTTCGACTTTCATATTTTTATATAAATCAGACCAATCCTCTCACTTATACTTTATCTTATAAACCAAAATAGTAGCCGCGAATATCAGCGTAATGGCATTGGCCACAGCTACAGGTAAGCTAGGTTCCATTACACCGTAAATAAGCCATAACAGGGTACCTAAAGTAAACAGGATGTACATGGGCAGCGATATGCCCGATGTATCCTTGGTTTGTATGGTTTTAACCGCCTGTGGCAAAAATGAAGCAGTTGTACCAAAGGCGGCCAGGTAACCTATTATTGCTGTTAAGTTCATTTATATGGGTTTTTTGCGCTCCGACGCGTTAAAGAATGCTGCCGATACCAGGTACACCGCTAAAAAGCCTACACAGCCCGCTACAATCACATCAAGCACTTCTACCAGTGTATCATTACCATGCACAAATATTAATACCCCTGCTATAGCTAATAACGCACCTACAAAAGCTATCCATACTGAGGTTTGATGTGTTGCAGATGCCTTGTTGCCCAGTTTGCTGTGGGTATAGCCATAGCTTACATAAATAACCAAACCAATAACCAGCCAGCCTATAAAACGGATCCAGTTATCATAACCCAGCTGGGTCATTAAGTAAAAGCAGCTTAGTAAGCCTAAAACGGGTATCAAGGAAAGGTTTTTAACAAATGAGGCAATGGTTAGCGCCGCCGATAAAATGATGAATAAGAAGAAAGGGAAATTCTCATGCGCGTTTGCACCGGTAAACAGGTCTATCATCGGTTGCCAAAAAATGATGGCACCGGCAATAAATACCACAGGCGCAATATATTTGGCATTGATATAAGGCAAATGAAAACGGCCTTTTACAGCAGCTTCGCGGGGTAGCAACAATACACCACCACATACCAGCACAAAAGCAAATAATGTACCTATACTGGTTAAATCGGTTACTACTGTAAGATTTAAGAACAGTGCAGGTATAGCCACCACAAAGCCGGTTACAATGGTAGCGAAGGATGGGGTGTGAAACTTGGGGTGGATGCGCGAAAATACTTTCGGCAATAAACCATCACGGCTCATGCTCATCCAGATCCGTGGCTGTCCTAATTGAAATATCAGCAATACACTCGCGGTAGCAATAACAGCGCTGAAGGATATAATGCCGCTGATTTTGGTTAAACCTACTTTGGTGAACACAAACGCTAAAGGATCGCCAACAGCAAGATCTTTATAGCTTACCATGCCGGTAAGCACCAGGGCTATAAGTATGTAAAGTACGGTACAAATGATAAGTGAATAGATCATGCCCCTTGGCAAGTCGCGCTGCGGGTTCTGGCATTCCTCGGCTGTGGTTGAGATAGCATCGAAACCTATATAAGCGAAGAACACGCCCGATACACCCTTCATTACCCCACTAAAGCCGTTAGGCATAAAAGGGTGCCAGTTGGCCGGTGTAACGTAAAAAAAGCCTACGGCTATAACACCTATTACAATGGCTATTTTTAAAATAACCATACCGTTGGTTGCCCGTTTGGTTTCTTTTATACCCACATAAACCAGGTAGGTAATAATAACTACTATCAATAAGGCGGGTAGGTTAGCTATCAGTTTAAAATTGCCTATGCCTGGGGCTGTGGCCCAAGCCTGCGCGCCCTCTTTAAGCGCGTCTGTTATATCAGTAAGCTTGTGGCTGACGGTTAACTGCTGCACCTGCTCATGGGCCTTAAAGGCTGAAAAGTAGTCCATGGTAAAATAAGCAGGCACATGTAGACTAAAGCTTCCAATACTAATATTATCGACAAGGTTCACGAAATAGGTGCTCCATGATATGGCTACGGCAATGTTACCTATGGCATATTCCATTAGTAAATCCCAGCCAATGATCCAGGCTATCAGTTCGCCAAATGAAGCGTAAGCATAAGTGTAGGCGCTGCCGGCAACCGGTATGCGTGAAGCAAATTCGGCATAACAAAGGGCTGAGAAACCACAGGTGATAGCGGTAATAACAAAGAGTATGGTCACGCCCGGCCCGCCATGAAAGGATGCTTCGCCAATGGTGGAGAAGATACCCGCGCCAACTACGGCGGCAATGCCCATCAGGGTTAAGTCTTTTACGTTTAAAGCTTTGGTAAGATGATTGCCCGAGTGTTCACCATCACTATAGCCGCTTGCAACATCGGCCAATATTTTGTCAACAGATTTTGTACGAAATATACTTTTAGACATAATTTTAATTAAGAGGCAGTCGTACCAAACATAATCATTTTTTTGCAGGGAATAAGTATATGCTTATTTTGCACCATGAATATAGGCATAAAAGATGTATTGTACAGAATAAGGTTCTTTTTTATCCCCTTTTTGGTCGTTTTATGTGCCTGTTTAGCTATAAAATTAACCTTTAGTCGCGAGGAGATCTACTTTGCTGTTAATAGCCATAATTACCCCTGGGCTGATGCTATTGCGCCATATCTTACAGATTTAGGTAACTTTTGGACAGTTGTAGTTTTAACGCTAATATTAACGCTGTTTAACTATGCAAAGGCTTTTTTGTTAGTACTTATTAATGCTTTAACCGCCCTTACTGCCCAGGTAATTAAGCATATTTTTGATGCACCACGGCCTACACTATACTTTCAGGATCAGCTAAGCCGGATACATTTAGTTGCCGGGGTTGATATGCTGAAACTGCATAGTTTTCCATCAGGGCATACGGTTAGTGCATTCACAACTGCACTATTGTTTACTTACTGGTGTAAAAATAAGGTATATGGACTTCCACTCTTACTCATAGCCATGCTGGTAGGTTATTCCCGGATGTACCTGAGCGAGCATTTTTTTGAGGATGTTACCGCAGGCTCGGCCATTGGTGTAATCACCACTGTATTTTTGATCGTTTTGCTGGATAACCAAAAATTCATTCATTCTGAAAAATGGAACAAGGGATTGCTGGATTTTAAGAAGAAATAAAGGCTTTTTTTAGTTTATCCAGCGGGAGGGGTTTTATACAATATTTAAACCGAACAAATCCTTACATTTTGCTCCCCCCGGATGTCATTAAGTTAACAGATAGCAAATGCACCGTAGGTGCAAAATGTTGGTAGAAAGGATAAATATAAAATCTATAGCATGCCGTCAGGTATGCAAATGGCCAGTTTCGTACCTGACGGCACGAGTTTTTTGGTTTGTTTTTCTGCTACCAACATTTAACACCTACGGTGTTCCTTAACTTAACGATATTGCCTGCTTCCCTAAGGAAGGAATCTCACCCCCTTGCGCTTCTTTAAAAGGAATTAATCCGTAATATCTTCATCGTCTACTCGCTTTTTTCTACGTACTGCCATGCCGATGGTAATAACTATAATTATACCAGCTCCTATACACATCATTATTTTGGGGGCATTAAAAAAACTTGAGCCGATGCTTGCTGTCATCAGGTATTGGTCATTCCTTTGCAGTTCCGGCGAAAGTTTTATCGAACTGAAATAAGTTTTTACCTCATCTTTGGTTAACGCGGCCCTCATTTCATCGTAGTAATACTCAAAGGTGTAGGTTACATCGTGTGTATACAGTAGCAGGAATTTGCGGTATTGAACAGAGCCATCGCCATTATCGGTACGTAAATTAAATGCCAGGCCTTTTAATGTGCCTACTGTAGTATCGCGCTTATTTTCAACCGTACCACCGGATAGTTTCATTATTCCATTAGCATAATCCTTAAATACTTTGTTAAGGTCTTTTTCTTTTTTTAATGGAACGGCAGTTTTAGAATTTGGCTCGCGGATAACTACTACATATCCGAAAGAAGCATTCGCGCTAAAGATGCGCTGGTTTAAAGTGTCTTTAGTAATATATGTGGGCGGTAATGCTACCGAAACCAGGCTGTCAATTTTTACCTGTTTAAATGATTGGCTATAGCTAAATGAAGTAAACAGTATCAGGCTAAATATTATTAATATCTTTTTCATAGGTAATATTAACTTATGAAAGAGGATTATGTTTGCATTTTAATGGGAGGGGTGTTATGCTAATGCAACCGAAGCATGAGCATCAAGGCCATAAAAAAGCGTCATTGCGAGGTACGAAGCAATCTCTACGCGGACAGGGCAGCTTTGCAGGTTATATGCCTTTATTGCCACTCTGTATAGTTTAGAGATTGCTTCGTACCTCGCAATGACGCGCGGTTTTTTGGTAGAATGGGTTGCCGTTTTTACTGCAAACGCGAACCGCCCACTGCAAACCGAATTACAATTTATCCATCTCACCCTTTACAAACTCAGCCAGTTCTTTTACATAGCTTGCGCTGAAATCGAACTTGATTCCTGCTGTTTCGTAAATTTCCTTGATGGTTTTGGTGTAGCCTAATCTTAGTGCATCCAGGTATTGCTGTAAGCCTTTTTCAGGATCTTCCTTATAGTTTTTCCATACTGCGATGGCGCCTAACTGGGCCATGCCGTATTCAATGTAGTAAAATGGTACCTCGAAAATGTGCAGTTGCTTTTGCCACAGGTTAGCTTCGGCTTCTTTTATACCGTTCCAATCGGCAAAGCCTGCGCCAAATGGCTCGTAGATTTGAATCCAGGCATCACGGCGCTCGGCATCGGTATGATCAGGGTTAGTATAGATCCAGTGCTGAAACTGATCTACAACGGCTACCCATGGCAATGTTTTCAATACATCAAAAAGCTGGTCGCGTTTGGCGCGTTTAAGGTCTTCTTCGTTGTCAAAATAAACATCCCAGTTATCCATTGATATCAGCTCCATACTCATTGATGCCAGCTCGGCAACTTCGGATGGGCAATGTTTAAAGTCGTTCAGTTCCAGATCGGCAGTAAGGAAAGTATGTACCGCATGCCCCCCTTCGTGAACCATAGTGGTCAAATCTCGGAAGGTATTAGCCGAATTCATGAAGATGAACGGCGCGCCGGTTTCCGACAGCGGGTAGTTATAACCACCCGGTGCTTTGCCCTTGCGGCTCTCCACATCAAACAATCCATTATCTTTCATGATCTCTAAACGCTCACCCAGATAGCTGTTGATATTGGTAAAACACTGGATGGATTTCTCGATCAGTTCAGCGCCGCCATTAAACGGTTTCAATGCCGGTTTACCGGATACATCAACATCCATGTCCCACGGGCGTAGCGCAGGTAATCCCAGCGCATCTTTGCGTTTTTCGGCCTGCTCACGTAGGATAGGCACGATCTCTTTCTCAATCGCTTCGTGAAAAGCATAGCAATCCTGCGGCGTATAATCAAAACGGCCCAATGCCTGGAACATGTAATCTCTGAAATTCTCGAAACCTGCATTCAGCGCCACTTTGTGCCTTAGCTTGCGCAGGTGATCAAAAAGCTTATCCAGTGTTTCTTTATCCTGTAGGCGGCGGGCGGTTATCTTTTCCCAAACTTCCTGCCTTTTAGCGCGATCAGTTCCTTTTAAGAATACAGATGCCTGCTCCAAAGTGAACTCCTTATCTTCGATGTGTACCGACATGGCACCACTGATGCCCTGGTATTTTTGCTGTTCAACCTGGATCTCGGTTTGGATAGGGATATTCTCCTCGCGGAACAATTCCAGCGATTTTTTCACGCCACGGAAATAGATAAAGAATTTCTCCGCGTCCAGTTTATCAACCCATTCGCTGGCTACCAGTTTTTTGTTCAGCTCGTTGCTGTAAGGGGCAATTTGGGGCTCTATCTCGGTAGCGAAATACTGGAATTTTTGCAGCAGTTCTTCGTTATTGGTATCGCAGGTCATGCGGATATAGCGCCAGGCGAAATCTTCTTCAATGGCAGCTTCCAGCTCGCTGCGGTTTTGCAGCCACAGCTCCAGTTCTTGTGCCGAATTGACAGGGCGGTCGCAAAGGTCTTTAAAAAGTGGTTCCAAAGCTTCCCATTTCATTTCAAGGTCGGACGGTATATATTTTCTTGTTTTTTTATGAATCATAGTTGTATGATGTGCAAATGTGCGTATGTGCAAATATGCAGATTGTTGTGGAAGTTGGAAAGCGGGAGATACGGAAAGTCCGAAAGATTTACATGGGGCTGGCTAAACAATTTTACATAAAGAAAATTACCCGGTTCGGGTCCATAACAGAAATTCAGCATTATCACTACAACTCATCGATTTGATAAAGTTATTTAAATTAAAACCATCGTATTTAGATACGATATCATAAATCTGTTCAAATCCATCAGAACCGTGAGGTATAGTACAGCTATTAGTATCTCCTTTTAGTGTTAACCAAATATCTGGTTGAAATGGGCCTGCATCCGTATTTATTAAAAGAATTGTATTTATTCAGACCATAGAATTGATTCGATTGGCCTGTTAGGATACGCTACTTTTATAGCTTCTTCAGTAAGGGTTATTATATACTGTCCTTCAGGTTGTACTTTTGCCTTTTTGAATAATGTGCTGAATAATCCCATATAGCTAAAGTAATACATATATCACTAATGTAAGCCTACAGCCCGAATCTTTTCTGTCGGTTCATTCTTCTTTCCTCATCCGGATCCTTTTTAAAAGCCATTGCAATTATCTGATTAATGTATGCTTTAGGCAGCTCAGCATCCTTGGTTAGTTTTATAATGCGTTGATGATACCAGTCATAAGGCAGTAAATGCGTATTTACGGCATGTGGTTTTGCAGTAAATACTTCTGCATGATAGGTAATTCCATTTTGTGTAACACAGCTTACAAGTTCTAATTCAAGGTCGTTGGTAACCGGATCTGGGTTAAAAAAGTTTTCCCTTTCTTCATCATTAATCTGTATCAAAATACCCCACACTGCCGCATTGGGCTCAAGCGATCTCACCACGTTCGCTTTTGATGATTCATCTGGCGCTGTAGTATTAAATATGAACTTATAGCCCGGTAGTTTTGCTACTCCTATTTTTTTTGCTGATGGGACGAGCTTTGCAAATTCATCCACATTCATGTTCCCTGCATATGCAAATAGTATCATAAGCCAGTGTTTTATTTTTAACGATCAAAGGCACTGCTATATTGTTGATAATGAACTTTGTAAAAGTTAAAATATTCGTTCGCTAACGAACGGGAAGTGTATCGAATCCGAACAGTTTCTACTCTGATTGTCTCATGTAAATTGCTAATTATCAGTTATTTATAAACAAGGTATGTTTTTGGCTGAATTTATATAAATCCTATAGCTATGTTTAAAAATTACCTGTTGGTTGCTTTCCGCAACTTAACCAAAAACAAAGGTTTTTCGTTCATTAACATAGCCGGCCTGGCTATTGGTATGGCAGCCTGCCTGCTCATTATTCAATATGTTACTTATGAACTCAGCTTTGATGATTTTCATACAAATAAGGCCCGCATCTTTCGCGTAAACCAGGACAGGTATAATAATGGTAAGTTAAGCACGCAGTGGACATCGGGTGCTTTTGCGGTAGGTAATGCCATTAAGGTTTTGCCTGAGGTTGATGATGTGGTGAAAATAGTAGGCTCAGGTGATATCCAGGCCAGTTATAAGGATCAGAAGCTGGTGATCCAGCATGTTTATTTTGCGAGTAACTCGTTTTTTAACGTGTTTTCTTTCCCCTTAGTCAATGGCGACCCAAAGACTGCTTTAAAGGAACCCAATACGGTAGTTATATCTGAAGAGATTGCTAATAAACTTTTTCACGGTGAAGACGCAGTAGGGAAAAGTATTATGATAAATAATGAGCAACCGGTTAAGGTTACCGGTGTGATGAAAAAGTGGCCCGAAAACACGCACATGAAATGCGATTACCTGGCATCGTATGCTACTTTTTTAAAAATAGTAAACTACCCTATTGATGAGCAATGGCTAAATGATGGTTGTATTACCTACGTAATGCTAAAACCGGGTGTCGATCCAAAGGTGGTTGATGCAAAGTTCGCGCCTATTGTAAAAAAGGCTTATGATCAATATAAAAGTACAGGTGACGGGGGTGTTTATAAGCTGATACCTGTGCAAGACATCCACCTAAGCGCCAACCGTATGGGCGAGTTGCAGCCCAATACCGATGGCAAGTCGGTTTACCTGTTACTGGGCATCGCCATATTTGTTATCATCATTGCATGGATAAATTATATAAACTTAGCTACCGCCCGTGCCATTAACCGGGCTAAGGAGGTGGGCGTACGTAAAACGCTGGGCTCGGCAAAAGGGCAATTGATACTACAGTTTATGCTGGAAGCCGTATTGCTGAATGTGCTGGCATTGATATTTGCTTTTATACTGATCATTTGCTTTTTGCCGGTTTTTAGTAGCATATCAGGACTGCATTTAAGTTTTACCCTGTTTACCAGCGCGGTATTTTGGTTAACGGTTGTTGCCATGCTGGTGGTGGGCACTGTATTTTCGGGCTTTTACCCGGCGATCGTACTGTCATCATTCAGGCCGGTTGATGTGATGAAAGGGAAGTTATCAGCTACAACAGGCGGTGCCTTATTACGAAAAGGGATGGTAGTATTCCAGTTCGCGGCATCTATATTTCTGCTGATTGGCTCGCTTACCGTTTTTAAACAGGTAACCTATATGCAAAAGCAGGACCTGGGCATGAAGATAGAACAAACATTGGTGATAAAACCACCGCTGGTAAGGGTTGATTCCTTTTACCGCAACATGAAAGAGTTTAAAAATGAGTGCCTGCAACGCCCTGATATTAAAAGTGTAACGGTATCAACTACCATCCCCGGCGACCCGGTGTTTTGGAACGCAGGTGGTATAAAACTAAAGGGTGCTGATGAAAAGGAAGGTAAGCAATATCGTATCATCGGTGTGGATTATGATTTCCTGACGGCTTACAACCTGAAAGTAATTGCAGGTCGCGCTTTCGGAAAAGATTTTGGAACTGATACCGGCGCGGTAGTTTTCAGCAAAAAAGGAGTGGAGCAATTAGGCTTTAATAAACCTGAAACAGCTTTAGGCAAACGGATAGATTTTTGGGGTAAGGTTTATACCATTGTTGGTGTGGTGGATAATTTTCACCAGCAATCGCTCCACGATGCTTATGATGCTATCATCTTCCGCTGCATACCTGATGTAAGGGGCGATGTATCAGTTAAAGTAAGCTCAACCAATATCCAGCGTACTATTGAAGTGCTGCAAAACAACTGGAAAGCTGCCTTCCCTGGCGATCAGTTCGATTATTTTTTCCTCGATCAGCATTTTAATGAGCAATACAAAGCCGATCAGCACTTTGGGCAGGTATTCGGCATTTTTACCATGATCGCTATTATAGTGGCCTGCCTGGGCTTATTTGGGCTGGTATCATACACCATTGTGCAGCGCACCAAAGAGATCGGGATCCGCAAGGTGCTGGGCGCATCGGTAAACAGTATTTTGCAGTTGCTGTATAAGGATTTTGCCTTCCTGATTATTATAGCGTTTGTGGTATCCATTCCGCTGGCGTGGTACGCCATAAGCAAGTGGCTGCAGTCCTACGCGTTCCGCATTGATATCAGCCTGGTACTTTTTGTGATACCTTTCTTAGCTGTGTTTACTATTGCTTTTGCCACCGTATCAGTATTAACTGTAAAGGCGGCTTTGACTAATCCTGTTAAGAGTTTGAAAACGGAATAAATTTCACCATGTCATTTCGAGCAATAGCGAGAAATCTTCTGCGGTAGAAATAACGCGCGCAAAAGATTTCTCCTCGTACCTAGTTCGAAATGACAATTATTTTTTATGACATTATCAATTAGTTCTTCAAACTATACTTCCTGATCACCTGCCAGGTGCTATTATCCGAATCAAACACAGAGTTTAACCCCTGTTCTTCACCTCCGGGATCACCCATAAATTCATCGCCATCTTTCCAGAATACTTGCCCGGGGATAGGGCGGGCTGTGCCGCTAAATGCCCAAATGTTACAACCGCCAATCTCGGGGTGACTCATCGCCAAGCCAAACATGAAATCATAAAAATGATCGCGGCTATTGGTGGTTGAATTGATGCTGAAGGATTGACTATCGCGCGGCAAGCCAAACTCTTCCAAAACCAGGGGCTTGTTCAGCTCCTGTGCTATCTGTACGTGGCGGTTTAAGTAAGCCGTGGCACTATCAATAATGGTATGATAACTTACATTGATGGATGTATCCTTAAACCAGCCCCAGTTTTTTGGCCAGATGTGGATGGTAAGGTAATCGATGTTTTTATCAGCATGGATGGCTTTGAAAATGTTCATGTCATAAAACGAAGCGATCTGTCCCTCGCTGCCTGTGGTAAGCAAATGGTTATGATCTATTGATTTTACTAATGCCGATACATGCTTCATCCAAGCCTCAAAAGCGGGTACAGCGTTTTGCATCATAGGGCGCGGCTCGTTGATGATCTCCCATGCCATTACCGCTGGGTCGTCCGTATATTTTTTACCATTGATGCTATTCTTGCGGTGCAAAACATATTTGATGTAGGCATCCAGTTCGTCCATGCATTTTTGGCAGGTATAAAATTGCGCCACATAGCTTTGGTTCTTATCCCAGGTATAACCCCCGTATTTTGAATAGGGCTGCTCTCCGTAACCGTTCCATTGCAAGTATTGACCGAGGCCGCCGCTCCAATCCCAGGTATTGGTGAAGTGCAAAACTGCTTTCATATTGCGCTTGCCCATTTCATTCAAAAGGTAATCAAGTCCGTACATGATATTCTCGTCAAACTTGCCGGGCTGGGGTTGTAATGCCTTTTCGCTGGGTGTACGGTAGGGATAGGTGGTTAAACCTTCTGCACCAACCATTATGCGCAGGTTGGTTACGCCATTCTTTTTCAGGAAATCGAGTTCGCTTTTAAGGCGGGTCTTGCCTTTATCACCATTGGTAGCTAATAAACCTCCATACCAGTAATTCGCACCGATGTAACGGTAGGGTTTACCATCGATGGTAAATTTAGTGCCATCAACTTTTACAAAGCCACTTTGGGCAAAACTGTGCAAGGTGAGGCTTGCCAGGAGTGCCATAAAAAATATCCGTTTCATAAGTTTATAACTGAGGCTATAAATTTATGAAACAGATAATGCCACAAATAATATTGTTTTAACAATTAGTGGACTTATTATGCCGTTGGCTTATACAATGTTTGCGCTAATTGTTTAAATCCATCCTTATAAGTTGTCGGCTTAAAATTAAATGCCTTTTCAAACTTAGCGGAATTGAAATTATAGTCGTGGTTATATTGGTAATACATCTCAACAGTATCCTTCACCAACGGATCAAACAACCCGAATAGTTGCAGCATGAATTTTTTAATGGCAAAGTATTTAGGATCGACATTATAAGTTCCGGCTATCATTTCAATAAATTGTTTGCCCGGCAGGGGAGCGGGGGTTGGCATGTGCCAGATCTGGTTATCGCTCTCCTGTTTTTGGCCCAGCAGGTAAACCGCCTTGCCCATATCTGGTATAAAGCTGAAGTTATGCAGCTTGTTTACATCGCCCATCCATTGTGCCCTTTGTTTTTTGGCGAACTTATCGATCACCATCATATCTAAAAAGGAGTTTAGATTTTCGGTGCCATAGAAATCGGCTGCACGTGCTATACTGGCATTGATGTTTCCGGCTTTAACTTCTGCCATTAAAGTGTCGGCTATCTTAGCGCGGACCTCGCCTTTTACGCTGACAGGGTTGTAAGGTGTATCCTCGGTAATTGGTCCGTTAACCAAACCGTACATATAAATATTATCGAAAAATATTAAACGTGCCCCGGTTGCCTTAGTCGCGTTGATCACATTTTGCATAATCACCGGCCATTGCTGCTGCCAGATGTTTTTATCATAAACCAAACCTGCGGTCAGGTAAATTACGGTTGAACCTTTTACAGCTTCTAACACCTCATTATAATTCAGCAGATCGGCTTTTTGCCAGGTGATGTTTTTACCTGCCTGTTGTATGGGCTTGCGGCTAACTAAACGGATGATTTGGTTATTGTTTACTAATTCGCGGGTAAGTGCATTGGCAACAGCCCCGCCGGCTCCTAATATAGTATGCATTTTCTTTTCTGTTTTGATATAATCAAAGGTATGAGTGCTTTGTATGTCAAAACGTTAACAAAAGATAAGAAAAAGGGTTGATATAACATTTGTCATTGCGAGCGTAGCGCGGCAACCTCGTCGCCTGTATATTAAACGCGACGAGGTTGCCGCGTCGTTCCTCCTCGCAATGACATTTTACTGGATTCACTTCACCGTTTCCATTACCCGTCTCCTAATCCGCGATAATGAAACGGGCGTAATGCCTAAATAATGAGCTATATAATGCTGCGGAATGCGTTGTAATACCTCCCTGCCTGTATTGAACAGGTTAAGATAACGCTCTTCGGGTGTTTGGGTAATGAAGGATGACATGCGGTCGTCATAACAGCAAATGGTGTATTCTGCCACACAACGACCAAAACGTTCCATTTTGTAAGCCAATAATGGATTTTCCAGCATTTCGTCCATGTCTTTCCGCGTAAAAGTGATCAGATTACAGTCTTCCAATGCTTGTACATAAGAAAAGCTCGGGCACCCTGTGAGGTAGCTTTTATATGAACTTACCAGTTCATTTTCAAAGCTGAAATAGCTTGTAATATCCTGCCCGTCCTTAACATGAAAATAACGCATTGTCCCGGTGACTAAAAATCCCACCTTGTCGCAAACAGTGCCCTGCTCGGCAAAGTAATGCTTCTTCTTTATCTTGCTGAATTTTAAATACTGGGTGAAAACGATCCATTCGGCCTCGTTAAATACCACATATTTTTCCAAATTTTTTCTGAAAATGGCTAATGCTGCTGATGCGTCCATAATCAAATTTAGTGAAATTTTGATGGATATGTAAGTTGTCTGTAGGAGCTAATTCTAAGTTGTCTGTGAGGACACAGACAACGGGATGGAAGTATTATTTCCCCATTGTCTGTGTCCTCACATACAATTATTATAAAACAACAAAGCCGCCTGATAAATCAAGCGGCTTTGCCATATATAATTGATAAATATTATAATTTACCGATTTCCTGAACCAGGTCGATCAATTTGTTTGAGTAACCCCATTCGTTATCATACCATGATACAACTTTAACGAAGTTATCATTCAATGCGATACCTGCTTTAGCATCAAATATTGATGTGCGTGTATCACCTTTAAAATCTTCTGATACTACTTCGTCTTCAGTGTAACCTAAAATGCCTTTCATTGCACCTTCTGAAGCTTCTTTCATAGCAGCTTTAACATCCTCATATGTAGCAGGGTTTTTTAAGCGAACAGTTAAGTCAACTACAGAAACGTCAGCAACCGGAACGCGGAATGACATACCTGTTAATTTACCTTTAAGTTCAGGCAACACCAGGCCAACCGCTTTAGCAGCGCCGGTTGATGAAGGGATGATGTTTTGGTAAGCGCCACGGCCGCCTCTCCAGTCTTTAGCCGAAGGGCCGTCAACTGTTTTTTGAGTTGCAGTAACCGCGTGTATAGTGCTCATTAAGCCTTCTTCAATACCGAATTTATCATTCAATACTTTAGCGATAGGAGCTAAACAGTTGGTAGTACATGAAGCGTTTGAAACGATAGTTTGTTCCGCTTTTAATTGTGTATGGTTAACGCCCATTACAAAAGTAGGGGTGTCATCCTTTGCAGGTGCACTCATTACTACTTTTTTAGCACCGGCATCAATATGTTTTTGAGCAGTTTCCTGAGTTAAGAATAAACCGGTTGATTCAATGATAACTTCAGCACCAACTTCGTTCCATTTAAGGTTTGCAGGGTCTTTTTCAGCCGTTACACGGATAGTTTTACCGTTAACTATTAAATTGCCGCCTTCAACAGCAATAGTGCCTTTAAACTGACCGTGAGTTGAGTCATATTTCAACATGTAAGCCATATAATCAGGCTCAACAAGATCGTTAATACCTACAACTTCAATGTCTGGTCTTTCTACTGCAGCTCTGAAAGCTAAACGACCGATACGGCCAAAGCCGTTGATTCCTATTTTCA
>JAMFSA010000133.1 GCA_026225055.1 Mucilaginibacter xinganensis | reverse complement strand
GATTAGCTACATGAAAAGCGATCTCGGGCAGGGAATACTGATCGAGGTGCGTAATAAATTTATCATCCAAACGGGGGATCTCAACCGGCATGTATAAGCCTTTATCCTGCGGCATGCTGTTAAAAACTGCGTCTTTAAATGATACCCGGGTGTCGGGGTTATTAGTACTGTATAATTCCATTTTTTTGATTTCGGATTTCGAGTGTTCGATTTCGGATTTATTTTTTTTCTCCGCCCGTCATTGCGAGGAACGAAGCAATCTTTACGTAGGCAGGTCCGCTTGCATTTCTCTTAGCTCTGTATAGTTTAGAGATTGCTTCGTTCCTCGCAATGACGCTTGGTGAGAGGGTTACCCAATCACCCTCGGCCCTTTATCATTAATGGTTGATACATAAATGTTCGAACCTATTTTAATGCTGGTTAAATGTTGTTGTAATTTTTGGGTGATAAGTTTTGCTGTTTCCTCATCGCGGGTAAAGGCGAATACGGACGGACCTGAACCTGAGATACCAAAGCTTACCGCACCCATACCCATAGCTATTTCGCGCATTTTGTAAAAGTCGGGGATGAGCATGGAGCGTACAGGTTCAACTAAAATATCGGTCATACTGCGACCAATCAGGTCGATATCCTGCATAAACAAACCGCTTACCAGGCCTGCTATATTACCCCATTGGGTAACGGCATCCTTCATAAATATTTTGTTGCGGATGATCTGCCTTGCTTCGCGGGTTGGCACATCCACATCAGGGAAAACGATAGCGCAATATAAACCTGCCGGATGCGGTAAACGCACCACATCCAAAGGCTCATAACTGCGGATGAGCACAAAGCCACCCAATAAAGCAGGTGCCACGTTATCAGCATGACCATGACCGCAAGCCATTTCCTCACCCTTCATAGCAAAAGGCAATAGTTTAGCCGGATCAGACTCATCGCCCAATAAAGTTTTGATAGCATACAAACCCGCAACCGTACTGGCAGAACTTGAACCTAATCCGCTGCCGATAGGCATTTTTTTATGGAGTTCGATATCCAAACCAATATCCAAACGATCAACGCTTTTCAGGTAATGCTGCACGCTCACGCTCACGGTATTCTTAGCAGGATCGAGCGGTAAACGACCATCATCGCCGGTAATTTTACTGATGGTGATACCCGGTTTGTTGGTGAGGCGCATGATTACCTCATCACCAGGCTCATTAACTGCAAAGCCCAGTACATCAAAGCCGCATACAACGTTGGCCACCGTGGCTGGGGCAAAGACCTGTACAGACGGACGGACATCCGATACTATAGCGGGGGCTTTTATTTCTTCTATCTTATTTTCCATTTTGTTATTCAAAAAACTCCCCCTTTAGGGGGCTGGGGGGGTTAATTCGCACCCACATTTATTAAATCAGCAAATACACCTGCGGCAGTTACCTCGGCACCTGCACCAGGGCCCTTTACTACCAAAGGTCGTTCTTTATACCTATCGGTAGTGAAAGAAATGATATTATCACTACCTGATAATGTGAAGAATGGGTGATTCTCATCAACCATTTGTAGGGTGATGGCTACCTTACCATCTTCCAGCTTACCGATGTATCTTAAAACTTTTCCGTCTTTTTCTGCGGAGTTCTTCAGGTTGGCGAAGAACGCGTCTTCAGCTTTCAGAGCTGCATAAAAATCATCAACACTTTGCGCATCTAGACAAGCTTTTGGCAACATGCTTTCTATCTCCACATCCGATGCTTCCAGGGCATACCCAGCATCACGTGCAAGGATCAGCATTTTACGCATAAAGTCGGTGCCACGCAGGTCGTCACGCGGATCAGGTTCGGTATAGCCTTTTTCCTGCGCCATCTTTACCACATCGTGGAAATTGGCATCGCCCTTAAAGTTATTAAAGATGAATGATATAGTACCCGAAAGTATCGCCTCGATGCGCTGCACCCTGTCGCCGCTGTTCATCAGATCCTTTAAGGTACGGATGATAGGCAGGCCTGCGCCAACATTGGTTTCGTAAAAGAAATCGACCCCATGCTGCCTCGCGGTATCGCGGAAGGTGGTGTATTGTTTGTAGGAAGCCGAGTTACCTATTTTATTACAGGTGACTACAGATATGTTGGATTTAAAAGCTTCCTCGTAAAACTCAATAGGTTTTGGGCTGGCGGTATTATCAATAAATACGCAGTTCGGCAGGTTCATGCTTTTCATGCGCTCGATAAATCCCTTCAGGTCGGCTTTTTCATCCGATGCATGTAAGTCATCTTCCCAGGTATCCAGTGAGATACCATCAGCATTAAAAACCATTTTACGGGTATTGCTTATACCGGCAATTTTTACCTGTATGCCATTATGATCCTGCAAAAACTCGCTGTGGGCGTTCAGCTGCTTGAACAATGTTTTACCAATGTTACCGGTACCTAAGCAAAAGGCATGTAGCGTTTTGGTCAGCTCTACAAAAAAGGCATCGTGCACCGCATTTAAAGCTTTAGCCAGATCGTGGGCCGATATGATAACCGAGATATTATACTCCGATGAGCCTTGCGCAATCGCCCTCACGTTTACACCGTTACGGCCCAAAGCATGGAACAATTTGCCGGAT
Source organism: Mucilaginibacter xinganensis (assembly GCA_026225055.1). Lineage (GTDB taxonomy): Bacteria > Bacteroidota > Bacteroidia > Sphingobacteriales > Sphingobacteriaceae > Mucilaginibacter > Mucilaginibacter xinganensis_A. The sequence goes on along the minus strand of JAMFSA010000133.1, from coordinate 1,391 downwards.
ACGCCCGGAGTTTGCTTCATGTTTTCGCCAACTACGGCTAATACGGCAAGGCTGCGCTCAATTGCCGGTTTTTCCAGCTTGTTGGCAAGCAGTTCCAGTTCAAATTCCTGCTCAATTAGTGTTTTTGCTCTTTCGGCATCATCAGGCTGTACCGCGAAAGTGATGCTATGTTCTGATGATGATTGCGTGATCAGGATAATATTGATCTGCTCCCTTGCCAGTAATGAGAACAAGCGACCGCTAAAGCCCGACTTGCCCACCATACCGCTGCCTTCTAAATTGAGGATGCTGATATTGTTGATGGTCGATATGCCCTTGATAGGCAAAGTTGAAGCCTTGCAATCGTGGCGGATAACGGTACCTTCAAACTCAGGCTCGAAAGTATTTTTTATAACGATAGGGATCTTTTTCAGGAATGCCGGGATCATGGTTGGTGGGTAGATCACCTTCGCGCCGAAGTACGATAGTTCCATCGCTTCTGTATAAGTAAGCTCAGGCAGTGAAAATGCTTTTTTAACCAGGCGAGGGTCGGCGGTCATCATGCCGTTTACATCGGTCCAGATTTGGATCTCTTGCGCATTTAACGCCGAGCCAAATATTGCCGCGGTATAATCGCTGCCACCACGACCTAATGTAGTGATCTGCCCGGCATCATTACCTGCAATAAAGCCGGTAACAAACAGCATTTTATCGCTATTCTCTTTTTGAAAACCACGGATCAGTTGTTCGGTAAGTTCCATATTAACCTTAGCCTGACCAAACGCGCTGTCGGTTTTTATCAGTTCCGAAGCATCAACAAAAATAGCTTCGGGGAAATATTGCGCGGCAATTTTGCTCACCATTAAGGTTGAGCAGCGCTCGCCGTAGCTTAATACCAGGTCGCGTGTTTTTGGGGTAAGCTCCTTTAAGGTTAAAACACCTTGCAACAGATCCTCTAAATGATTAAAGTGAATTTTAAGACGGGTAAATGCCGGATTTTGATGCTGAATATCCAGCAGACTTTTTATTACATCAAAGTGGCGGCGTTCCAGCTCGGCTAATTGAGCGGTAAACTCGTTGCCTACAGCGGCGCCTTCAGCCATCGAAACCAGCAAATTAGTTACCCCGCTCATGGCAGAGAGTACAACAACCGGCTTTTCGGTTTTAGCCTCGTTCTTTAAAATGTTTAATAAGGTTTGGATGCTTGCTACTGATCCTACGGAAGTACCGCCAAATTTTAAAATTTTCATTAGTTATGTTATAAACAAAAACGCCTTCCTCTTTGTCGGAGGAAGGCGTTCATTTGGTTTCTTTTTTATGTTTTTTACACCATACGATTATCTTCCTCCAAGTTTTATCCCGGTGGTAATAATTGTTGTAATAATGGTGCCGTTTGTTATCATTTTTATGGT
>JAMFSA010000132.1 GCA_026225055.1 Mucilaginibacter xinganensis | reverse complement strand
CCCTGCTGCACCAATTGCCTGGCCAGTTCCGAACCTAAAAAACCTGTTGCGCCTGTAACCAGTATCATTATTTATGTGCAGCTATGCGTATGTGCAAATGTGCATATTGATAGGCGTATGTGCAAATGAGAATTATCAGCTATGTTTTATTTAACATTTAGTTTGAAATGTACAAATAACGGATTGATTGTTGCAAACTACTGAACAGTAATATTTCCCATCTTTGTATTACAGATTATCAAACATAAAAATGATCACCAATTCCTCACTCGACGATTTTTACCAAAGGAATGGCGCGTCGCACCCGGAAGGGATTGCCCGTGAGATTGGTCATTTTAATGTGTTTGAAAGCGAGAAGCTGTTCGACAAGATAACCGGTAATCGTATTATGCCTTACAGCAGGCGGGCCTATTATAAGATCAGCTGGCTAAGGGGTAAAAGCCGGGCCGAATATGCCGATAAGGTAATTGATGTGCAGGAAAATGCCCTGCTGTTTGCTACACCCAAGATCCCTTACCATTGGCTGCCTGCCGATAGTAATCAAACCGGTATGTTCTGCATTTTTACTACCGATTTCCTGTCGCCGGGTAAAACAGGTTTGGGGTTGGATGAGTTGCCAATCTTTCAACCCGGTCAATTGCCCGTGTTCCAATTATCGGAAACAGAGGTACAGGAGATAGAATACATATTCCGCAAAATGCTCAAGGAACTGAACACCGATTACCAGTATAAATTCGACCTGCTGCGCACCCTGGTTATGGAACTCATCCACTACGGGCAAAAGCTGCAGCCGATATCGGCGCTGAGTACTTCGCAGAATGCTTCGGAACGGATCTCATCATTATTCATTGAATTGCTGGAACGGCAGTTTCCGTTGGAGTCGCCACAGCAACCGCTTTCACTGCGTAGCGCTAAAGATTATGCCGACCGCCTGGCTGTGCATGTAAACCATCTGAATAAAGTTTTAAAAGAAGTTACCGGCAATACAACATCCGAGATCATCGGAAGCAGAATTATACAGGAAGCCAAAATATTACTAAAACAAACGCACTGGAGCGTGAGCGAGATAGCCTACGCTTTAGGTTACGACGACCTGGCACATTTCTCCAAATATTTTAAAAAACAAACCTCCTTTACGCCAATAGCTTTCAGGGCATAACCAGTCTGAACTTGTAAAAAATCTGCATAATTTGCTCGGTGGGCTTATGCATATCAAAACAATCTGCATATTTGCACATCCGCATATTCGCACATTATAACACATGTCCTTATCCGATTTTTTTACCCCGGTTGATCTTACTACTATAACGCCTAAAAACGGTTATTACGCCAGTCATATGGGCGACAGGATACAGCAATACGCTGCAGATAGCTTCGAATCGGAACAAAAAATAGATATCGCTATTATCGGGGTACTGGAAGATCGTAATGCCATCGACAACCCCGGCTGCGCCCTGGCCCCCGACTATGTGCGCGAAAAACTTTACCTGCTTAACGAAGGTAATTACAATACCAAAATTGTTGATTTAGGTAACATAAAACCCGGCGCGACCATAACCGATACTTACTTCGCCCTTAAAACTGTGGTTGAAGAGCTGGTTAAAAAGGATATCATCCCCATCATTATAGGCGGTGGGCAGGACCTTACTTACGCCCAATACATGGGTTATGAAAATTTAGAGCAAAAGGTTGACCTGGTAGTAATCGATTCGCATTTCGACCTGGATGATGATGCTTTTGGCGATAGTATTGAAACCACCTCACAAGCATACCTGAGCAAGATATTTTTACACGAGCCTAACTACCTGTTCAACTTTAGTAACCTGGGGTACCAGACCTATTTTATTAGTCAGGCTGGCCTACGGGTGATGGAAAAATTATATTTTGATGCCCACCGTTTAGGCGCATTAAGTGGCAACATAGCCGTTGCCGAACCCGTTATCCGCAACGCGAGTATGATCAGTTTTGATGTAAACGCCATTCGTTCGTCCGACGCGATGGGCAGCGCCAATGCTACCCCTAATGGTTTTTATGCCGAGGAAGCATGCCAGCTTTGCCGCTACGCGGGCTTTAATGATAAGCTAACCTCCATCGGTTTTTATGAGTTTAACCCTGCTTACGATAACAACGGCCAAACGGCTACGCTGGTAGCGCAAATGATATGGTACTTTGTTGATGGCTTTTATAACCGTAAAAAAGATTTCCCGCTCAATCCGAAATCGCAATATCTGATCTACAAAACCAGTTTAAAGCACGATGAGCATGAATTGGTGTTTGTAAAAAGCAAAAAATCCGATCGCTGGTGGATGCAGGTACCTTACCCAAGCACAGGCTCTATGAACGAGCGTTTCCATTTAGTGCCTTGCCAATACGATGATTACAAGACCGCTGTTTCCGGCGAAATGCCTGATCTTTGGTGGCGCACTTACCAAAAACTCATCTGATAAGATAATTCCGAGCGCTTTTTTACGTTACCTTTGCTGGTATTATTGTGTTTTCATGAAAAAAATATTCGTTTTTATTATAGCATTGCTGCCATCGCTGGCCTTTGCGCAAACAACATCGCCTGCTGTTTCAACATTTACTATACAGGGTAAAGTTGGCAGTTTAAACGCGCCTGTGCGTGCTTACCTGTTTTACCAGTTAGGCGCCAATAAAATAATCGACTCATCCGAAATTATACAGGGTAGCTTTAAGTTTAGCGGCCAGGTGATGGATCCAAGTCAGGCTTTATTGGTTATTGACCACAAGGGTTTAGGCTCCGCTTATTTAGATGAGAAATCGCTTGATGGCTTAAGTTTTTATGTTGAGAAAGGCACAATCGCTGTAGTAAGTACAACAGATTCGATTGGGAAGGCGCAGATTACAGGCTCACCGGTTAATGATGCTTATAAGAGATTAATGGTGGATTTAACCCCTGTTATTACTAAAGCAAAAGCCATTAAGGCCGAAGAAAGCACAGTACCTGCTGCACAGCAAAATACGGAGGCATTCCAAAATGCGGAAGATGCTAAACACAAAGCGGTGGCAGACGAACAAACCGCCATCTTTGAGAAATTCATTAAAAGTAATCCCGATAATTATTTCAGCCTGATCGTACTGAGCTCTTTAGGCCCATCGCCCGATTATTTGGTGTTGAACGATCTGTACAACTCATTATCACAAAACCTAAAAGATTCTGAACAAGGCAAAGTGATCAGGAAAGGTATCGATGGTTTAAAATCGACTGCATTAGGATCAATAGCGCCCGATTTTACCCAGAGCGACCCGGATGGCAAGCCGGTTACTTTATCAACTTTCAGGGGTAAATATGTGCTGATAGATTTTTGGGCATCATGGTGCGGTCCTTGCCGCCAGGAAAACCCTAACGTGGTGAAAGCCTTCAATAAATTCAAGACCAAAAACTTTACTATTATAGGCGTATCGCTCGATAAATCAAACGGCAAAGCTGATTGGGTAGCCGCTATTAAAAATGACGGACTGGCATGGACACAGGTATCAGACCTTAACGCCTGGAGTAACCAGGTAGCTGTTCTGTACGCTGTACAATCTATCCCGCATAATTTCCTGCTCGATCCAACAGGAAAGATCATAGCGAAAGACCTTAGAGGTGCGGAGCTTGACAATAAGCTGTCGCAGATATTCGGAAAGTAAGGAGAAGAATCAAGAATTAAGAGTCAGGAATCAAGAGAAGCTGCAATTGTAGCCTTTTTGATTCCTGACTTTTTCTTTTATATCTTCTCCTCATCTTAATTCCTGGCTCTTAATTCTTGACTCTTGCATCCTGACTCTTAATTCCATACTTTTATGGCTGACCTTATTTTAATCAATAAATTATAACAATGAAAAAATTAATTCTATTTATGCTGGCCGTCTCACCGGCAGTATTATTCGCCCAGGAAAAATATACGATAAAGGGCAAGGTTGGTTCGGTTAACCCGCCTTCAAAAATATTTTTAAGTTACAGTGCCGATGGTAAACGTGTATCGGACTCTACTACTATTAAAAATGGTGTGTTCCAATTCAGCGGCGAAGTAAAGGATATCACCCAGGCTACATTACTGTTGGATTATAAAGGCATCGGTATCATGAATATCGACAGGAAATCAAAACAGGATATTGTTTCTCTTTTCCTGGTTAATGGCACAACCAATATTATCAGTGCCGATTCATTATCACATGCTAAAGTTACCGGTACAAAGGTTAACGAGGATAATGTACGCTATAAAGCATTTGTAAAATCTGCTACTGATGCCGAAGACGCGTTAACAGCTGAATATTATGCCGCGCCAAAAGAGAAAAGGGAAACCAAAGAATTTGGCGACTATATCGATAAAAAAGACAGCGTTATCGGCATACAATCAAAGGAGCTGAATAAACAGTTCATCGCTGCCAACCCTGATTCATACATGAGTCTGCAAGCCATAAGAGGCATGGGTGGCCCATACCCTGATCCGAATGAACTGCAGCCGGTATTCTCAAAATTATCTCCGTCACTGCAAAAAACCACGGCGGGTGTAAAATACCAGACTTACTTAAACACGCTTAAAGCGGTAGCAGTAGGCGCAATGGCACCTGATTTTGCCGAAGCTGATACCAGCGGTAAATTGGTGAGCTTATCATCATTCAAGGGCAAATATGTTTTGGTTGATTTTTGGGCATCATGGTGCGGGCCTTGCCGTGCAGAGAACCCTAACGTGGTAAAAGCATTCAATAACTATAAAGGCAAAAACTTTACCATCCTGGGTGTATCGTTAGACAGGCCGGGAAAAAGAGATGCATGGGTAACTGCCATAAAACATGATGGCCTGACCTGGAACCATGTATCTGATCTTAAATTCTGGGATAACGATGCCGCCAAATTATACGGCATCCAAGCCATCCCGCAAAACCTGCTGATAGACCCAACAGGAAAAATCATAGCCAAAGATCTTTTTGGTGATGATTTAGAGAAGAAATTAGCGGAATTGTTCGGGAAGATTTAGTTTGGTGAGTAGTTGATTAAGAGAGTAGTTGATTAGGTTAACTACTCTCTTAATTAACCCAATCAACCATTCACCAAACTACAACAAATCAAACCCAATATCTTTCCTAAAGTACATACCATCGTAATAAATACGGCTGGCATCAGCGGTGGCTTGTTGTAATGCGGTGAACATATCATCCTGTAACGAGGTAATAGCTATCACCCTGCCGCCTGAAGTTTTTATCTCATCACCATCGGCATAAGTACCTGCGTGGAAAACATAGGAATCACGGATATTCTCCATACCGGTCATCACCCTGTCTTTTAAATAGGTGCCCGGATATCCACCAGCAACCATCATTACAGTAGCGGCTACTTTGTTTGATATAATAAGTTCTTTCTCATTCAGATTACCTTCGGCAACGCCTAATAACAGTTCTACAAAGTCAGATTCTATACGCGGTAATACACTCTCCGTTTCCGGGTCGCCCATGCGGCAGTTATATTCAATCATGTAAGGGTCGCCATCGCAATTCATCAGCCCGATAAAAATAAAACCTTTGTAAGGGATGTTCTCGCTTTTCAATCCCTCAATAGTCGGGATAATGATGCGGTCCTCAATCTTCTTCAAAAACACTTCATCAGCAAACGGAACAGGAGATACGGAACCCATACCGCCCGTATTTAAGCCGGTATCGCCTTCGCCAATACGTTTGTAATCCTTTGCTGATGGCAGTATTTTATAGTTATTGCCATCGGTAAGCACAAAAACGGATAGCTCAATCCCTTGTAGAAATTGCTCAACCACAACCTTCGCGCTGGCTGCGCCAAATTTGGCATTGGCAAGCATTTCAGTTAGTTCAGCCTGTGCTTCCTGCAGGGTCGTGCAAATCAATACGCCTTTACCGGCTGCAAGGCCGTCGGCTTTTAAAACTATAGGTAAGCCAATGGTTGGCAGGTATTCAATGCCTTCCTGCAAAGTTTCGCGGGTAAAGGTTTTTGATGTAGCAGCCGGAATGTTATGACGCTCCATAAATTGTTTGGAGAAATCCTTGCTGCCTTCCAGTTGCGCGCCTTCGGCCTGCGGACCAATAACCGGGATGCTTTTCAACTGCTCATCCGCCAGGAAAAAATCATGTACGCCTTTAACCAAAGGTTCTTCGGGGCCAACCAATACCAGGTTAATGCCTTTATCCAAAACCAGTTGCTTAATGCCTTCAAAATCAGTAACGGTAATATTTACATTAGTTCCGTACTGGCCGGTGCCGGCATTACCGGGCGCAATAAAAAGCTGCCCGCATTTTTTACTTTGTGATAGTTTCCAGGCAAAGGCGCTTTCCCTTCCGCCCGAACCTAAGATCAGGATGTTCATGTGGGCAAAGATAATTATTTGCGTGTAGGATATGTTATGTATAAATTCACATTAATTATAATAGCTTTTTTAGTTAAACTCATAAATTGCAATGACTGCTAAATCATTTAAAATTACGGCATTCTGTTTGTTTTACTTCGCAATATTTTCCAACTGCTTCGCGCAGTTCAGAGACATGTATAATAGCGACCTGCATTTAAATGGCCATGTAGATTCTGTAATATTAACTTCATGCATTTCTTATACATATGCCGGCCAAATCCTCACATTAGATGGGAGCAGGCAAATTATGATATATAACAAACAAGGGCAGCTAAAGCAAATCTATTCATATTCATATAAGGCGTTACCTAACGAAGGAGCCCCGGAACCAGTAAGAAATATTTATAATTACGACAGCAGCAACAATTTGATAGAAATTAATCAATATTTTGACACAAATAAGTCCTTGGCTAAGTATACTTATACAATTAAGCGAGGATTGGTTGTATGTAAAGGTTATAGCAGGCTGGATAATAGCCTTCTCGGTGAGGATACTTTAAAGCTTGATTCATCGGGTAAAACTATTGAAAGAGATAGTTATGCCAGAGGTGTCGGCCTGTTCACCAAAAGCTATTTTAAATATGATGTCAATAATAGGCTGATAGAAGAGAATACTTATAGAAAAGATGGGTCATTAATGTTTACTCATTATTGCCAATATGATGAGGATGGAAATATTAAAAAAGATAGCAATCCATCCGGATCACGGGAAACACTAACATACTCATATGCACAATATGATAAAATTCACAATTGGTTAATTCAAATTGAATCGAGTGGTGCCTATTTTGTTCAAATAAATGAAAGGCGGATCACCTATTATTAAAAACGGCAGTAAATTTTCATTATACCATTACCCTTAAATACCTTTCGCCTTTCGCCTCAATTTATTACATTTGCCTGTCATTATGGCTTTATAATTTGCTGTGGCGCAATTGTTGAGTTGGGATGATTATATCAAATTAATATGTTAGATTTTATAAGTAAGCTTTTTGGAAGCAAATCAGAACGGGATGTAAAAAGCATATTGCCTTTAGTTGAAAAAGTAAAGGCCGAATTTGCTAAACTCGGGAATATAAGCAATGACGAGCTCAGGGCTAAAACCATAGATTTTAAAGAAACAATTAAGGTTGGACTTGCAGGTATTGATGCTGAAATACAGGCTATTAAAGACAGGACAGAAAATGAACTGGACATTGATGTAGCCGAAAAAGTAGAGCTATACACCCAACTGGATAAGCTTGAAAAAGACCGCAACAAAGAGCTGGAAGATATATTGTTAAATATATTGCCCGAGGCATTTGCCGTGGTTAAAGAAACAGCCCGCCGCTTAAAGGAAAATAAATCAATTGAGGTTACTGCAACCGAGTTTGACCGTGAGCTGGCTGCCAAAAAGAACAACGTTATTATAAAAGGTGACAAAGCCACACACAGCAGCACCTGGTTGGCTGCCGGTAATGAAGTTACCTGGGATATGGTACACTACGATGTACAGCTGATTGGCGGTATCGTATTGCACCAGGGTAAAATTGCCGAAATGGCAACTGGTGAGGGTAAAACACTGGTAGCTACACTACCTGCCTATTTAAATGCACTGGCAGGGCAGGGTGTACACATAGTAACTGTGAATGATTACCTGGCCCGTCGTGACTCTGAGTGGATGGGGCCTTTGTATGAGTTCCATGGTTTATCTGTTGATTGTATTGACAGGCACGACCCGAACTCTGAAGAGCGCCGCTTAGCTTATTTGGCTGATATTACTTTTGGCACCAACAACGAATTCGGTTTTGATTACCTGCGTGACAATATGACACGCAGCCCGGAAGAATTGGTACAACGCAAGCTGCATTATGCCATGGTGGATGAGGTTGACTCTGTTTTAATTGACGATGCCCGTACACCATTAATTATATCAGGCCCAATCCCCCGCGGTGATGAGCATGAGTTTTATGAATTGAAACCACGTATCGAGCGTTTGGTAAATGCGCAGAAATCATATGTTAACGGCGCGTTAAATGAAGCTAAAAAGCTGATCGCCGAAGGCAAAACCGGTCCGGAAGAAGGTGGTTTAGCTTTATTGCGTGCTCACAGGGGCTTGCCAAAAAGCAAAGCACTTATCAAATTTTTGAGCGAAGGCGCCAACAGGCAGCTTTTACTTAAAACAGAAGGCTATTATATGCAGGACCAAAATAAGGAAATGCATAAGGCCGATGCCGAGCTGTTCTTTATCATAGATGAGAAAAACAACCAGGTTGAGCTTGCAGAAAAGGGTATCGAACTGATCACCGCTTCAGGCGAAGATCCGCACTTCTTTGTAATGCCTGATGTAGGTACCGAAATAGCGGAGATCGAAAAATCTGATTTGCCTGCTGATACCAAGATCGCAAATAAAGATGAGCTGATGCGTGATTTCTCTATAAAATCAGAACGTATCCACTCGGTTAACCAGTTATTAAAAGCATACACTTTATTTGAAAAGGATACCGAATACATCCTTGATGAAGGTAAAGTAAAGATAGTTGATGAGCAAACAGGCCGTGTATTAGATGGCCGCCGTTACTCTGATGGCTTGCACCAGGCTATTGAGGCAAAAGAAAATGTGAAGATCGAAGATGCTACACAAACTTTTGCTACCATCACCCTGCAAAACTATTTCCGTATGTACCACAAGCTTTGCGGTATGACGGGTACTGCCGTTACCGAAGCAGGTGAGTTTTGGCAGATCTACAAGCTGGATGTGGTAGAGATCCCTACCAACACGGCAACCAGCCGTGCCGATATGCAGGATTTGGTTTACCGTACCGTACGAGAAAAATACAACGCGGTAGCCGATGAGATAGTTAAGCTTACACAAGCCGGTCGCCCGGTACTGGTAGGTACAACATCGGTTGAAATTTCAGAATTATTGAGCCGTATGCTTAAACTGCGCGGCATAAAACATAACGTACTGAACGCCAAAATGCACCAGAAAGAGGCCGACATTGTGGCTGAAGCTGGTAAATCAGGCACGGTAACCATTGCTACTAACATGGCTGGCCGTGGTACGGATATAAAATTGGGTGAAAATGTTAAAGGTGCCGGTGGTTTAGCCATTGTAGGTACCGAAAGGCATGAGTCCCGCCGTGTTGACAGGCAGTTACGTGGTCGTGCCGGTCGTCAAGGTGACCCGGGATCGAGCCAGTTCTTCGTATCGTTAGAAGATAACCTGATGCGTTTATTCGGCTCAGAGCGTATTTCTAACATGATGGTACGTATGGGTGTTGAAGAAGGCGAAGTTATCCAGCACTCCATGATCTCCAAATCAATTGAGCGTGCGCAGAAGAAAGTTGAAGAAAATAACTTTGGCATTCGTAAACGCTTATTGGAGTATGATGATGTGATGAACTCACAACGTACGGTTATCTACTCAAAACGTAAAAACGCGCTGTTTGGCGATCGTTTGGATGTTGATTTGAGTAACACCATTTATGATGTTGTTGAAGATATTGTTACCGAATACAAAGAGCAAAACAATTACGAAGGCTTACAGCTGGAAATAATCCGCTTGTTCTCGGTTGATATTGATACTGATGCTGACGAGTTTGGTCATACATCTATCCATAACCTTACCGAAAAAACTTTTGCCGAGGTAATGGAATTCTACAAACGTAAGGCTGAAGGCATCGCTAACCAGGCATACCCTGTGTTGAAAGATGTTTATGATACCCGTGGCGAATATGTAGAAAATATTATGGTGCCATTTACCGATGGTATCCACGGTATCCAGATAGCCGTTCCGCTTAAAAAAGCTATCCAGAATCATGGGTTGGAAGTGTTTAAATCATTTGAAAAAATGGTAACACTTTCGCAAATAGATGATGCCTGGAAAGAGCATTTACGCGAGATGGATGAGTTAAAGCAATCTGTACAAAATGCGGTTTACGAACAAAAAGACCCTTTATTGGTTTATAAGTTTGAGGCTTTTGAGTTGTTCAGGAATATGCTTGCCGCTACTAACAAAGAAATGGTAAGCTTCCTGTTCAGGGGCGTTATACCGGTTCAGCAGCAGGCAGAAGATGTTCGCGAAGCAAGACCGCAGCCACGTACGGATATGAAGCAAATGCGTACCTCAAAACCTGAATTAGTAAGCCAAAGCAGTGGTATACCAATGCTTGATGATACCCGTGAGCCGCAAAAAGCTACCCCGGTACGTGTTGAGCAAAAAGTAGGGCGTAATGATGCCTGCCCTTGCGGAAGCGGTAAAAAGTTTAAAAACTGCCACGGTCAAGGCCTGGCGTAATTAATTACTGGGGATGAGAGATGGGGCATCTTTTTATAGAAATTTTGCAGCAGCACCTATAAGGTGCTGTGTGCTTTTTGGGTTGTTACTATTGCCGGGCTTACTGTTTGCACAGGATAAAGGCAAGGTAGAAGTTGTGAAAGACCCGAAAGTAGATTCGCTGGTGCAGGATTATGTGGTGGGCGATAAAGGGAAGAATATTGCGCCCGCTTCATCCGATGGTTACCGAATCCAGATCTTCAGTGGCTCCGACCGTAAAGCCGCGTATGATGCGCAGGCAAAATTTCAGGCAAAATATCCCGACCTCACAACTTACTTAACCTACCGCGCCCCCAACTTTAAGGTACGTGTAGGCGATTACAGAACCAGGCTTGAGGCTGAAAAAATGCAGCAGGACCTGAAATCGTTGTTTAACGGTATTTTTATTATACAAGAGAAGATCAATCTTCCAAAACTTGATACAGAATGATCCAGGACAAGATAAGGGAACTATCCGGCAATATATTTAGCGGTGTTGTAGCCAACCGTCGTCATTTACACTCCCATCCCGAACTTTCATTTCACGAGGTAGAAACATCTGCCTTTGTAGCCAGGAAACTGGAAGAACTAGGGCTCGAATATCACAAAATGGCTGACACCGGTTTGGTGGCCCTTATAAAAGGTGATAAACCATCAAACAACGTAGTTGCCCTGCGTGCCGATATGGATGCGCTGCCGATACTGGAAGCTAACGATGTGCCATATCGCTCACAAAATAATGGTGTAATGCATGCCTGTGGTCATGATGTTCATACTTCGTCATTACTGGGTACGGCGCAGATATTAACCAGTTTTAAAAGCGAATTTGGCGGCACCATAAAACTGATCTTTCAGCCTGCTGAGGAAAAATTACCCGGCGGTGCCAGCCTGATGATAAAGGAAGGCGTGTTGGAGAACCCTAAACCGCAGGCGGTATTAGGGCAGCACGTAATGCCTTTAATTGATGCCGGTAAAGTAGGTTTCCGAGCCGGAAAATACATGGCTTCGGCTGATGAATTATATGTTACTGTAAAAGGCAAAGGCGGTCATGCTGCGCAACCTCAGCAAAATATCGACCCGGTAATTATCACCGCGCATATATTAACGGCGCTGCAACAGGTAGTGAGCCGTTTTGCCGATCCTAAAAACCCGTCGGTATTGTCGTTTGGTAAAGTGATTGCCAACGGTGCTACCAACGTTATCCCGAACGAGGTTTATTTAGAAGGCACTTTCCGCACGATGGATGAAAAATGGCGCGCTGATGCGCACATCCGCATGAAAAAAATGGCTGAAGGCATTGCTGAAAGCATGGGCGGCAGTTGCGAGTTCAATATTATGAAAGGCTATCCTTTTTTAGTGAACGAAGAAAAGCTAACCGCATCAACCCGTGGCCATGCCGAAGATTATTTAGGCAAAGAGAACGTGCTCGACCTGGATATATGGATGGCAGCCGAAGATTTTGCTTTCTACTCGCAACAGGCGGATTCATGCTTTTACCGTTTGGGTACCCGTAACGAGAGCCGTGGCATTACCTCATCGGTACATACGCCAACCTTTGATGTAGAGGAATCTGCACTGGAGCTAAGCACTGGTTTAATGGCATATTTGGCTATTAAACAGTTGGGGAATTAAGGGTAGTAGAGCATTAAAAGGGCGGCACCCCGAGCAATATAATTGGGTAGTACATAGGCTGCAAGTGCACCGCAAAATGTCGGTAGAAAAGATAAATATAAAATTTATAGCGTGCCGTCAGGTACGCAACTTCTTCGTTTAGTTTCGTACCTAACGGCACGAATTTTTGGTTTGTTCTCCTGTTACCGACATTTAACACCTACGGTGTTTCTTAATTTGATAACATAGCCTAAGATACACCCTACGCGCTAAAAATATCACCTATGAAAAAAAGCGTTTTATTAGCCCTCACCTTTCTCCTTTTCGCTTTCACCTCAAAAGCTCAACAAGTAAAACGCTTTAACCCCGATACCATCCGCACCATTGTTATTGATTCTCCTATCAATATCCATTCGCATAAATTAAACGTACAAGATTTTATTGATGCCGTATTAAACGATACCAGCTTTTACCAGGCTTTTCGTAACATGAAAAAAGCCTCTTTTGTTGCGGAGAATTATATTTACACCTACGACAAGCACAATAAAATTGACGGTAAAATATACCGCAAAATAAAACGCACAGATGTCGGCGGTATCCCTAAAGTTGAATATCAAGCTAAGCGTGATAGCGGCAACGTTTACAAAAAGGATGGTAAATACCAACTGTACACGGTTAATATGTTCGATTACATTTTTACCAATGCCTATAACACTAATGGCAGCAATCCATTAGGTGCAAAAAGTACCAATGGCAGTAAAGATCAATCCTACAAAGACAAACTGAAGACCCTGATATTTGCGCCCGGACATCGGGTTGATGGAATTCCTTTCATCAGCAATAAAACAGAGATCTTTTCGCCGGATATGCGGCAGTATTATGACTACCAGTTTGCCCGTGGCAAATACCTGGATAGCATTCCTGTTTACCGTTTCAGGGTGATCCAGAAATTGAGCACGGCGGATAATGATGTGGTGATAAAAGAACTCACTACTATTTTTGATACCCGAACATTCCAGATATTAGGTCGCTACGTTAACCTTAAATACCACAACATGTTCATTGATTTTGATGTGCAGATGAATATGGAACTCAACAGGTTCAACGGCGAGCTATATCCTACAAAAATAACCTATCAAGGTAATTGGGATATCCCTTTTCATAAAACAGAGCGTGCCAGTTTTTTAATTGTGCAGAAGGAATTTACGCGGTAAAACTTTACCCAAAAAATCACCGATCGTCATTGCGAGGTACGAAGCAATCCCCGATTAGCAGGTCAATCATGCAAGACCGCTCTGTATAGTTGGGGATTTCTTCGTACCTCGATTTCTATGATCTAAGCAACTGATTTAAGATAATTTTTTTCATATTTTCTATTTTGGTTAACACAGGAGAATATACGTTGCACAAGTTTATTCCTGACAGCGTTTATAACGCTCATTTTGTTCTTCTTTTCGATGTTGACTTTTCGTTCGTAATAAAGCTTTAACTCCTCATTATGCTGAATAGCTACTAAGGCAGCCATATGCAAAAGTGTCTTTACTTTTTTATTGGCCATATGCGAGATCCTGCCTTTGCCTTTGAATACACCCGATTCTTCAAGGTAGGGAACCAAACCTGCATAGCAGGCGTATGACTTCCCATTATTGATATCTTTAAACTCGTTAGTGGTGACCAATAGCTGTACAGCTGTAACTCTGCCAATCCCCACTACAGAGGTAACCAGCGTGAACAAGCGTTTCAGTTCAGGATCAGTATTAATGATGCTCATGATCAGTTTCTCCACATTTTCCAGGCTTGCTTCAATCCCATTCAATGCTTTATTGCATACAGCTGTATTTTGTTTGGATGCTTTCTTTTTAACAAAAGAACCATACTCCCTAAGTGGTGTTTTTAGCATCTTCTTCGCTTTTATAAGCCTTGAACGGGTAGAAGATAAATGAGCCAGTTGCTGAACTTGTTCCCGTCTGGGTGACCATAAACGCAGTTCTTCCCTGTTTTTATAGGCATAGGCTGCGATCCGCATGGAATCAACTTTATCATTCTTACCGCGAAGATTACCCAGCGAACGCTTGATCTGGGTAGCTGATTCCAAACAGATGTTTGCCCTGTTCTGATACAAACAGGATAACAGATGGTTACTGTAAATACCCGTATGCTCCATACAGAAGACCGCCTTGCTTAAGGAAAAGCCGCATAGTTTGCTAAGCTCTTTTAAAAGCATCTTAATAGCTTCCGGCTCATTGATTATTTCCTTGTGAAAAAGAAAACACTTGCCTTGCTGAACCGAGAAGTCCAGTTCATTCTTGGATACATCAATCCCAATGAAAAATTCAAATTCCATATCTTTGCTCTGTTTATGTAAGTAAACAGTTAACGGTTTTAAACCACATCAATACCTTACTAATGAGCCTTCCAAACTCTAATTTCTATTTGATGCCACAGTTTAAAACAAGCGGTAAGGGATTCAATCGAGGCATAGGCCTTTAAGCCTGGCAATGACGATAATGCACCCTTACCGTTGTTAACTTCTCCACAAAAATCAAGGTTATTAACAAAGAAAAAGAAGCAAAAAGAAAGCTTCAACAATAATAATAACCTATATTATTTTGTTGAAGCTAATCTAAAATGACGCGCGGTGGGATAAAAATGCAGGAATTAAAAGCAATACCACTACCAACCAATCCCCATATTCTCAAACAAGAACGCCCATTTATCAGCCTGCTCATTAATAACCTGGGCGGTTGATTTACCGGCACCGTGACCAGCCTTGGTTTCAATACGGATAAGCACCGGAGCTGGGCCGGTCTGATATTCCTGCAAACGCGCCGCGAATTTAAAGGAATGCGCGGGTACCACACGATCATCATGATCGCCGGTAGTGATCATGGTTGCCGGATAATTGCCGGGTTTTAAGGCATGGTACGGCGAATATTTATACAGGTAATTAAACATTTCCTTAGAGTCTTCGGCTGTGCCATAATCATAACTCCAACCTGCGCCGGCAGTAAATTTATTGTAGCGCAGCATATCCAAAACCCCAACAGCCGGGAAAGCCACCTTAAACAGATCAGGACGCTGCGTTATGATAGCTCCAACGAGCAAGCCTCCATTCGATCCACCTGAAATAGCCAGGTAATCTTTTGAAGTATATTTATGTTTAATGAGGTATTCGGCAGCGGCAATAAAATCATCAAATACATTTTGCTTGTGCATTTTTATGCCTTTTCGGTGCCATGTTTCGCCGTATTCGCCGCCACCGCGCAGGTTAGGCACAGCATAAATGCCGCCATGCTCTAAAAAAATAATGTTTGATGTGCTGAAGGCAGGCGTTAAACTCACCCCGAAACCACCATAGGCATATAATAATAGCGGATTGTTACCATTCAACACAGTTCCTTTTTTATAAGTGATGATCATCGGGATCTTGGTGCCATCCTTTGAGGCATAAAAAACCTGTTCCGATTGATATTGCTCCGGATTAAACTTTACCCCCGATTTTTTATACAGGATTGATTGCCCGCTGGCGATATCGTACTTAAAAATAGTGGATGGATAAATATAACTAGTGAAGGTATAATATACTTCCTTCTCTTCTTTCTTCGCCCCAAAACCGGCCGCAGTGCCTACTGATGGCAAATTGATGGTGCGTTCCAGTTTGCCATCCATATCATACTGCTCAACAAGTGAGGTTGCATCTTTCAGATATTCGGCAAATATTTTACCACCGCCGGTTGATGCGGTTAATACATTTTTGGTTTGATGGATCAGGTCCTTCCAGTAAACAATCTGCGGAGTAGCCGCGTCCACAGTGACAATCTTAAAATTGGGCGAATACAGGTTGGTAATGATGTACAGCTTACTACCCACGTTATCCAGAATACTATGCTCATTATCGAAGTTATCAACCACATTAACTATGCCGCTTCCCGGTTTGCTCAGGTCTTCCAGGTAAAGCTCGTTGCCTGTTGTAGTATTAGCTGCGGTTATCACCAAAAAGCGTTCGTCTTCGGTTAAATAAGCGCCTATGTAACGGCGTGGTGTAGCTTCGCCTCCAAAAATTAATTTGTCGGTAATTTGTGGTGTACCTAACTTATGGTAGAATAATTTATGGTACTGTGTCAATCCCGCAAGCTGACTGCCTTCTTTGGGTTTATCGTAGCTGCTATAATAAAAACCCTCGTCGCCTTTCCAGGCTATGCCACTGAATTTTACATCGTGCAGCGTATCGCCAATAATACTTTTATCGGTAGTTTTAATAACGATCACTTTGCGCCAGTCGGAACCACCTTCAGATAACTGGTAAGCCGCCATACTGCCATCCTTAGTAAAATCGATGCCCTGCATAGAGGTTGTACCATCTACAGAAAACTTGTTAGGATCCAAAAACACCTCCGGCGCACCGTTACCTATCTGCCTGTACAAAACCGATTGACTTTGCAGGCCATCATTCTTATAAAAATAAGTGTATTGCCCTTCTTTAAAAGGAGCGCTATATTTTTCATAGTTCCACAAGGTTTCCAGTTGCTTGCGGATAGCCTCGCGGAAAGGTATTTGCGACAAGTAATTTTCGGTAACTGTATTTTCAGCCTTTACCCATTCTTTGGTATCATCGGCGCGGTCGTCTTCCAGCCAGCGGTATGGGTCCGGTACTTCGGTGTCGAAATAAGTATCAACGGTATTTACTTTTTTGGTTTTGGGGTATGGCAGTGTTTTAATAGTCATTTGTTGGGCGTACGTAAAACTGCAAAGTAAAAATGCACATGCAGCTAAGCAAATAGTTTTGGTCATTTTTTGGTTAAAACAGGAAATAAAGATAGTTTTTTAAGGTGAAATTCAAAGCTGCGACTCAATTTTACCGTTTATTCCGCTCCACTTTCAGCAGCTCCCGCAGTTTTACAAACGATTTATAAGGGCCTGTGGTGATGGTCATATTCACCAGCCATTTCGGGATGCTACCTCCCGGGTTAAGGCTAAAAGTATAGTCGATATTTACTTTATTGCCGGGTATAGGTGTTATGCGCCAAGTTACCAGCGAATAAGGTACGCGAATGAAATGCCTTTTGGGCGGCAGTATGCCATCAACACTCTTAACCAATATTATCTGCGTTGCATTCGGGGTGGTAACCGGTTCTATATTAAGTTCAACTACCAGGTCGCGGTCCTGTATGGGCCAGGGCAGGTGCGATTCGGTAAAATAAATAATATCGTGGTCATTCACTCTTTTTATAATGGCCGACTTTCTGTTGCTGTAAACCCAACTGCTGTAGCTGTTAATATCCATAAGCTGCTTTATAAGCTCCTCGGGCGTGGCATCAAGCTGGCAGAGCAGGCGAAGTTCCACTAACTTACCATCTGCCGATTGCCGTGAATAAATAGTGATGCCATCTTCATTGCGCCTCAATTCCCATTTATCCTGGGCAGATGCGGCTGTCAGCATAAATAAAAACAACGTAAAAATGATAACCGAATTAACTTTCATATTGTTTCATGAGCTGAACAACAAACTTATTGATGAATGCAAAACGTGAAAATAGCAGATTTGTGTTTAACTGACAGGTTATTTTATTATGAACATTAGTTTAAGAATTATGTATAGATAAACGAAAACCTGAAAGCCATTTTTAAAGCCGAACATTCACAATTTACTTAGCGCCAATATTTTTTAGTATTATATTTGGCGCATGGAAATTGATGATAACAACGTGTCGGAAGAACAGGGTGGTGATTACGTTGAAATATATTCAAAAACGGCAATTTTTTGGTTCTCAATGCTCGACCCTATATTTGGTGGCGCATTGTTGCTCATAAATTTAAATGCAGCGGGATACAAAAAAGCGTTTTATACAGTATTGTCGGGTTTGATTTTATATACAGCGGTTATAACTTATGTAGAAAATAAATTACTGGTGGTTTATAAAATAGATATGACCATCTTATTGTTTTCAGTCTTTCTTTCCTTGTACTGAAGATCTTAACCGCGCTGGTTTTATGCAGGGTTATTTTTAAACGGTATTTTCCTGATGATGATTATTACCCCAAAAGCGTCCTTAGCCCTATGCTGGTAATTTTTTTGGTGATCATATTTTTAGGATATTTTGGCGTTGGATTAATGTAATACTTAAACCTTTCTCTTTTCATTGTAACAACGTACTTTTACCTGCATGCCAAGCCCCAATAAAATTTATTTTGCTTCCGATATCCACTTAGGTGCAGGTAGTTACGAATCATCGCGCCAGCGTGAGGATCGTTTTGTGCGCTGGCTGGATAGTATAAAGGCAGATGCCGCCGAAGTTTTTTTAATGGGCGATGTTTTTGATTTCTGGTTTGAATATAAAACAGTAGTGCCCAAAGGCTATATCCGTTTATTGGGCAAACTGGCTGAGTTAACCGACGCTGGCGTAAAATTGTGGATGTTTAAAGGCAACCATGATATGTGGATGTTCGATTACTTTGTGAACGAATTTGGTGCAACTATTATCACTAACGAACTGGTAATAGAACGAGGCGGTAAAAAGTTCTTCCTGCACCATGGCGATGGTTTGGGCCCGGGCGACAGAAAATATAAGATCCTCAAGAAATTCTTTCGCAGTAAATTGTGTCAATGGCTTTTTGCGCGCCTGCACCCAAATCTGGGCATAGGCATAGCTAACCGCTGGTCGCAAAACAGCCGTATTGTAAACGATAAAAAAGAAGACCGCAAGGTATATGAGCAAGAGTGGCTGGTAACTTACAGCAAAGAAGTGCTGCAAACCACCTATTATGATTTCCTGATCTTCGGCCACCGGCATTTACCGCTGGATATACCCCTTACCGATAAAACCCGCTACATAAACCTGGGTGAGTGGATCAACTACAACTCCTACGCCGAATTTGACGGAGAGGAATTGAGCTTGAAATACTTTAGTTAGATGTTTTGATGTGCAGATATGCGTATGTGCAAATGAAGGTCACATCGGTACTCATTCATTAAAATATCAGCACATTTGCACATCCGCATATCTGCACATCTATTTACACTCCGGTGAATTAAAATGTGGCTAAAAAATCGTATTTTTGTGCGCTTTTTTATATAAAGCCAATAGTCAAAACCTGGAATTACTAGCCTGGCGCTGGCTATAATTATTTCAAATAAATATATGTTAGAGAAATTAGAAGCGATATTTCAACGCTGGAAAAACGTTGAAGCTGAATTGAGCAGCCCCGAT